>JAZSPI010000006.1:0-13653 GCA_045537395.1 Acutalibacteraceae bacterium | reverse complement strand
AGGAAAGTAACTCCGTGCTTTTGATTATATGAACATAAAAAGAATATAAGTCACATCAAACCTTTCAACAGAGATAAAATCTTATCGGCTGTCTTTGCCCCTGCCACGGGGCAACCTCTTGTAGAACGTTTTGTAAGGAGGTACTGAAAGGTGAAAAGGCAGAAACACTGCTAAAGAAGGCAAGTTAAATATATAAATACATTAACGTAGAACGGCCGTTTTCTGTCTGCGACCCTGCCACGGGTCGCCCCAAAGGGAAAGTACTTGTTTTAGAATTTTTACTGAAAAGTACACTCTTACTGTCATCACCATTTAACTAAACAGCAATCTCTTTTCCCGTCAAAAAAAGCGGGGCTTTGCTTACTTTGTCGCCGCGAGAGCAAAGTAAGAGCCCAAGCGGCTCGAGCGTTGACGACTAATTGTTTTATTGAAACGAAAATTACAAAGCACAATGGTGGTATAAAAGTAACTCAGCGAAGCGTAACTGCCTTATTGTTTCATTGAAACGAATTGACCTGTGCTTTCCGAATACAAGGGCTTTTTCATTTTTATTTATGCAATTTGCATAGTTTTTACCCTTTAATTTATACTTGCATTTTTTTGGCAAAATTGATACAATGTACATTAGAATTACCTTATATAATAAGGAGTAATTATGGGAAGTTTTGACTTTTGCTGTAAACCTACCTTCAATAATATTTCCGAAGAAAAAAGAAATAAGATACTGACCGTGGCAATCAATGAATTTGCCTGTAACGGCTTTGAAAATGCCAACATCAATACTATCGCTAAAAAAGCACAGGTCAGCGTAGGTTCTCTTTATAAATATTTCGATACTAAAACAGATCTCTTTTTAACAAGTGTCAACTACGGTATACAGAATCTTGAGGCAGTAATGGAAGAGGTTATAGTCAGTGAAGTTCCGATAATGGAAAAGTTTGAAAAACTCATAAGGATTGCCATTGAATCTTCCCGAAGAGACAATATCCTTATTAAACTTTATAATGTGGTAACAAGTCAGACTAATTCTGCCGTTGCCAAAACTGTCGCTACCCAGATGGAAAGTCTCACCTGTGAAGCATATAAAAGAGTTATAGCCGAAGCACAGCGTGAGGGTGAGATAAGAAAAGATATTGACCCGGGCATGGCGGCTTATCTTGTTGACAATATTCTTATGAATATTCAGTTCACTTATGCATGCGACTACTATAAGGAAAGATTCAGAATTTATTCCGGTGAGGATATTTTCGAAAAGGATGAAGTAGTTATCGCAAACATTCTCCGTTTTGTTAAGGCGGCTTTAAGAACATAAATAATTCCGGAAAGGATGTATAATATGAAATATGCACTTGCTTACGACATCGGCACCACAGGCGTAAAAACCTGTCTTTTTGAAATCGATGAAACCATCAAACTCATCGCTGACGCTATTGAGGGCTACGAACTTTACATTATGCCCGATGGCGGCGCAGAGCAGGATCCCGACGAATGGTGGGCTGCTATGTGCAAGACCACAAAGGAACTTTTCAGTAAAACTGATGTAAAGCCCGAACAGGTTGACGGTATTTCCTTCTGCTCACAGGCACAGGGTCTTGTGCTTGTAAACAAGGAAGGCAGACATATACGCCGTGCTTTCAGTTATATGGATCAGAGAGCAAGAAAGGAACAGAAGGAACTTATGGATCATGGCTTCCTTCATCAGATTGCAGGCGCAAGTCTTCCCAAACTTCTTGTTTCCCTTGCAAAGACAGGTGCAGTTGCAGCATCTGTTAAGGATCCCGTTTTTAAATATAACTGGGTAAAGAATAATGAGTCTGACAATTTTGAAAAGGTGTATAAGTGGCTCGATGTTAAGGAAGCACTTATTGCACGTATGACAGGTAAGTTTGTTATGACTGAGGACTCTGCTTTCGGTACACTTCTTTTTGATATTCACAAAAAGACATGGAGTCCTGAGGTTTGCAAAATCCTTAAGGTTAATATGGATCACCTTCCTGAAATAATAAAATCTACCGATGCTGTGGGCGGTCTGACTGCAAAGGCTGCTGAAGAATTAGGTCTCAAGGAAGGCACTGTGGTATTCGGTGGCGGTATGGACGCTTCTCTTATCGGCGTAGGTGCAGGTGCCGTTAATAATAACGAAACTCACGTTTATATGGGTACATCAGGTTGGGTTTCTACTGTTGTTGACAAGAGTATCGTTGATGCTTCAGCCATGATTGCTGCCGTTGTAGGCGCAAGACCCGGCTATTACAACTACTTTGCAGAACTTGAAACTGCCGGTAAGTGTCTTGAATGGGTTAAGAATCACCTTGCTCTTGACGAAATCGGCATTTATCTTAAAAAGACAGACGTTGCCGAAGATATAGAAAGCGAATACACAAATCTTTATCAGTATCTTTCATCAGTTATCGAAAAGGTTCCCGCAGGCTCAAACGGTGTTATGTTTGCTCCCTGGCTTCACGGTAATCGTTGCCCCTTTGAGGATCCCAACTCAAGAGGCATGTTCTTTAATCTGAGCATAGAAACAGGTAAAAGTGAAATGATCCGTGCCGTTGTTGAGGGCGTATGTATGCATATGAGATGGATGCTCGAAACCCACGAAAAGAAAACAAAGACATCCAATGTTATCCGTTTCGTAGGCGGCGGCGCTCTTAACGATTCAACAAGTCAGATTCTTGCCGACTGTACAGGTAGAGTAGTTGAAACTGTCGCAAGTCCTCAGAATGTCGGTGCTGTGGGTGCCGCAATAGTGGTCGCAGTAGGTCTTGGAGTTATTGACGGTATCGGAAAGGCTAACCTTCTTATCGATGCTGAAAAGAGATTCACTCCCAATAAGGCAAACAAGCCTGTTTACGATAAGATGTTTGCAGCCTATAAAGAACTTTATCCCGCCAATAAAAAAGTATTCAAAATGCTTAACGGTTAAAACACAAACAACAAGGACAGGTTTCCGTAACGGTTAACCTGTCCTTTGATTTGTTTACCGTGGGGGCGACCATTGGTTGTCCATTTTTATATCCGCCTTTATCGGTTATATTAATTTTGCGTAGGTATATCAATTCGTCACAGCGTATCTGTGTTACCCCTACTTTCAGGTGAGGTTTGCAAATTAAAAAGAAACTCTTTTAACTTTTTTTCTTCACCGACAAGTGAGCCCTGTACTATTCCGTTCCTTCCTCCGCCTCTGCCTTCGAATTTTTCATTAAGGCTTTTTGCAAAGGGGAGGGGGTCAATCTTATCACTGACCATACAGTAACGGTACTGCCCGTTTTCACCGCTGAAACAGCAGACAAACTCTTCTGCTCTTTCCATAAGAGCCAGAGCAAAATCCTGGAGCATCTTCCCTTGGAGAGAGTGGTCGAAAACCACGATTCTTTTATCTGTTTTTATTGAGGCAAGTTTTAGAGAGAGGATTTCTCTTTTAAGTCCTACGATTTCATAATCAAGGGACTCTTTTTCTTTTTTTATTCTTTTTACAGCCTGTGCCGTTTCTTTTTCCTTTGAGGACATAAGAACGCTGACAGAGTGGTTTTCGTCGAGTTTGTGGCGGATATCTTTGAGGGCTCTCTCTCCGCAAAGGATACTTACCCTTGTTCCGCCCTTGTACTTTTCAAAAGCGACAACCTGCACTATGCCGATTTCACCCGTATTTTTAACGTGGGGAGCGCAGCAGGCGCAGATGTCCACACCGGGAAATTCCACTAATCTCACCTGACCGTCAATTTCTTTTTTACTGCGGTAGGGGATATGGGCAAGTTCTTCGTCCGAGGGGAAAAACACCCTTATTTCAAGGTTGTCCCAAACGGCTTTGTTGACAAGTAATTCTACTTTACACACATCCTCTTTTGTCAGAACTCCGTTAAAATCGAGAGTGACAATTTCGCTGCCGAGGTGAAATCCCACGTTATCATATCCGAAAAGAGAATGAACAAATCCCGAAAAAATATGCTCTCCGGAATGTTGCTGCATATGGTCAAAACGCCTTTTCCAATTTATTTTACCCGTTATTTCCTTGCCGATAGTAAAGAAATTAACGTTTTCCTCTGAGTTTTCCACAAAATGATATATTCTTTCATGGATAATTTGTACGTTTTCCACATTTGCACAGCCCAGAGTACCGATATCCGATGCCTGTCCTCCACCTTCGGGAAAGAAAGCAGTGCGGTCAGTTTCGATGTATAATTTGTCATCTTTGGTGTAAAGGTCAGTGACTTTACAGTTGAACTCCCTTAAATAACTGTCCCTGTCAAATAATTTTTCTGTCATTATGATAATTCCTTACGCTTTATGATAACTTATGAATGAAAAGTCCGCTCAAAAGTTTCGGCTCAAACCATGTTGATTTGGGAGGCATAACCTTGCCTGCATCGGCTATTGCCATAAGGTCTTCAAGAGAGGTCGGATACATTGAAAAAGCAATTGCCATATCTTCTTCGCATCTTCTTTCAAGTTCTCCCAGACCTCTTATGCCGCCTACAAAGTCAATTCTTTTATCTGTTCTCGGATCCTCTATACCGAAAATGGGAGTGATGCAGTTGTTCTGCAGAATGGAAACGTCCAATCTTTCAACGGGATCATTTTCGTTGAAGGTGCCGTTCTTTGCAGTAACCTTGTACCACTTCTTACCGAGATACATACCGAAGGTGTGTTTTTCAGACGGTCTGTACTGTCCTTCACCTTCATAGGCTTCCACGGTGAATTTTTCGGAGAGTTTTTCTATGAATTCTTCTTCGCTGTTACCGCCGAGGTCTTTCATAACTCTGTTGTAGTCCATAATTTCAAGTTCATCTTCGGGAAATGCAACGGCAAGGAAAAAGTTGAACTCTTCGTTGCCTGTGTAGTCGGGATTTACTTCGCGTCTTTTCTGACCTACCTTAACTGCAGAAGCGCAGCGATGGTGTCCGTCAGCGATATAAAGATAGTCGATTTTTCCGAACTCAGCACAGAGCGTGTCTGTGATTTTCTCGTCATCAATAACCCATACAGTATTTGTAATTCCGTCTTCGGTGATAAAATCGTAAACAGGATTATTGTTTTCCTTGAAAGCATTTACGAGAGCGCTGATAGAATCATTTTTGCGGTAAGTGAGGAAGATAGGTCCGGTGTTAGCGTCGCAGTAGTCCACGTGACGGATTCTGTCTGCCTCTTTGTCGGCACGGGTAAATTCGTGCTTTTTGATGATGTTGTTGATATAATCGTCGATTGAAGCACAGCCGACGATACCTGTCTGACTTCTGCCGTTCATAATCTGTCGGTAGATATAAAAACAAAGCTTTTCATCCTCGGCGCAGATATCCTCTGTAACGAGAGAATCAAGATTTTCTCTTGCTTTAAGATAAACTTTTTCGTCATAAATATTTATGCTTTTGTCAAGGTCTACCTCTGCTTTATCAACATGAAGGAAAGAGTAAGGTTTGTCCTTTATCATCTCTCTTGCTTCGTCACTGTTCATAACGTCGTAGGGGAGGGCAGCAACCTTGTGGGCATATTCTGCTTTCGGTCTTATTGCTCTGAATGATTTGAAAACTGCCATAGTATTTCTCCTTTGGTTTAATATCAATTAATTTTAACTGTTTTATATTTCTTTGTCAAGGCTTGAAAAAGTCTCGTTTCCGTGTTATACTGTAACAGTTAAAAAGTAAAAGGAGGAGTGGTACTATCAGAAAGAAAATGCCTTATGTTTATCTTGGTGTCTTCGGAGTAAATATCCTTCTTTTTATTGCAAAATTATACATCGGTCTGGCTTCAAACAGTATCAGCATTTACTCTGACGGTGTCAACAACTTTTTTGATTCTCTTACGGGAATACTCAGTTTTACTTTGCTTGTTTCACTGACAAGACAAATCAGTCCCGTCGCTGTTTATAGGGCAAAAAAGACTGAACAGTTTTTGTCTTTTGTTATTTCGGCAACGGTTGCCTTCAGTGCCTTTTATTTTGCGTATAACTCTCTTGAAAGGCTTACATATCCTACGCCTGTAAGTTTTGCAGTTAAGTATCTTGTAATAATTCTCGGCACTGCCGTGATAAAACTCGCAATGTTTGCCGTGCTTGGCTTGTGTGCAAGAAAAAGCGGTTCAGGTGTTATAAGACTTATGTCTCTTGACAGTCTGCTTGACTTTTTCATTACGTCGGTGACGGCACTGACATTAATTCTGTCCGTTGACGGAAAGTACGCTTTTGATGCTCTTTGCGGTCTTGGAATCAGTGCAGTGATACTTTTTACTGCCGTGAAGAATCTTCTCTCTGCTCTTTCTTTTCTTACCGAGTCACCGACAAAAGGGGCAAGGGAAAAACTGACGGATATTTTAAAGGATAAAAGTGTTATCGGTATAAACTTCAATTTATCGGAGGATGAAAGCGAAGTTTACATAAAAATCAATACCACTCAAGCAAAAGAAAATCTTGCCCGTGAAATTGAAAAAGAAACAGGCTTAAAGGCTTACTTTATTGTCTGTGAAGAATAAAAAATAAAGGAGAAAGAATTATGGAAACTATCAGAACAGAAGAAAAAAAGACAAGCGTGAAGAAAAAGTCAAAGGGCAAAACAGTACTTAAGGTGCTTTGCATTTTCCTTGCAGTTATTGTGGCAGCGGCGGGTGTATGCGCTGTACTCAGTTCTACAGGTAACAAGGCTAACATTGAAAAGATTTCTGCTTTTGAAAAGGTGGAAAAGAAAGATAAACTTGTTCCCGAAAAGGATAAGGACGGTAACTGGACATTTACTACTGACAGAGACTTTAAAGTTATGCAGCTTACTGACGTACATATCGGCGGCGGTTTTATGTCACTTAAAAAGGACTCAATGGCTATTAATGCCATCGCTGCTATGGTAAAAGCAGAAGAGCCTGACCTTGTAGTTATAACAGGTGACGTCTCATACCCGGTTCCTTTCCAGGCAGGTACCTTCAATAACCTTTCTTCTGCAAAGGTTTTTGCCGCCCTTATGGAACAACTCGGTGTTTACTGGACTTTAGGTTTCGGCAACCACGATACGGAGGCTTATTCCTATCATTCAAGAAAAGATATTTCCGAATTTTACAGCAGTGAAGAGTTCGAATACTGTATCTTTGAGACAGGTCCCGAAGATGTTGACGGCTACGGTAATCAGATAATCAATGTTAAAAACACCGACGGTATCGTAACTCAGTCACTTTTCGTATTTGACAGCCACTCCTATGTTGACGGGGATGTTTTGGGTATTATGTGGAAGTACGATAACATTCATGAAAATCAGGTTCAGTGGTATGAAGAATCCGTAAAAGCAATTAATGCGAAGAACGCTGAAATCGCCAAAGAAAAGGATCTTAAAATCCCCAAAACCGTTAAATCGGCCGCTTTCTTCCATATTCCTCTTACTGAACAGAAGGACGCCTGGTATGAATATGCAGATAACGGCTTTGCAGATACGGAGAACGTAAAACTCCATTACGGTACTGCAGGCGAAAGCAAAAAGGTAGTTTACTGCGGTATCGGTGAAGACGGGCTTTTTGAAAAGATGCTTGAACTCGGCTCTACACAGGCAGTTTTTTGCGGCCACGACCATTACAATAACTTCTCTATAGACTATAAGGGTATCAGACTTACCTACGGCATGAGTGTTGACTATCTTGCTTATCCCGGAATTTATAAAGAAGGCGCACAGAGAGGCTGTACCGTGATTACTTTCTCACCCGACGGCAGTTTTGACTGTAAGGCAGAAAACTATTATCAGGAAAAATATGCAAGTGTATACGAAAAAGAAGATGTAATTATGCAGGAAGTAATCCGTGCGGAAATTGCCGATGAATATAAATAAGATATTGACCGTAAAGAATGAACTTGCTATAATAGACAGAAACTTTGTTTGAGGTGAATCAATGAACAAAACCGCTAAAAAAATTCTCGGAGTCTCTGCTGTGGCTCTTTTAGGTGTGGCTGAGGCGACGGGTAGTTTATACTTTCAGGCTGAAAAAAGTGTAGGAAATCTGCCTCAGGACTTTACCGTGACGGCTCATACAGGATGTGAGGGAACGGAGGATAATTCTCTTGAAGCCATCCGTAAGGGCAAAGAGACGGGAGCAGACATAGTCGAGTTTGACCTGCGTTTCGACGGCGAGGGCAGAGGGATTCTCTCTCACGATGAAAATGAGAATAATCCAGTAAGTCTTGATGAGGCTTTAAAAACGGTCTCTCAGTATGAAGGTTTAAGAGTAAATGTGGACTGTAAAACCACCGATAATCTTAAGGAAATTTTCCGTCTCGGTGAAGAGTACGGCATAACCGACAGACTTTTTTACACCGGTATAGAGGAAAAGGATGTGGAAGCGGCAAAGACACAGACTCCGCAGATTTCCTATTATCTGAATTATGAGGTGGACAAATTGAAGAAAAAGGATGAGGAATATATATCTTCTCTCATTTCTCTTGTTAAAGAAAAGGGTGCTGTCGGCCTTAACATAAATCACGGTCAGTGCAGTAAGAAAATGGTGGAAATGTTCCGCGGAGAGGGGTTGCAGGTTTCCGTCTGGACGGCAAACGATATTTTCACTATGCTTAAATGCATTTCTTTTGTACCCGACAACATTACTACCAGATATCCCTCGACACTGATTAAATTAATTAACATTTTAAGAAAATAAAACCAAGGAGCGTAAACACATGGAAAAAATCAAAATGGGTAAAATCGTCGAAATGGACGGCGACGAAATGACCAGAATTATCTGGCAGATGATAAAGGATGAACTTCTTTCACCTTATGTTGAACTTAACACGGAATATTATGACCTCGGTCTTCCTTACCGTGATGAAACCAATGACGAGGTAAGCGTCAAAGCAGGTGAGGCCATCAAAAAGTACCGTGTAGGCGTTAAATGTGCTACAATCACTCCCAACGCACAGAGAGTGGAGGAATATAATCTTAAGGAAATGTGGAAAAGTCCCAATGCTACAATCCGTGCCATTCTTGACGGTACTGTTTTCAGAACACCTATCCTTTTAAGCGGTGTCAAGCCTGCAGTAAGAACATGGGAAAAGCCTATCACTATTGCCCGTCACGCTTACGGTGATATTTATAAGGCAAGCGAATTCCGCATCACGAAGCCCGGAAAGGCAGAACTCCTTTTTACAAGTGAAGACGGCGAAAAAGAAACAGCCACCATTTATGATTTTGAATGTGGCGGAGTTTTACAGGGTATGTACAATAAGGATACATCCATAAAATCCTTTGCCCATTCCTGTTTTAAATATGCTCTTTCAACAAAGCAGGATCTTTGGTTCTCAACAAAAGATACCATCAGCAAAAAATATGACCAGACCTTCAAACTTATTTTCCAGGAAATTTATGATAAGGAATACAAGGAGGAGTTTGAAAAGGCAGGCATTGAATATTTCTACACTCTTATAGATGACGCTGTGGCAAGAGTTATCCGTTCAAAGGGCGGTTATATCTGGGCTTGTAAAAACTACGACGGCGATGTAATGAGTGATATGGTTTCTACTGCTTTCGGCTCACTTGCTATGATGACAAGCGTTCTCGTTTCACCTGACGGAAACTTTGAGTACGAGGCAGCCCACGGTACCGTAACAAGACACTATTACCGTCATCTCAAGGGTGAAGAGACCTCCACAAACCCTGTAGCAACAATTTTTGCATGGACAGGTGCACTTCGCAAAAGAGGCGAACTTGACGGCAACGGTGAACTTATGGCGTTTGCCGACAAACTTGAAAAGGCAACTCTCGGAACAATTGAAGAAGGCAGAATGACAAAAGACCTTGTTATTTTGTGGCAGGGAGAAAAGGCCGAGGAACTTACAACGGCACAGTTTATCGGTGCAGTTAAAGAAAACTTGGAAAAATTAATGTGATTATTACGGGGACTGAAAAAACAGTCCCTGTTTTTTTGCATAAAGAAAAATAAAAAAATTTAATGAGGTCTTTATTTTTGATTGCCTCATATGGTATAATCTATGTAATATCTTTATTTTTATATAAAAGAGGATAATAAAATGGACAACAAAGATGGCAACAAACCCGAAAAACGCAGTGAAGATTATACGGCTATTTCCGGTGAGATTGACGGCAGTTCTGCTCCTTCTGCACAGCAGACGCCTGTAACTGACGGGAATATTTCGGTGCGTTTTAATGAGCCTCAAAAGGAATTTCCGGCACCGGATATTTATAAAGCAGATCAATCCGGTTTAAGCAAAAGAGAAATATCAATATTTTTACAGCTTGGGATAGTCCTGCTTGCTGCGACGGTAGTATTTTTACTTGTCAGGCATATTTCAAAAGAGATAAAATTTCAGGAAACATCAGCAGTAACTACACAGCCGGTTTCTGTAATTCCGACCACTATTGCGCCTACAACCGTTCCTGCTTCTACGGTAGCACCGACTACTGATAAAAACACATCTTCAAAGGTAACTTCTACTACAAAATCGCAAGTTAGTACCACAATTTCAGATACACAGGATACTACTGTACCTATCACCGAGTCCGACAGCACTTATGAAAATCTTAAAGAAAAAGAAGAGATTATCGCTTATTTCAATGAAAGCAGTAACCGTGTAAAAAGCGAGGCTGTCAAAGCAGTAAAGAATTTCGAAAAACGAAGTATTAACCGAGATAAGTTTGAACTTCCTTCGGCAATAAAGAATGTCGCGTTGGGTATTCTTGAAAACAAGTTTACCGATATTACCGAGCCTGTTGAATATCCTTATCAGGAAGCCATTGTAGCAAGATATCCGGTACCCGGGCAGGAATGGTCAAGCAAACTTTCGGCAGAGGATGTTGCGGATGCTGTCTGTGTTGAAAATGGTGACGAATATGAAATAACAATCACTTTAAACACTTGTACAGATCCGGAACCGGGCAAGGGTATCTCAAAGGCTGTTGATTGCCTTGATGTTCCTACGATAAGGGATACTGCACCGCCCTTTATAACGGATTTTTCAGCCGAGTATTATGATTGTGTCATCCGTTGCCGTGTTGAAAAAAAGACCGGCAGAATCCTGTGGTCTGACTATATCACTCCGGTTGTTTTGAAGATTGGTTTTGATGCAGGTTTTGTCGAGTTTGATGCTCAAATAGGAATTACATTTGAAAAAGATTATACAATAACATACTGATATTAAAGCCTGTCCGTTTTTTCGGGCAGGCTTATTGCGGATAAAGGAGAAACAGAATATGGAAAAAGTTCTGCTGTGTGTACTCAATTCCAAATATATACATTCATCCCTTGCACCCTGGTGTCTTTTTACAAGCGCAAAAAAATACTGCGACGACAGATATTCTTTTTCTGTTTTGGAAGGGACTATAAACGAAAGACCTGAGGATGTTTTCGAAAGAATTGTCAGTCACAATCCTTCAATCGTTACTTTTACCTGTTACATCTGGAACATAAAGCAGACACTGTATCTGTGCAGAAAAGTCAAAGAATACAATGAAAAAATCACCGTTATTTTAGGCGGTCCCGAGGTCGCATATAATCAGCAGGAAATACTGGAAAAAAACACTTTTATTGATTATGTCTTTTCGGGAGAAGGGGAAATTATCCTGCCTGAGTTTTTAAACGGAAATGCCGAAGATGTTGACGGTGTATCCTTTATCAAAGACGGTAATGTCCGTATATCCTGCGCAGATGAGAGGGGAAAAACGGATTATCCCTCACCTTATTGCAAAGAGTATTTTGATTCCATTAAGGGGCGTATCGCTTATATTGAAAGCAGCAGAGGCTGTCCGTTTAACTGTGCTTTCTGTCTTTCGGGCAGATGCGGAAAGGTAAGGTTTTTTCCGCTTGAAAGAATAAAGGAAGAAATACTTTCTCTTGCTTGTTGCGGTGCTGAAACTGTTAAATTCGTTGACCGTACCTTTAACTGTAATCTTAAAAGGGCAAAAGATATTCTCGGTTTTATTAAGGATAACTACGGTAAAGATATACCGGATGGTGTCTGCTTCCATTTTGAAATTGCCGCAGATATTGCCGATGAAGAATTTCTTTCCCTTATTGGCAGTATGCCTTCGGGAAGTGTACAGTTTGAGGCAGGTATCCAGAGTTTCAATGAAGAAACCTTGAAAGCCATCGGCAGAAAAAACAATACCGAGGAAATCTGCCGTAACATAAAGAGGCTCGTTTCGGGTGGAAACTGTCATATACATATTGACCTTATTGCAGGACTTCCCTGTGAAGATTATGCATCTTTCATTGAGGGGTTCAATAGGGCATATTCTCTTAAAGCAAATATGCTACAGTTGGGCTTTCTGAAAATTCTTCACGGTTCACCTATGGGTGAAGAAAGGGTAAAGTATCCCTGCGAGTACAGCAAGGAGCCACCCTATGAGGTTATCTCAACTCCCTGGATAAGTGAAGAGGAACTCGACTGTCTGCGCAAAGCGGAAAATGAACTTGAGCGCCTTTCTAACAGCGGAAGATTTTCGGTAACTCTTGCTTACATATTTGAAAATGTCAGAATCACTCCTTATGATTTGTTCTGTAACTTTGCGCTTTTTCTTGAAGAAAAGAATAAAAAGGGCAGTATACCTCTGGATCAATATAACTGTCTGGTATATGATTTCCTTTCTTGCCTTGATGGCGCAGATAAAAATGTTCTTCGTGACAAAATGGTTTATGACAGAGTGGCTACAAACAATTCCGGTGTAATTCCCGAAAGGCTGAAGATTGCAGACTCTATGCTGAAAAAAGCCTACCACAAGGTCAGCGAGATTTCTCCGTTGGAAAAGGGTGTTAACCGTACTGTGGCAATTCTTTATACGGAAAACAGGATTATTTGGTGCGACTACAAGGAAAGGGACAAGGTTTCGGGGAGATATAAGGTGGAGAGTGTAATGATTGATGAATAAGTAAGATAAAACCATTGTAACAGCTGATGATTTTTTCGGCTTAAGTACAATGGTTTTTACGTTTCAAGGAAACATTTAGTCGTGATACGCTTAGCTGAGTGGCTTTTGTGCTTTATTCACCGTTCTGCTTTTTTATTAAACCGTAAGGTATCGGGCAATCGTCTCTACGCCGATTGCTGTTTATGTTTCAAGAAAGCCGTAAGTTGGGATACGCTTCGCTGAGTGACTTTTGTCCTTGGCAAAAGTCACCAAAACCGCTTTTCGGATGCTGTAAATTTATGACTCGTCGGATGCGAAAGTACGAATTTTTCGGAATAAGATTTGATATATTAATTTACAACTCAATCTTAGTCTGCCGTATTAATTAACTGTACAGACAGTACTACCGAAAAATTAGATTTCGCACCGTAGGCATAAATAGTTTTGCTTCATTTTCCGTTGGGCTTTCCCGTGGTTCCGTTTTATGTCCGCGTCGTTCCCGCGTCCTGCAAATAGATGAGTATTCCTACAAAAACAAATAGGATAACGTGGGGGAAAGCGTGATAAGGAAAGAAACTCCGTGCTTTTGAATATATGAACATAGAAATAATATAGGTTACATCAAACCTTTCCACAGAGATAAAATCTGACCGGCTGTCTTTGCCCCTGCCACGGTGTGCCCCTTGTAGGATGTTTTGTAAGGAGGTACTGAAAGGTGAAAAGGCAGAAATACTGCTAAAGAAGGCAAGTTAAATATATAAATACATTAATGTAGAACGGCAGTTTCCTGTCTGCGACTCTGCCACGGGTCGCACCCCAAGGGAAAGTACTT
>JAZSPI010000041.1:0-7774 GCA_045537395.1 Acutalibacteraceae bacterium | reverse complement strand
CGTGGATGCCGTCTTGCAGTAACATATCCTGAAATTGCAAAGATGCAGACATCAGCTGTTATCCGTGCAGCTATCAATGTAAACAAGGCTCATCCCGACTGGAAGATCGTTCCCGAAATCATGATTCCTCTTGCAGGTGATGTTAAGGAACTTAAGTACGTTAAGAAGGTTGTTGTTGAAACTGCTGATGCTGAAATCGCAGCAGCAGGCGCTGACCTCAAGTACGAAGTTGGTACAATGATCGAAATCCCCAGAGCAGCACTTACAGCTGACGAAATTGCTAAGGAAGCTGATTTCTTCTGCTTCGGTACAAACGACCTTACCCAGATGACCTTCGGCTTCAGCCGTGACGACGCCGGTAAGTTCCTTGATGCTTACTACGATGCAAAGATCTTCGAAAACGATCCCTTTGCAAAACTCGACCAGACAGGCGTTGGTAAGCTTATGGAAATGTCCATTAAACTTGGTAAGCCCGTTAACGAAAAACTTCACTGCGGTATCTGCGGTGAACACGGCGGCGATCCCACATCAGTTGAATTCTGCCACAAGATTGGTCTCGACTATGTATCCTGCTCACCCTTCCGTGTGCCCATCGCAAGACTTGCAGCAGCACAGGCAGCAATTGCAAACAAATAATCCTTATCTGGATAATGTTAATCCCCACCGAAAAATCGGTGGGGATTTGTGTTATATGTATTGTAAAATTTGCGTGAGTGTTTTATAATTAACTCAAAGGTGGGATTTTATGAAGAAAAAGCCTAATGTATTATTTATTGTGACGGATGACCAGCGTTGGGATACTGTTCACGCTCTGGGTAATGAGGAAATAATTACCCCTAATCTTGATAAACTTGTAAAAAGGGGAACTTCCTTTGTTCGTGCGCATATTGCAGGCGGTACCTGTGGTGCTGTCTGTATGCCGAGCCGTGCCATGATTTTATCGGGACGGAATCCTTTCCATCTGGAAGAATTGGGCGGAAATATTCCTCTCGAGCATAAAACTCTTGCCGAAAACTTTAAGAATAGCGGTTATGAGACAATAGGTCTTGGTAAATGGCATAACGGTTGTCCGGCGTACGCACGGAGTTTCTCTCAGGGTGCAAAGATTTTCTTCGGCGGAATGTGGGATCATTGGAATGTTCCCACATGCAGATATGACCCTACAGGAAAATATGACAATGTTATAAATTTTGTTGTGGATTTCTATAATGATAATCATCCGCAGGCACAGCATTGCGATGAGTTTGACCCGGGCAAGCATTCAAGCACGTTGCTTACGGATGCAGCCATCGAATTATTGAAAGACAATGTAGGAAAAGAAAAGCCGTTCTTTATGTATCTGGCATATCTGGCTCCGCATGATCCTCGCACAATGCCCGACAGATTCCGCGGAATGTATGACCCCGAAAAAATCAAACTGCCTCCCAACTTTCAGAAAATCATTGATACAAACTATCCTCTCATGGTACACCGTGACGAACATCTGGCGGCATATCCTCGGGATGAAAAAGAGATAAAGCGCCATATTGCCGAGTATTTTGCAATGATAACCCATCTCGACTTCGAAATCGGAAGACTTCTCGACGCACTTCACGAATCGGGCGAAGAAGATAATACGATTATTGTGTTTACAGGGGATAACGGTCTTGCGGTAGGTCAGCACGGGTGGCTCGGTAAAGAGGATATATATGAACACGGTGTCAGGATTCCGCTGATCTTTGCAGGTCCCGGAATTGCAAAAAATGTCAGGAACAGCGCCTTCGTTTATCTTTACGATGTATTCCCAACCCTTTGCGATAAAGCGGGTGTAGATATTCCCGATTCCGTGGACGGGAAAAGTTTTGCGCATCTTCTTGACGGTGAAAACGGAGAGGTTTTCCGTGAAAGACTGTATCTCATATTTGATGAGTTTGTCCGCGGTGTAAAAGACAGCGATTTCAAACTTATTGAATATCGCAACGGTGACGAAGAAGAGGACAGCTGGACTTTCCTTTATGATATAAAGAATGACCCTTGGGAAACTGTAAACCTTGCAGATAAAGCGGAATACAAAGCAAAAGTTGAACAAATGCGTAACCTTATTATCCAATATCGGGATGAATGGGAAGAACAGAAGCATCCTTGGGGAATAAATTTCTGGAAAAGGTTCTCTCAAAATGATTGAAAGACTTCGAAAAAACGGAAACAGATAACTTTGGTAACAATTTAAATTTGCTGTTACAAGGTTAGTTGATTTGTTTAGAGAATATATACGGGAGCAACTGAGTTTTAATACTTGATTTGCTTGACAAAATGTTATATAGTCCTATTTAAGTTATTATTTACAGTAAAGGAAGTTGAAAAATGAAACCGGAAAAGATTATATCTAAACCCCTTTGCATTACAGTGCTGATTTGTGCCTTTGTTTACGGACTTGCCCTGCCGTTTTTCTGGGGCAATAATCCTGCCTCGGAGATGGGTACTCTTTCTCTTTTATGTGAAGACAGAAAAGCATGGTTCTGGTTGTGGGGAGTGCTTACCTCAGGCGGAATACTGATTAATACCCAGTATATGTACAATAAGTTCGGAATGAAAAACAAATTTCTCGATGTTTTAGGTGTACTCGGTTTTGCAAGTATGGCTCTGGTTGCGATTACTCTCGGACACAGCATAGAGGATTGGAACCCGAAAAGACTTGCTCATTGGATTGCTACAGGCTGTTTTATCGCTTTTACCGTTGCTTCTATTGCTCTGTTTTTTATTCTTAACCGAAAAAAACATGCAAAGTTCAATATTCTTACTGTTTGTACTTTCCTTATTTTAGGTACATTTGTGGTGATTTTTGCTACGGTAGGAAAGAGCGCACTGATGGAAATGATACCTCTTGCCTTGATAGAAATTTTCTTGTTTGCGGTTAATTTTACGTCCTGGGTAAAAGTCGAAGAATAAAGTTAATTGTATATGATAACACCCACCGTCACGGTAACGGTGGGTGTTGCTTTGTATATGTCGGATTTTATTTCATAAAGAAAGCCTTGATCTTTTCTATAAGCATCTTAAGAAGTCTGGGAATAAGAGTAAGAAAGTCCTGAAGCCAGGTTGTATCTTTTCCGGGATCTTCACTTTCAGCCATGGGAATCAGATATCCGTTACCGTCGTTTTCGAGGAACTGAGGATATCTGCTGTCTGTTACATCAATGTCCTCGTAAAGAACGGTGTTGATGAGGTTGTAATAGGAATCAGTCTTTTCACCGTGCCAGAGTCCTTTGATATACCAGGTGTTATCGGGGAGAAGACAAGTGGAAGCGTCTACACAGCGATCGGGAGAGATCATATTACGAACGTCGCTGTACTTTGCCTGGACATAGTCTTTGGGGAGTTGCTTGCCGTTAAGTGCGCAGGTAGCACCGAAGGATGCCATTTCCAAAGCAACGAAGCCGTCACCTGTGAAGTTACCTTCTTTGCTTAAGGGGAACGGAGGATCACCGTATTTTGAAAGGATGCTTACTTTGATACCTTCTTCTCTGGCAGTTCCGATAATATCCTCTGCTTTCATCATAATATTATCGTGATAATATCTGATTCTGCTGATAAGGCCTGCATATTCGTGGTTGGGGTCGGCATAGTCTTTGCCGTAGGTGTATTCGAGTGCATCATAGAAATATCTGTCGTCAACAAAACTCCACATAGAGGGCATTGTACCGAAAATGTCGTGAACGACGGTTCTGAGTGCTTTGAGAAGGGCAACCTTGAGAGCAGGCTCAAGGAAGGATTCGAGAATAGCATCAAGAGTGCCTGTCTTATTGAGTACGGAAAGGAAGAGAGAGAGTTCATCGCTCAATTCCATATCATCGAGGAAAGCGAGAAGAGCATCGGGATCAACATCGAAATTACCGCTGAAGAGTTCGCCGGCGAAGTTGACGCCGTTTATTGAGGGTACGCAGAAAACGAGAGAGTCGATGTTTGCGCGTTCTTCGGGATATTCATTGATGAAAGCCAAAGCAACTGAAGCACCGAAACTGGATGCGGCGAGTTCATATCTCTGACTTCCTGAATCTTTCTGAACTTCTTTAACATATTCTGCGAATTCGTGGGCGATATCTACGGGATCGAGACGGCAGTCGTGTCTGAAAACATATTTGCCGTCATTTTTTTTATTGAGAGTAGTTTCCTCCACAATAACATCGTCGTGATTGGTGTGACCATCATTTTTGAGAGCAACGAGGCCGAAA
Source organism: Acutalibacteraceae bacterium (assembly GCA_045537395.1). Classification (GTDB taxonomy): domain Bacteria; phylum Bacillota; class Clostridia; order Oscillospirales; family Acutalibacteraceae; genus UBA6857. The sequence goes on along the minus strand of JAZSPI010000041.1, from coordinate 3,563 downwards.
CAGTCCTGCATCCAGAGACAGATGTAGGTATAAAGAAGGTCGGGGTTTCCCAGTGCGACGGCCTGCTTTAAATACTTTTCATACTGTGTAAGGTTTGTGAGCATTTTGTTTGCATTGATAGGGAAGAAGAGAGCATCTTTGCGTTCTGTGTCATCTTTGTGAAAAATCTGCTTAGATTCAAAGCCTTCGATGTAAATCTGGGGAAGGTGGTTGAATTCCTCAGCAGCGAAAGAGACAGCAGATGTGCAAGACAAGAGCATAATCAGCGCGAGGATGATGCTCAGGGATTTTTTCAGAGTTTTCATGGCTTGCCTCCTGTTTATTAATAGTTCATACATTATATCACAGTGTTAATAAAAATTCAACATATTTTATATTTAGTTTCGACTTAACTGATTTAAGTGGATTTATATTGAAAAAATTAATTTTTTAGTTTATATTAATATTAGTAGAAAAACAAAGGAGAAAAACTATGAATCTTACAGAAGAAAGAAAATGGATAGAAGAGCAATTGAATGAAGTTGTAAACTTCTGGCTGAAAAACGGTATGGATAAGGCTCACGGCGGAGTATACACCTGCCTTGACAAAGACGGAAAAGTTTTTTCAACTGACAAAAGTGTGTGGATGCAGGGCAGATGCGGATGGATTTTTGCCTATCTCTGCCATATTTACGGCATTAAAAAAGAGTGGCTTGAGGCAAGTAAAAGTTGTCTTGACTTTCTGGAAAATTACTGTGTTAACCGTAAGGCAGGGGACAGACTTTACTTTACAGTGACCGAAGACGGAAAACCTCTCCGTCAGCGCAGATATTGCTATTCCGAGGCTTTTTACTGTATAGCAAATGCTGAATATTATGGCGTGACAGGGGATAGAGAACACCTTGACAGGGCAAGAAAAGCCTATGAGATGTACTGGAGTCTTAATCACGGGATGGCTGATCCCACAGGCCTCGGCGCCAAGACAAATCCTGAAACAAGACAGGGCAGAGCCTTGGGAATACCGATGATACTGCTTAACGTGACATCTGTGCTTCTGAGAACAGATCCGGAAAATGCTGAACTTTATAATAAAAGAGCCGACGAGTGCGTGGCTGATATACTCAAATATCACGTAAAAACAGACCTTGGCTGCACTCTCGAATCTGTTAGCCTTGACGGTACACCGCGCCTCGGTATAAGTGAGGGCAGAGTGGTAAATCCCGGTCACGATATAGAATGCAGTTGGTTTCTTATGGAGAGAGCAAACCAGACCGGAGATAAGGAACTTTACGCTAAAGCCGTGGAAATATTTGACATGGCTTTTGAAAAGGGTTGGGATAAGGAATATGAAGGAATCCTTTATTTCTTTGACTGTTTGGGTAATCCTCCCGAAGCCTATGAACACGATATGAAACTCTGGTGGCCCCATAATGAAGCCCTTATTGCTTCTTTTATGATTTACAGGGACACAGGAAAAGAAAAATATCTCGACACTTTTGAAAAGATTCTTGGTTACTGCAAAAAATGTTTCGCCTGTGCGCCTTGCGGTGAATGGTACGGATATCTCAGAAGAGACGGAAAGCCTACTCTTCCTGCATGTATCGGCTCAACTTTCAAAGGTCCCTTCCATGTGCCGAGATGTCTGATTATGCTGGATAAAATGATGGAAGAGTCGGAGAAAAGAGGAAACTGAAATGAATAAGTATAAAGGTATATTCCCTGCGTTTTATGCATGTTACGATGATGAAGGAAATGTATCGCAGGAAAGAACAAAGGCTCTGGTGGAATTTCTGATTGAAAAAGGCGTTTCAGGACTTTATGTCGGTGGTTCGTCAGGTGAATGTATCTATCTTTCGGTTGAGGAAAGAAAGAAAACACTCGATGCAGTTATGGAGGCAGCAAAGGGGAGAATTACTATTATCGCACATGTTGCCTGTAACAACACAAAGGACAGTTGTGACCTTGCCCGTCACGCGCAGAAAGTCGGTGCAGATGCCATAGCGGCAATACCTCCCATTTATTTTCGTTTGCCCGAAAAGGCAATAGCAAAGTATTGGAACGATATATCCTCCGCGGCACCGGGGATGGATTTTATTATTTATAATATTCCGCAACTTGCAGGAGTTTCACTTACTTTGCCTTTGCTTGATGAAATGCTCAAAAACCCCTGCGTTAAGGGTGTGAAAAATTCCTCTATGCCTGTACAGGATATACAGATGTTCTTAAGACAGGCACAGTTGGCAGGTAAAGATATTACTGTATTCAACGGACCGGATGAACAGTTCGTCGGCGGCAGAATTATCGGAGCACGGGCGGGTATCGGCGGAACTTATGCGGTTATGCCGGAAGTGTTTGTTAAAATGGATGAAGCAGTTGAAAAAGGTGATTTTGAAAGAGCAAAGAAACTGCAGGATGCTGCAAATGAGGTTATATATACAATGTGCTCTGCAAAGGGGAATATGTATGCAGTTGCCAAGGCAGTTATAGAAAAAAGAACAGGTATTGCTTTGGGCGGAGTAAGAGCGCCTCTTCTGAATCTTGATGAAGATGACGGTGCTGTAGTTGATAAGGCTTTTGAACTTATCGAAAAAGCAGCGGAGATATAACAGAATATTACAGAACAAAAAAATCACCCCGAAACAGGGTGATTTTTTTGTTGAGTTAACAGTTATATTATAATTCGCCTTCGTGTTTTGAGGACTTTTTTTTGCTTGAAGTAAGAGCAACTTCGCCTCTTAAATACATTACAAAAAGACCGAGTAAAACCATAATGGTTGAAGTTTTAATAACAAGGGGAAGGACTGTTTTATAAAGGAAGGTGCAGATTTCGGTTGCTGTTTCTCCGCCGATGATGAGTGCTGCGAGATATCCGAAGAAGGTAAGACCGCCAACGAATAATGAAAGAGCAACACCTGTGCCAAAAACATAAGATAAGAAATTGCTGATTTTGTTTAATGTTTCTTTGATTTTCATTGTAGTACCTCCTTATAAGCCTAAAACGGGGATCCAACCCATAAGAATCACAACCTGAAGAATGAACTGCAAAGCAACCCACCAGAGATTGTTCTTGAAGGTTTTGTCAAAATCTGATTCGGCGATTGACATACCGGCATACATTCCGAGACCGAGAGGGGGAGTGATACCGCACATTACACCGCAGATACAAGGAAGCATTCCGGCTGCGAGGAGAGGGTTGACACCAACGGAAGAAAGGGTGGTAATAAATACAGGTCCGAAGATAACAACGAGAGATGAACCGGGAATAACCATACCCATAAAGCAGGTGATCAGACATACGGCAGCAACCGTACCCAGCTTACCAAAGCTCCAGCCGGTGATAATACCGCCCAGCTCGTCAGCTACATTCAGATCATTAAACAGAGAGCCAATCATGTAACCAAAGATACATACGCCAATGGAGGGGGCGATGGTCTTGACACTGTTGGAGAACATTTTTGCGATGTTTTTCAGGCTGACTGTCTTCTTGTCCGGGCAGAGCAGACAGGCGTAGATGGCAGACAGACCGCCGATAAACAGCAAAATGGAGCTGGAGAAATACTTAGCGCCGGTAGCACCCAAACGGG
>JAZSPI010000059.1:0-13175 GCA_045537395.1 Acutalibacteraceae bacterium | reverse complement strand
GGAAAAGTGAAGAGTGAAAAAAGTAAAATCCCGTTCTCTTAAGAGAACGGGATTTTACTTTTTTCACTCTTCACTTTTCCTTTCTCCAAACGGGATTTTGGAACTGATAAGAGGCAAGAAGGAATAGTGAATAAGTATGGGTGGGAGGAAAAACTCTACAGCGGAAACCTCTCCGTCAGCCGTGACGGAGAGGTTATTTTACCGCATCCATGAAGTGTATTTCTTCAGTAAAGGATGCGGTGTAATTTTATTTTAAGCCAAGGATATAATCTGCAGACACATCGTAATATTTGCAAAGAGCGATAATATGCCGTACCGGTATTTCATTTTCACCTTTTTCGTACCGTGAGTAAACCTGCTGTGTTGTACCGAGATATTCAGCAATTTCTTTTTGGGTTTTATCGTTATCCTCGCGTAAATCACGGATAATTTCGATGTAGTTTTTCATATTAACTATCTCCTTGTAGTTGATAGTTAAATGTTACAATACACTATATTTGATGTATTGACTTTACACTAAATGTGGTGTAATATTATATGTAGCAAATTAACAATTATGCTAAAAGCAAAACGAAGTTTGTGTTTTTCGTGTGTGCATTCTTCGGTTTGCACACACTTTTTATTTTATGGAGGTAGAAAACAATGAAAAACACGACGAAGAAAATCCTTTCAATGCTCTTGACAGTAGTTATGCTTTTATCCGTTATGCCTGTGGCTTATGCTTCTCCTGCTGAATATCCACCTGAAGTTGAGCAGTATATTGAGTTTTGGATAAAAGTTGAGTCTTATAGAAACAACAAATATGAGTCTGAAGCAAACAGAGATGAACTTTTTAAAATTTTGGGTGATAAATTATTTAACAGCGGATTAGATGATATTCCCCTTGGTGATACAGGCTTAATTTTGTATGAATACATTTACGACAAAAATATTGACATAGAAGAAATTTCTCATTTCAATGAAGTTATGCAACCTGCTATAAATGAGATTGAAGCAAAAATTGCAACCGGTGAAATCGGAGTTGTTATAAATACTTATGAATTTATTAAACTTGAGGGATTTGTTGCCGCTTATTATAATAATGAGCTCATTAATGAAACCCTCGATAGAATAGAATCCACAAACAACGAAACTTTTCAAAATCTTATTGCAAATTCGGCTGGCATTTATTTTTATAATGCGGAGGATTTTGCTAATCAGTCTGAATATGATATTGCTGTCGATACGTTGGCAAGACCTTATTTTACCATTATAACCAACTGCCTTGATGGCAACCACCCCTACGGCGAATACATTTCAAATAACGATGCAACCGAAGAAGCAGACGGCACAAAAACTGCAACCTGCGATTTCTGCGGTGCTACCGATACAGTTATTGACGAAGGCTCGAAAATCGACAACAATGACAACTGCAAATGCTCCTGCAACTGCCACAAGTCAGGTATTATGGGTATTATTTGGAAAATTCTTAACTTCTTCTATAAAATATTCGGTATGAACAAAACCTGCAGTTGCGGTGTAGCACATTATTAAACATCAAAAAGGGAACGGCTCAAAACCGTTCCCTTAACTTTTACCCTTCCAAAATCCCTACATATTTATAAATCGTGATTTTTTCGGGCAGATAATATCTGCCCCTACCGTATATACTGAGGTTGGTGTTGGAAAATCTCTCCGTCACGGCATAGCCGTGCCACCTCTCCTTTCAGGCGAGGCTTATTGCATTCACCTTTAATTTTCTTGCGGACACGGCACGCCGTGCCCCTACGATGTGAGCTTCAGTGTGTCATCTTGCAAATATGTAAAATATCTTAAACTATATTTCTCTTCGTTCATGCTGGCATTTATTTGGCGGCAAATATTTTCATAGTGTTTCTTTTCAGGTAAGGCTTTTTTTATTTAACTCTTGACAAACGGAAAATAATGGTTATAATAATTTTAGCACTCTGATGTTGCGAGTGCTAATTTCCTTTTAAGATTGGAGTTAAACATAAAATGGCAAAGAAACAGTTTAAAGCAGAATCAAAAAAACTTATGGATATGATGATAAATTCTATCTATACCCATAAAGATATTTTCCTTCGCGAACTTATATCCAACGCAAGTGATGCTCTTGATAAGCGTTATTATCGCAGTCTCTCCCAGGGCGAAAGCGGCAGCGCAAGAGAAGACTATAAAATCTGCCTTGCCATCGACAAGGACAGCCGTACCCTAACCATCAGCGATAACGGCTGCGGTATGAACGAAAAGGAACTTGAGACTAATCTCGGTACCATAGCAAAAAGCGGCTCTCTCGACTTTAAGAGCGATATCGAAAAAGACAGCGATGTGGAAATCATCGGTCAGTTCGGTGTAGGCTTTTATTCTGCCTTTATGGTTGCCGATAAAGTTACGGTAGTCAGCAAGGCTCTCGGTGAGGAGAAGGCTTATAAATGGGAGTCCTCAGGTGTTGACGGCTACACGATAGGTGAAACCGATAAGGATAGCGAGGGTACGGTTATTACCCTTAAAATCAAGGAAAACACCGAAAACGAAAACTACGATAAATATCTTGACCAATACGGCGTTCAGGACATCGTCACCAAATATTCCGACTATATCCGCTACCCCATTATGCTCGATATGAGCCGTACCGAACTTAAAGAAGGTACCGAAAACGAATACGAAACCGTAACTGAGCCTACACAACTTAACAGTATGGTTCCCCTCTGGAGAAAGAATAAAAATGAAATCTCCGCCGAAGATTACAACAACTTCTATAAATCCAAGTTCTATGATTTTGAGGACCCTCTCAAAACCATTCACTCAAAAACCGAAGGTCAGATTTCCTATGATGCACTTATGTACATTCCCTCTCATGCTCCCTTCGATTTTTACTCAAAAGACTACGAAAAAGGCTTACAACTTTACTCAAACGGCGTACTTATTATGGACAAGTGTGCTGACCTTCTTCCCGACTATTTCAGTTTCGTAAAAGGTCTTGTTGACTCGGCTGATCTTTCTCTCAATATTTCAAGAGAACTTTTACAGCAGGACCACATTCTTAAAGTCATCGCTAAAAATGTGGAAAAGAAAATCAAAAGTGAACTTTCCAAAATGCTCACTTCCGACAGAGATGCCTATGAGAAATTCTTCTCTGCCTTTGGTATCCAACTCAAATACGGTCTTTATACAAACTACGGTATGAATAAGGAAACCCTCAAAGACCTCGTAATGTTCTTCTCTTCAAACGAAAAGAAACTCACTACCCTCAGAGAATACACAGAGAGAATGAGAGAAGATCAAAAGACTATCTACTACGCTTCCGGCGAGACTATCGACAAAATCGACCTTCTTCCTCAGGCTGATGCTGTCAAGAGCAAGGGCTATGAAATCCTTTATTTCACCGATGACATTGACGAATTTGCTATTCAGATGCTCCGTGAATATGAGGGTAAAACTTTCACAAATATCTGCGCTGCAGGTCTTGACCTTGAAAGTGACGAAGAAAAAGAGGCTGTAAGCAAAAAGAACGAAGACGAAAAAGAACTTCTCACCTTCCTTAAGGAAAGCATCGGTGACAGCGTTAACGAGGTAAGATTCACCTCTTCTCTCAAAAAACATCCCGTATGCCTCACCACAGAAGGTATGCTCTCTCTGGAAATGGAAAAGGTGCTTTCTGCTATGCCCGGAGCAAACGGCGGTGCAAAGGCTACTCTTATCCTCGAAATCAGCACCGAGCATCCCATTGCTGAAAAACTCGTAAGCCTCTATGCCGAGGATAAGGACAAGACTGCAAAGTATGCGAAGATTCTCTATGCGCAAAGTTGTCTCATCGCAGGCAGAACCATAGACAATCCTGCAGAGTTCAGCGAAATGATTTGTGAACTGATGTAAGTTAATATTTCAGGGCAACCTTAGGGTTGCTCTTTTTTTCTCCGTCAACCTTCCGGTGCAATCTCTCCTTAGCAAGGAGTGTTTTTTATACTGAGTGATTCCGTTTTATAAGTTAAAAAGGATGGGGCTTTTTTCGCGGTCACGATACGTCGTAACCCTACGGTAATCGGTGGAATAACCTCTCTGCTTAGCAAGCAGAGGTTCAGTTTATTGACAGAAGTATTAATTACTGATATAATCGCTAAGAAAAGGAGATAATGAAATGAAAAAGAAGATTTTACTCATACTCTGTCCCCTGCTGATTATCGGCATTATCTGCACAGTTGTTTACGTCACACCTCACAGTACTGAAGGTGCAGTTCTCTCTAACCCTAAGGCAAGTGAAAAAGCAAAGATGTATTATAATATGATTTGCGATACCACAGGTATGGCTGTTTATTCCGGTCAGCAGGAATCGACGTGGATGGGAAGTGCCGATTATGAAACGGATTACATATACGATGCTTCGGGCAAATTACCCATAATCAAAGGCTTCGACTATATGAACGACGATTTCGACGGAGTTAATAAGAGAGCCGTCGAATGGCACGAAAAAGGCGGAATCGTCACCATCTGTTGGCACTGCGGAAGTGATTTCAGCGGTGAATGGACACACTGCAAAGAAACTGACATAGCCGACTGGGACAAGGCTCTCACAGAAGGCACAGAAGAATATGATAAACTTATAGCAGGTATGGACAAGGGTGCAAAGTCTTTAAAAGAACTTCAGAAATTAGGTATTCCTGTTCTGTGGCGACCTTTCCACGAATTTGACGGAGACTGGTTCTGGTGGAGCCGCGGCGGAATCGAAAACTTTAAAAAACTGTGGTGCTTGATGTATGACCGATACACGAACCATTGGGGACTTGATAATCTTATATGGGTGCTTGGTTACTCTCATAAAATGGAAAAAGTTAAAGATTGGTACCCCGGTGATGATTACTGCGATATTATCGGTGCAGATACCTATGATATTAAGATAGTGCATAAACTTTACAGAAAAATCAAAAGCGTTACCTCTGCTCCGAAGCCTCTTTGCTTACACGAATGCGGTAAAAATCCCACGGTAAAAGATCTGAAAATATCACCCTGGAATTACTTTATGACGTGGCATACGGAGTATCTGACGGAAACTAACACCAAAGAAGAACTTAAATTCCTTTATGAAAGTGAGTTTGTGATAACTCTGAATTAAGAGTTTATTGTTTTCACGTAAAATGCAGATATAAAGCCAAAAAGACCTCCCGATATGGAAGGTCTTTGTTTTTTGATTTAAAGTTTACCAGATAACTCTTGTCTCGATATCTTCCTTGATAAGAGCGATAAACTCTTCGGTAGACTTGGAGCCCTGGTCACCGTGACCGCGTTTTCTTACGGAAACTGTGCCCTCTTCGGCTTCCTTATCGCCTACAACGAGCATATAGGGAATCTTTTCAAGTTGTGCTTCACGGAGTTTGTAGCCGAGTTTTTCACTTCTTGTATCTACGGTTACATCATCGATACCTGCTGCCATAAGAGCCTCTTTAACTGCATACGCAGCATCCTGATGACGGTCTGCGATAGGCATAATGCGTACCTTTTCGGGAGCAAGCCATACGGGGAATGCACCTGCATACTTTTCAATAAGAAGAGCAAGAGTTCTTTCGTAGCAGCCGATTGATGTTCTGTGGATGATGTAGGGATTTTTCTTGCTGCCGTCGGGAGCAACATATTCCATACCGAATTTTTCGGCAAGCATCTGGTCAATCTGAATGGTAATAAGTGTATCTTCCTTACCGTGAACATTCTTAATCTGAATGTCAAGTTTAGGACCGTAGAAAGCGGCTTCGCCGATACCGATTTTATAATCAATGCCAAGGTCATCAAGAATAGTCTTCATAACGCCCTGTGCCTCATCCCACTGCTCGGCTGTACCAATGTACTTTTCGTTATCGTCGGGATCCCACTGTGAGAAACGGTAAGAAACATCCTCATAAAGGCCGAGAGTTTTGAGCATAAATACGCAAAGTTCAAGACAGTTTTTGAACTCGTCTTCAAGTTGTTCGGGTGTACACATAAGATGACCTTCGGAGATAGTGAACTGACGGACTCGGATAAGGCCGTGCATTTCACCGGAAGCCTCATTTCTGAAAAGAGTGGAGGTTTCAGCAAATCTCATAGGCAGATCACGGTAGGAACGGGCTCTGTTGAGATAAGCCTGATACTGGAAAGGACAGGTCATGGGACGGAGTGCAAATACCTCGTCATCTGTTTCCTCGTCACCCATTACGAACATACCGTCTTTATAGTGATCCCAGTGACCGGAGATTTTGTAAAGGTCGCTCTTTGCCATAAGAGGAGTCTTTGTGCGGAGCCAGCCTCTTCTCTTTTCTTCGTCTTCAACAAAGCGCTGAAGTGTCTGAACGATGTGTGTGCCCTTTGGAAGCATAATAGGAAGTCCCTGACCTACATAATCAACGGTGGTGAAGATTTCAAGTTCTCTGCCAAGTTTGTTATGGTCGCGCTTCTTTGCTTCTTCTATCTGTGCAAGATGTGCTTCAAGGTCTGCTGCCTTGGTGAAGGCTGTACCGTAAATTCTCTGAAGCATTTTGTTTTTGCTGTCGCCTCTCCAGTAAGCACCTGTGCAGGAGGTAAGTTTGAATGCCTTTACTCTACCGGTGTCGGGAATATGGGGACCTGCGCAGAGTTCTTCAAATTCACCCTGACGGTAGAAAGAAATAGGCTCACCCTTATCGGCGTGTTCTTTGATAAGTTCAACCTTGTAGGTCTCCCCTCTTTCTTCCATAAGAGCGATTGCTTCTTCAGGAGAAAGTTCAAACTTTTCAAGGAAAAGACCTTCCTTGACTATCTTTTTCATTTCTGCTTCAATCTTTTCAAGGATTTCGGGAGTAAAACTGATTTCGCTGTCAAAATCATAATAGAAGCCGTTATCTACTGCAGGACCGATGGCAAGTTTTACATCGGGGTAAAGTCTTTTTACTGCCTGGGCAAGAATGTGTGAACAGGTGTGCCAGAAAGTCTTTTTTGCTTCTTCGTCGTCAAAGGTTAAAATTTCAACCTCACAGTCAGAAGTGAGAACTGTTCTTAAATCACAGATTTCACCGTTAATTTTTGCAAGACAGGCAGCCTTGTAAAGCCCTGCACCGAGACTTTTGGCTACGGTAATAACGCTTGAGCCGTCTTCGTACTCACGGACAACGCCGCCTTTGAGTGTTACATTAATCATTTCAAATACTTCCTTTCATAATAAAAGAAAAACTTCATCCCATGCTTTTTGCACAGGATGAAGTCATAATTCAAACTCCACGGTTCCACCCGTATTCCGCCTTTCAGCGGCACTCTTATACCTTAACGCGGCTAAACGGCATACCTTATTTCGGTATACACTCAGGAGTGGTAGGCTTTGTTCGGGAAAATACCATGCTCACAGCAAATGCACGGCTCTCTGAAAATTCCTTTGAACAGCCCTCTCCGTCAACGATTTATATGGGATATTCGTTTTTCATTAGTGTTTATTTTATCACTGCAAAAAGTTTTTGTCAAGCATTTATTCTCAATAGTTTGCTTCTATTGTTTCACCGATTGTTCTGAGAAGTGACTTCTCATTGGTTGAAGGAAGGTCACAGGTATAGTGCCATATCATTACACCGGCGTAGCCTTCTTTAATGGCAAAATCGGTTTTCTCTGCTATAACATCGGGGGTGTTGAACCAAAAGGTCTTACCGATGTTTTCATCGGTGTAGAAACCGTTTTCGTCAAGCAGATGTACATAGCTGCTGTAATCATACCAATAAGCGTCACCGTCGGTAGGTCTTGCATAGAAAGGCAGACCGAAAGTTATCTTTTCAAGAGGTATGTTAGAATCCTTTATCCACTGTGAACGTTCAGCAACAGTTTCAAAGGTTGCATGTTTGCCTTCTTCATCATAGACGTCATACATCATAAGTTCAAAGGAATCAACAAACTCCACAGCCAATTTTGTATACTGAAGACACCAGTCTGATGCGGCAACATTCAGAGTGTAATCGTCACCGAGTTTTGAGCCGAGAGAAACAAGGAAGTTGTTGTAGCCAAACCATGCACCGTTTGTGGTGGGATATTCATAGTCGAAATGAACACCGTCAAAATCATATTCTTCAAGTACTTTGATAATATTTTTTTGAAGTTTCAGACTTCTGAAAGCCTTATTGTGTTCCTTGCCAAGAGATTCCATCTGTTCATACCAATCGGATGAATCAGTAGTGCTGCCGGGACCAAGGAAGTTGAGAGTATAATCTATATCTCTGTCGCCTACAACTGCTTTAAGATTGTTAAGAGCAGTTTCAAGGGTTTGTTTGTCTACAGTAACATTACCTTTACTGTCAAAGGTGGCCACACCGAAAAGAATAACATCGGTGATAATATCGAAATCTTCACTGCATAAACTTGAAGGGTCCTGAATTCTGTCACAGACAATATAACTTGTTACTCTGAAAGTTTTGTCGATATTGTCTCCTGTTCCCGTGTCTATGCCAAGCAAACCTGTTATCAATGAAACTACTGCTGTCATAAATGCGATAATACTTTTAATAAATGCCATAACTTTTTCCTCCTAAAACTAAAGATTTATTATCCTTCAAAAATGTCATCCTGAATTGCCATAATCTGGTCAACGCGTCTCTGATGTCTGCCGCCCTCAAATTCTGTATCAAGGAAAACATCAACCATTTCAATGGCAAGGCCTGCACCAACTACTCTGCCACCGAGACAAAGAGCATTGGCATCGTTATGAAGTCGGGTGAATTTTGCACTGAAATAGTCGCTGCAGCAGGCTGCTCTTATGCCTTTTACCTTATTTGCCGCCATAGAAATTCCGATACCTGTTCCGCAGCAGAGAATTGCTTTTTCACATTCACCGCTTATAACGGAATTGCAGGTTCTGTAAGCAATTGCCGCATAGTCGATTGATTCGGGGCTATAGGTACCGAAGTCCTTATATTCGATGCCTCTTTCTTCAAGATGCTTTTTGATTTCTTCTTTGAGATAAAACCCTCCGTGGTCTGCGCCTAACGCTATCATCATAAATCATCCTTTCAAATAAGTTATAATATTAGTCTGCCAATTTATTCTAACATAAAACCAAAATTTTGTAAACAGTAAAAAATAAAAAAACATCTCTCCCCTTTTTCAAGGAGAGAGACATAAATTATTTAATATAAGGGATATGCAGATTTTACAACAAGAATACTCAGTGCAAGGAGAATCTGTGCGGCAAAGTAAGTACCGATATTGATAATTCTCAGTTTTCTTGAGGTTTTGCCCATAGGGATAGTGAACCCTAAAATCACATCGGAGACGGTAAACAGAACTGCACCGAGTCCTACGGTAAGAAATACTGCAATCATATTGTCATTCGTACCGTATGCGAACTCGCCTATTGCATATCTGAGACCCTTTGTAAGCATTGTGAAAAGGATGAAACCATAAGCGGCAAAAGCCACAAGCAGAACTTCTTTACCCTTGAAAATGCCCATTTTAAGCATTATTGTAAGCATAATTGTCAGCAATACAACAGTGGCAAGCAATTCGTACCATTCAAATACGTGAGAGCCGGGGTAGGTTGTTTTAATCGCCTTCCAGAAAGCCACAATGTAAACAATATGCCCTGCAAGGAAAGAAAGGAATCCGATAACGAAGTGTACTGTATTGTTTTGTAAAGAATGGAGAAATATATCGCCGAAAAATCCGAGAATAAGTCCCACTACCATCAGTGTGGCATAAGGTGTATTATTGCCCGATATCTTCATACAAAGAACACCGCAAAGCACAAAAAGTGCCGCCGATACAACTTTATAAATAAAAGACTGCTTACATCTGTCGGGCCAGTAATATTTAAGAAATACGGGTACAGTAACACATTCCGCAAGAACCGTGATTCCAAGTAGAATTTTTAAAAGCATATACTTACCTCTCTTTTTTATCTGCCTACTGTATCAACCTTGATTTTTCCTCTTTGCGCAGAATCAATAATCGGAGCAAGACGGGGAATAAACTTGCTGACTGCAGTCTGAACCACAGGTTGCTTAATAACATCTTTTACTGTTTCTTTAAGGGTTTCAGCCATAACTTCAACTGTAGGATTTGATGACGGACGCATAACTACATTATCGCCGTTAAACTTAAAATTAATAATTCTTTCTGCAGTTACTTCAATGCAACGAATATGAAGTTCAAGTTCTCTTTCACTGTTCCAACAGCCTGCACTACAGGTTGTATAAGGAATCTGACCGATAACAATATTATCCCAACGGTATTCACCGTCAAGTCCGATATGTACTGTGTTAGTCTCGTCACCTTCAGTCCATGTCATATACATATCATCATCACCGAAGCGGAAAGAAACTTCGGAAATATTTCCTGCCTTGTCGCTTTCCATAAAGAGTGCTGTAAGAGGTACGACAGAAGTCGGATATCCGGCAATATTCATAACTACCGGCTTTCTGAAGTTGATTTTCTTTTCTGCTATTCTGCTTTCAAGTGCAAGTGAACGAGGCTTTACGGGTGTCTTAGGATATGCAGGGATAGAGATGGGTACACTTTCAGCCTTATCATCAGGTTCAATAAATGCTTTGGGGAAGTATTCCCAGACAACATCACGCATACCCTGTTCGTGTACTTCACCGCCAAGAGAAATAAAGCAGGCGTCAAGATCTTCAAAAACAATGCCGAACTGACTGAACATACCGTCAGCACGGTAAGATTTTTCGTAACCTCCGTTTCTCCAGAAGCAATAGCCGTAACCAACTACACCGTCACTGTCCTGCTGAGTAGCGGCTGTATCTGCGTGATAAGCCGTGGAAGTCCTTACCCATTCCTCGGGGATAACCTGTTTGCCGTTAAACTTACCCATCTGCTGATAGCAGTAGATATACTTAGCAAGATCCTCGAGAGAAATCATAAGTCCCCAGCCACCGGCTTCAATACCACGTGGGCATGTCTCCCAGAAAGCATTTTCAATTCCGAGAGGTTCAAAAAGACGAGGCTTAAGATAATCCATAACGGACATACCTGTCATTTTGTGGATTATACAGCAAAGAAGATACATGTTTTCACTGATATAAAGGAACTCTGTGCCGGGCTCTGAAATCCAGGGTGAGTTAATTATATCCTTGAACCATCTGTCCTTTGTTCTGTCAAGGAAAACGCTTACGGACTTACCGCTTCTCATTGTAAGAAGGTCTTCAACCGTCATTTCCTCTAAATATTCGTCTTCCTTGTCGCCACGTGCTTCGGGGAAGATATCGACAAAACGGGTATCAACATCGAAATAGCCTTCGTGAACTGCAAAACCGATTGCAGTGGAAGTAAAGGACTTACTTACGGAATACATCATATGCTTGTACTCTCTTGCAAAGGGTTCTCTGTAAACCTCACAGGCGATTTTACCGTGACGGATTACCATAAAGGAGTGAAGTTCTTTTCCTTTCTCCATACAGGCATCCACAAATTCCTGAACTACCTTTGAAGACACGCCCACTTCTTCAGGGGTTTTGGCTGTTTCGAGCCACTGTTTTTCTTTAACTTTCATTTTTCTTTCCTCCTGTTATTTTCTTCAATTATCAAAAATGCAATTATTTTCTCTTTCTCTCCTGTTGCATTTTATATACAAAAATCTGTGCGGCTAAAATCAAAGTGCCTACCGAAAGAGCGGCTATGATTTTGCCTGCGGTAATGTTAAGGTGTCCCTTCTGTGTATCCTCCTCAGCATCGATGTTGTTTTCGTTTATCGCAAGAAGAAGATTTGAATATGCGTATTCTATTTCATCAAGGCTCGAAACACCTGTAAGAGTAGTTTCGGCACGGAGAATGGCATCCTGTCGGTTCTGAAACACTACTGACGAAGCAGACCAAAGGTCGGCATTCTTCGCCTTTTCCGTGAGAACGGCAAGAGCATTCAAAGCCTTTTCGTGTCTGTCAATATATGATACAAGTGAGACGAGATTATTGGTTTCGATAACGCTGTAGCCTGCTTCGATAACCTCGTTCCAGCCCTCGGTGCTGTCTGTTCTCTGTCCCGAAAGGTCAAGGTCGTACATAGAGGCTATTGCCTTCGGTGCGTTTTCATCGGCAAATCTTTTGCAGAAGAAATCACCGTAAACCACACTGAAATAATTTTTGCTCTGATACTGAATAAAGGGTGATCCGATTTCACTCATCTTATTAAAATTTGAAATAGCGGAAAAGATTATATTGCCCTTATAGACACTTATAACATTTACCCTTTCCTGCTTGGAGGAAATCCACTCACTTACCTCTGATGCACTTTTATCTGTTCTTATTATTATTCTGTCAAAGGTGCCGTAATGACTGATAAGGTCATAAATTCCGTCTTTTTCGTTCCAATCGGCATCAACAATAATAACAAAATCTTCACCGGTCAGGGAAATTGTCTGACTCAGAGAAACCATACGGTATTTCGTAAGAGCGCCTGTGTTGTCCTTAAGGTAATAATTCTGCAGTTCATCGTAAGTTATCCCGCTTACGCTGTCATAGGGCGCATCGCTTACGGCAGAAAGTTTTTTGTTCTCCGTTAGAACATAGATTCCGTCCGATGTTTTCTGCACTCCCACGCTTACTCCGTCTGCACCCTTTTCCTCAGCAGAAAGAACACCCTCAAGGGAGTTTTCGGGATAAAGGGATGTATCACCTCTGTAAGAAATGCACATTATACTGTCTTCTTCACCGTAAAGGCTTTCGGCATATCCTGTTTCCGCACACAAAGCGGGCAGAGAGAGGGAGAAAAGCAGAACTGAAATTATCAATAAAATAAATATATTTTTAAGTTTCAATGACATAAACTGACCTTTCGCAACTGTTTTTGAATACTGTTAAATATATAATAACATATAATAAACTTTTTATCAATAATTTTTTTATTACTTTTATCTTACATTTTCGCTTTTTATTAAACCGAAAGGCAGAGGGCAATCGTCCCTACGCCGATTGCATTTTTCGTTTCAATAAAACAGAAAGGCAGATACGCTTCGCTGAGTGACTTTTGTCCTTGGCAAAAGTCACCAAAACCGCTTTTCGGATGCTGTGAATATATGACTCGTCGGATGCGAAAGTACGAATTTTTCGGAATGAGATTTGATATATTGATTTATAACTCAACCTTAGTTTGCCGTATTAGTAAACTATACAGACAGCACTACCGAAAAATTAGATTTCGCACCGTAGGTATAAATAGTTTAACTTCATTTTCCGTCGGGCTTTCCCGT
>JAZSPI010000020.1:0-4182 GCA_045537395.1 Acutalibacteraceae bacterium | reverse complement strand
AGCAAAACGGCGCGGCAATGTCCTTAGGCAGAGTCAGCACGTTCTTTGACATTTACATTCAGCGCGACCTGCAAAACGGCAAGCTGACCGAGTCGGAGGCGCAGGAGCTGATCGACGACTTTGTCATCAAGCTCCGCATGGCACGGCATTTGCGTACCCCGGAATACAACGAGCTGTTTGGCGGCGACCCCATGTGGATCACGGAAGCCGTGGGCGGTATGGGCGAAGACGGCAGAACCCTGGTTACAAAAACTGCCTTCCGCTTCCTTCATACTCTCTATAACCTCGGCAGTGCTCCCGAACCGAACCTTACGGTTTTATGGTCGGAGAAATTACCCGAAGACTTCAAACGCTACTGTGCAAAGGTTTCCATCGAAACTGACTCTATCCAATACGAAAACGATGATATTATGCGTCCTGCTTACGGCGACGATTACGCTATCGCCTGCTGTGTAAGTGCTATGAGAATAGGAAAGCAGATGCAGTTCTTCGGTGCAAGATGTAACCTTCCCAAAATTCTTCTCCTTGCACTTAACGGCGGTAAGGAAGAAAAGTACGGTATGGAAATCGGACCTCAGATGGAAGCAGTGGAAGATAAAGTTCTTGACTACGATGAAGTCCGTCAGCGCCTCAACTACTATATCGGCTGGCTTGCAGGTGAATACGTTGACACTATGAATGTCATTCACTATATGCACGATAAATATGCTTACGAAAAAACACAACTTGCTCTTCACGATACAGATGTGGACCGTGTTATGGCTTTCGGTGTGGCAGGTCTTTCCGTTATCACAGACAGCCTTTCAGCAATAAAATATGCAAAGGTACGTCCTGTTTTTGACGAAAGAGGCATCATCTGTGACTTCATTACCGAAGGTGAATTCCCCACATACGGAAACGATGATGACCGTGCCGACGAAATTGCAAAAGAACTTTTAGACCGTTTCATAAACGAACTCAGAAAGAATCCCACCTATAAAAACGCTACACACACTCTCTCTGTTCTCACTATCACAAGTAATGTGGTTTACGGACAGAAAACAGGTGCTACTCCCGACGGCAGAAAAGCAGGTGAGCCCTTCGCTCCCGGTGCCAATCCCATGCACAACAGAGAAAAGAACGGCGCTCTTGCCTCTCTCAACTCCGTGGCAAAACTCAAGTATGATTCCTGCCGAGACGGTATTTCAAATACCTTCTCCATTGTCCCCGATGCTTTGGGCAAAGACGACGAAGAAAGAAAGAATAATCTTGTTTCCATTCTTGACGGCTACTTTACACAAAAAGCACATCATATCAATGTAAATGTTCTCGACAGACAGAAACTCGTAGATGCCATGGAAAATCCCGACCTTTATCCCAATCTTACAATCCGTGTTTCGGGCTATGCCGTTAACTTCCATAAACTTTCCAAACAGCAGCAGAAGGAAGTTATCAGCCGTACTTTCCATGAAAGAGTATAAAATATGAAAGGCTGTGTTCACTCTCTCCAGTCTATGGGAACCGTTGACGGCCCCGGTGTCAGAGCAGTTCTTTTTACTGAAGGCTGTCCCCTGCGCTGTGTCTACTGTCACAACCCCGACACATGGGAAATGAAAGAAGAAAACCTTGTCTCTGCAGAAGAAATCGCAGAAAAAATCATCCGTCTTTACCCTTACATCAAAAACGGAGGTGTGACCTTTTCGGGCGGTGAACCCTGTATGCAATCTGACTTTCTTTACGAAATTGCGCTTCTTCTTAAAGAAAAGAATCTTCATATTGCGCTTGATACTTCGGGCTGTATACTCGACGAAAGCACGAAAAAACTTCTTTCCGTTACTGACCTCGTTCTTCTCGACATAAAAATGACTGATGAAGAAGACTACAAAAAATACATCGGAGGAAGTTTCCGTAAGACAATGGATTTTCTGGAATTTCTCGAAAAGAAAGGCATTGAAACGTGGATAAGACATGTGGTTGTGCCGAACATCAATGACACAGAAATCCACATAAAAAAACTGAAAGAAATCCTTTCTCCCTTTACCTGCATAACAAAAACAGAACTTCTCCCTTTCCGTACCCTCTGCCTTGAAAAGTATGAAAATATGGGAATAGAGTTTCCACTTAAGGGTACAAAACCGATGGATAAGGAAAAACTGGAAGAATTGCAGAAAATTCTTGAATCATAATGTAAAGCAGACCTTGATTACAAATACGAGGTCTGCTTTTTGTTATATATATTTAATTTTTTTGTAAGATATACAAATATTGACTAAATACATAAAAAGTGGTATACTTACAAAGACTTACGATGGAGTAATTTTGACTTTTGAATGGAGTGACTAATATGCGTATTCTGATGAGAGCACAAATAGAACACGACAAAGCTTTCTCACCCCACGATGTCCTTCTCAACAATCTTATGGGAGGTAATATCGGCAACTGGCTTTATCAGTACAGCCTGTACAGAGCACTGATGATTGATGAAAACACATCAATTGATATTTTTAACCCTACAAAACAAAAGGTGACTGATGAGTTCATCGCTTCCGTCAACGAAAATTATGATATATTTATTCTTCCTTTGGCTAATGCTTTCAAACTCACTTTCATTGAGGAGTTGAGAGCGCTGACAAAATTTATCAAAGGCCTCACTATCCCCTGTATTGTTCCCGGTATAGGCATACAGTCAAAACTCGGTGCAAATTTCAGCGAAAGATACCAGTTCAGAGATGAAGCAAAGATTTTTATAGAAGCCATCCTTGAAAAAAGCAGCATTATCGGTGTAAGAGGTGAAGCCACAGGCGATTTCTTCAAATCCTTCGGCTTTATCGAAGAGCAGCATTATACTGTTATCGGCTGTCCCTCTCTTTATACCTACGGCTTATATCTGCCGGAAGTGAAGCCCTTTGAATACAGCGAAAATTCCCGACTTCTCCTTACATCAAAGGTTGAGCATGAAACAGAAAACATCGTTACCCTTATGAAAAACATTACTTCTCAGCACAGTAATTATATCTATGCTCCCCAGAGAATTACCGATATGCTTATCTGCTATTACGGAATGGATCATCATTTCCTGCCCGAGGAACAACCTGCAGAAAGATTTTACGACAAAGAGAAAGCCGTATGCTTTACAAGTCCACGCAAATGGACGGAATATATTTCAAAGAATATAGATTTTTCCATCGGTACAAGACTTCACGGAAATGTTGCCGCAGTTCTTGCAGGTGTGCCTGCTTTCATTATGGCAACTGACCAGAGAGTAACGGAACTTGCCTCTTACCACAATATCGCAAGTGTTACCGTAGATAAAATGGAAAATGATTTTGTTCTCAGAGACCTTATTGAAAACACCGACTTCAGCAGAGTTCATCAGGGACACGCTGAACGCTTCAATCACTTTGTGGATTTTCTGGAAAAGAATAATCTTCCTAACGTGTACAGTCAGGACAGAAACATCGAAAAGGTTTACTTTGATTCTGTTATTGAATCCCTTGATTTTTCCGATAATGTTCAGTCTTTCTTCAGTGTAAGCACCGAAGAGAAACTTGACCGTATTGAAAAGGTTGCAGAATACTACTCTCAAAGGTGCATCACTGTTCAGGGTAACCTGAAAAAAGAAAAAGAGAAAGTAAAAACCGCCCAGAACAATCTGAAGGAAGAGAAAGATAAGTTCAAGAACACAAAAGCCAAACTCGCTGCTGAAACAGAAAAGCATAAGATAACCAAAGAAGAACTGAAAACCACGAGAGAAGAACTTAAATCTGAGAAAGAAAACTGCAAGGCTGTTCAGAAAAAACTTGATTCCGAAACAAAGAAACGTAAAACCGCCCAGGATACTCTCAGCATAGAGAGAAAAATACATCAACAGGAAATCAAAGACCTTGAAATTGCCCTTGCCGACGCTGAAAGCAAAAAAGGCTTAAAAGGTATATTTAAATGATTACGTAAAAAAACTCTGTGAAGTTAATCTCCACAGAGTTTTTTATTGGTGCATTTATGCGTGGAAATAAACCCCCGGTTCTACTGGGGGTGAAGAAGGCTTCTAGCAAAGCCAAAACAGGCGAGCTCAAAGCAAGCCCAAGACACTTGCCAATAAATTAAACCTCCATATATAATAGTAACGGTTTGGCAGCCGCATTACTAAAATAATAGGAGGTTTAAAAAACATGAGAATAGATAAAAGAAGTGAAATAAAAAGCA
>JAZSPI010000001.1:0-2860 GCA_045537395.1 Acutalibacteraceae bacterium | reverse complement strand
GAATAGCCACGGTTTCTGTTTTGTGTTTTATTTTTCTGCTGCTGTTCGATTTCAAGAATTATGCCTATTTTGTTTTCTATCGCAGGCTCGGATTTTTCAATTCTTTCGCAGGTGTTGATGTCCTTACGAAGAATTTTCAGCCTTTCAGAATACAGGCTGATGGTATCTTTGATTTCTGAAATTTCCTTTTCATCACCCTTGCGAACAGCAGATTTTAATTTGTTGCGATAGATTCTTCGGGCTTCGGTTACCTCTGCCATTTCGTTTATACATTCCTTTTTATATGCCTGTAACTGCTCATCAGTTTCTATATCATAATGGCATAAAAGATTCTGTTGCTCAATCAGACGATCAAGCTTTATGATTTCTCTCTGCAGATATTTTTCAATATAGTAGTTTTCTTTAGGTCGGCTTTTCACTGCCTGAACCACTGTAACGAAATGAACATAAACCTCTTTGTAGTTTCTTTCAAAGTCAAAAAGATAATCTTTCCACTCATCCTGTGGCGGTAAATCAATTCTGTAATGTCTCCAATCAGCATAAAGCTTTTGGCTGATTCTTTCAAAAGAATATTCATCACCGAGGTCACATAACCACACAAGTCTTTTGAAAGAGGGATGATTAACGGTTGTATGAGGCTTACTAAAATCAAATCTGTAACCGAGCTTTTGCATTTCATAAAGAAAACCTCTTGGTGCACCTGCACGAAGAATACACTCATCAATATCTTTTTTGAGCGTTGTGAATTTGTTATACTCACCGTCACGCTCTGCAATATATTGCGGATAGCATTGATGCTTTGACGGTTTCGGATTTTCAATAACCGATAATCCCTGCTCTCTGCAAAGTCTGTCAGAAATATTTCGCATTTTATTTAAGAATGCTTTGTTATCATTAAACTTTTTACCGTCAACAAATGAAACGCTGTTCACAACAATATGGCAATGAAGGTTGTCCGTATTTTTATGAAGTGCAACAATAGTTTCAAATCTGTCACCGAATAATTCTTCAGCGAGCTTACAACCGATTTCAAAAACCTGTTCATTCGTTCCTTCGTTATCATCAAAGGATTGAATAATATGATAACCGACATTACCTGTGTTCTTATTAAACCTGTCTTTGGTTTCCTGCATCTGTGCTTTTGCAAATTCAGGAGTGCAGTTTATTCCTCTCACAAAAACTACTTCTTCGTTTTTCATACCGTCATTAAAACTTTTATCGGCAGTAGTTTTTGACGGATTCATTGCATAATCAATCAGCTTTGAAAGTCCCGTTTTCAACTTTTTAATTTTTGTTATTGCTATAAATTTTTCACCTCCCTGTATCAAAATTTTTGAGCAACTGCTTTTCACAGTCACGAAGTTCAGTAATTGCATTTTTGATTTCTTTATCAGTAACAAAAGATTTTGAGTTTAATGCTCTTGCAATCTGATTAAGATTGTTACCTATACGACGAAGTTCAGGAACAACAGAACGGATTTCTTTTGGCGGAAATTTTATGCATTGGTACATTATTAAGAGTCTGATAATATCAGAAATGCTCATACAAAATCTTTTTGTGAGACTTAAAAGCATTTCATTTTCTTCATCATCGAGATAAAAAGCGTATCGGTGTTGTCTTTTTCTCGGCAAATGTTTTCACCTCTTTTCTGCTTCCGAGCGGATTTGTTGCAACAAATCCAATGCTCGCAAAGACGATACCACACTTTTTATCGCTCCCACTGCCGTTGCTTTTGAAGTACCATTGCATACCGTGCAAGAGCCTTTTCTGTTATCTCTTCCATCTTTTTCGGCGGCATATCTTTCTTGAAATACTTCTTAAAAGTTTCAACCGGGATTTTCACATACTCCTTTTGATTTGCTTTTTGCTCCTGCATTATTTCAAAGACAGCATCCATAGTGAGTTTCTTTTCATCACTTAACTTATGCATACGCTGTGCCTGAGAGAGTGACGGGGTGCAATCTTCACTATCAATAGTTTCAATTAAGTTGCACTGTTCCTCTTCTGTTAAATATGAAAGCTCAACTGCAGGTGTAAAAGATATTCTTTTTTCATCCACCATATCAAGAAGTGCAGGTTGTAAATTGTTTAATCGGATATATCTCTGAATCTGCATTCGGGAATCGGGCATTGTTTCTGCGAGCATTTCATCGCTACGGAACTTCGTCCCAACTTGTGACGAAGTTAAATCAGTTCTTGCTCCTTGCTTTTTAATTGCATCGTGTTTCATTTTGTAAGCACGGGCTTTTTCACTAGGTAAGATTTTTTCTCGGCTGAGATTACAATCAACAAAATTTATTACCGCTTCTTCCTTTGAAAACTCTCTTAGATAAACGGGAACAACATCAAGATTTAATTCTTTTGCAATCTGCCATCGTCTGTGACCGGAGATTATTTCGTAATCGTTATCCGACTTATTAACAATGAGTGGAGTGATAATTCCGAACTCTTTAACGCTGTCACGAAGCTCATCGTATTCACTTTCATCAACGCTTTGAAACGGATTGTTTTCAAAAGGGTGCAGCAAATCGAGATTAAGATATTCAATTTTTTCATTTGACATAAATTCTTTTTCCTTTCTTTGAAAATTTTTGATTAGTTTTTGCAACATAAAATGATGTTTTAATTTTTTCTAAAGCATTTTTTTACCTTCCTTTACTAAAAATTTTGCATTAAAAAATCCTCATACAGAAACTTAAAGTGCAAGGATATGTAATATGAAGTATAGAGTGTTAAAGTGCTATACTTTACATAACCGATGAGATGCTATAAACGACCGATTAGATAAAAATCAACATTTCCCCTTTTTAATTTGCTATGATTGTACTGCAAATTAAAAGGAGGCTAACACAAATGCAA
>JAZSPI010000017.1:0-4890 GCA_045537395.1 Acutalibacteraceae bacterium | reverse complement strand
CTGCCCGTTGAAGTCAGCCGTGAAAGGCAGATTGCAGAGGCAGAAGAATTTGCAAAGGCTCTTGTAAATGACGGTATGTGTGTTGATGTTTGTATTCATGATACGGGCGAAGGTAATCCTCACGCTCATATTATGGCAACTGTCAGACCGTTAAACCCTGACGGTGCTTGGCAGAGAAAAACTGAAAAAGAATATCTGTGTATCAGAGACGGTAAGGAGAAAGGCTTTACCGCCTCTGAATTTTTATCTGCCAAAAATGAAGGTTGGGAAAAGCAGTATCAGTATTATGTTGACGGTAAGAAAGTATATCTTCCACCCTCAAAAGCTGACGGATATGAGAGAGTAAACAAATACCCGAAAAGTACAAAGTACGGCAGACAAAATCCCGTAAGTGAGCGTTGGAACAGTGATGAGCAGTTATATGAATGGAGAAAGCTGTGGGCAGATATTGTAAACAGGGATTTAGAAGAAAAGAACATTGAGCCTATTGACCACCGCAGCTTTGCGGCAAGAGGAATACTTCTGCAACCTACCATTCACGAGGGTGTTTCAAGTAAGAAGATGAAGAAGAAAGGTAAAGTTACAGAAAGAATGAGAATCAACATTCTCATCCGTAAGGATAACAGCCTGATTACCAGTCTTCGTAAAACTGTTCAGGCACTTACAGAGCTTGTCATTACTGCGGCAAAGCTTCTTTTACCCGCCCTTGCAGATGCTCTTGAAGGCATCCGTGTCAGTATGATTATTCTTGAATGTGAAAGAAAGAGCATTAACAAAATGAAGCATCAGGCTATGAATGAAGTCCGTGATGCAGATGAGTTTTATGTGTACTTCCATAAGTTGCAAGAGGATATTAAGACAACCGAAGAAAAGCTCAAAGAAGTAAAGACGAAACTGAAGCTCACTCCCGAGGTTATGAAGCAAAAGTATAACGAAGCTAATTATTATGTTGGTCACTATGAATTTGAACTTAAAGAGCTGAAATTTAAAATGCAGAGCATTCTCTCACAAAATGAATGCGAAACCGAACAGGATATTGTTAATGCGAAGTCCTACTTTGAGAAAATGCGTCAGTTTGAAATACCAAAGCTTGAAGCCGAGGAAAAGAGAATGGAAGCAGAAATCCAAAAGACACTTGTTCAGTACCAAGAAACCGAAAAGCAGGCTGATGAAGCAGATGCCGAAGAGCTTAAAGCCGAGAGGATGAAAATACGCCCCGAAAAAGAACATGAGGCAAGGCAAACGGTAGAAACAGAGTACAACATCAGCGAATACGATTTTAACCGAAGCGTTGATACTGTTTCAAAGCTCATAGGTGAGCCGCCACCTAATTATCTTACCAAGGCTGAAATAGCACGGCAGGAAGAATATGCACGCTATGTTAAACAGCAGGAAGAAAGACAGCGGCAAATTGAAGAACGGCGTAATAACCGTAACAACAAAAATATTAAGAATAAAAATGAAAGGAGCCGATAAAATGGCTAACAAAAAGTTAAAAGCACCGGTAAATATCCCGGTAGAAAAAATTCATCCCTTTGAGGGACATCCGTATAAGGTTTTAGACAATGAAGAGATGAATAATCTCATAGAGAGTATTCAGCAGAAAGGTGTTATATCACCCATTGTCGTAAGACCTATTGAAAATACAACAGATGAATACGAGATTATCTCAGGTCACAGAAGATTGAGAGCATCAGTGAAAGCAGGGCTGGAAACAGTACCTGCTTTAATTTATGCCGTCACCCGTGATGAAGCGGCTATTATGCTCGTTGACAGTAATCTTCACCGTGAGCATATTCTTCCGTCGGAGAAGGCGTTTGCTTACAAGCTGAAATTAGATGCACTCAAACATCAGGGCAAAACTTCTGCCCAACTTGGGCAGAAGTGGTCTGTTGAGCAGATTGCAGAAGAATCATCCGATAGCAGAAGTCAGATTCAAAGATATATCCGTCTGACTTATCTCATTCCTGAACTGCTCGACCTTGTTGATGAAGAGAAAATTGCTCTCACGCCTGCTGTTGAGCTTTCTTATCTCACCGACGAAGAACAGTATTCTCTTCTCGGTACGATTGAGGAAGAGGACAGAACACCTTCACTCTCTCAGGCTGTCCGTTTCAAAAAGTTAAGTCAGGCGGGTGAGCTTTCTGATGAAAGTATTGAAACCATAATGCAGGAAGACAAGGCAAATCAGAAGCCTATGTTCAAGGTTTCTATGGAAAGATTACAGAAAGTCGCACCTAAGGTAAAGGATAAAGACTTTGAAGATTTCGTGCTGAAGGCTTGTGAGCATTATTACAGGTATCTTCAGCGACAGCGAAATAGAGATGCGAGGTGATGAGTATTGGTTAGCAGAATTATAGATTTATATAACGATATAAAGGGGGATTTTGTTAAAACGATAAGTAGCATTAAAGGTGAATGTACTTTTAATGTTCCTGATGTTTCAACTTTTAACAAAGAACAGAAAATCGCATTTGACCAAATGATTGATTTCCTTGCCGATATGATAGAGAAATACGGTGACAAGATACCGAAAAGTGATACAGAAACCAGAAGTAAGAAAACAGCTTAAAAGTAGTGTGAGGCGGGTTTATCCTGCCTCACACATTTGTCGAATATGCGAAAGAAAAATATAATCAAAATGAAAAATTACAAGGAGTTGAAAATATATGAAACGATTAAATTGTTATATCTATACCCGTGTTTCAACATCAATGCAGGTTGAGGGCTTCAGTCTTGATGCACAGAGAGAAAAGCTCCGTAAATATGCCGAGTATCAGGAGATGCATATTGCAGGTGAATACAGTGATGAAGGTAAATCAGGTAAAAATATTGGCGGAAGACTTGAATTTCAAAGGATGTTATCAGATATTGCAAGCGGTAAAGACTGTATAGATTATGTATTGGTTTTTAAACTGTCCCGTTTCGGCAGAAATGCTGCTGATGTACTTTCGTCTTTGCAGATTATGCAGGACTACGGTGCTAATCTTATCTGTGTTGAGGACGGTATAGACAGTTCAAAGGATAGCGGTAAGCTGATGATTTCCGTCTTATCTGCCGTTGCTGAAATTGAGCGTGAGAATATTCTTGTTCAAACAATGGAGGGCAGAAAGCAAAAGGCAAGAGAGGGCAAGTGGAACGGCGGTTTTGCTCCGTACGGATATTATCTTGAAAAGGGTGAATTGAAAATCGCCGAAGATGAAGCTAAAACCATACGCATCATATTTGATAAATATATAAATACAAATATGGGTGCAAACGGTATTGCTAAATATCTCAATCAACATGGCATCGCTAAAAAGCCAAGGCAGAATGGAACATTAGATACCTTTTCTGCACATTTCATAAAGTTGGTTATACAGAATCCCGTATATTGCGGAAAGATAGCTTTCGGCAGACGAAAAACAGAAAAGATTAACGGCACCAGAAATGAGTATCATATAGTTAAACAAGAACAATATCCTATTTATGACGGCATACACGAGGCAATTGTATCTGTTGAAGATTGGGAGTTGGCTCAACAGAAGCGTAAAAAGTTAGGTGTTAAACGGGAGAAGATATACAATCTTGACCATGAGCATTTATTGTCGGGTTTGCTTCGCTGTCCTGTTTGCGGTGCGGCAATGTATGGTAACATTAACCGAAAGAGAAAGCCTGACGGTACAATCTATAAAGACCACTTTTATTATGCCTGTAAGCATCGTATGAAGGTTGACGGGCACAAGTGCGATTACCACAGACAATGGAATCAGACTGTTGTTAATGGTGCAGTTGAAGAAGTTATTGAAAGACTTGTTTCTAATCCTGAGTTTGAAAAAGCCTTGTGTGAAAAGATAAACACAAGAGTAAGCACAGAAGGACTTGAAAAAGAGCTTGCCGTATTCAAGAAACAGTTAAATCAGCTTGTTATGTCAAAGAGAAAGCTTGCATCTCAAATGGATACCCTTGATGTTACAGACAGGCATTATGATAAAAAGTATCAGGATATGCAAAACAGACTTTATGACTTCTATGATGAAATAGAGGTTATAGAAGAACAAATAACAGAACTACAATCCCGTATAGCAAATATAAAAGAAGAAAAAATATCAGGTGAAAATGTCTATCTTTTTCTGCATTATTATGGTACAATGTACAAAGAGTTTACTGATGCTGAGAAAAAGAAGTTTCTCAATACCTTCATTGAGAGTGTTGAGATATTCAAAGAAGAGCAACCCAACGGCAGACTGTTAAAGTGTATCAATTTCAAATTCCCCGTCTTTTATGACGGGGATGAGAATGTGACACATATCTGTTGGGACAGTGAAACAACAGTCGAATGTGTGGCACTGTTGACTAAAAAATAAAAGAGAGCGGTGTTATGATGGAGAGCGGTTTTTACAGTGAAGAACTGTTTAAGATGAGAAAAAAATATAAAAACAATCCTTTGAAAGATATAAAACTTAATCGTCCTGAATGGCTCACTTCAAAAGATCCGATGTCTGAAATATATTCAAAAAAATCAATGCTTCTGCAAAAAGGCGAGATAGTATACGCAAATATCATTCAGGCAAACACGATTCTCTTTAATAAAACTCCTAAAGTCGACTGCCCTGCACACATAGTTTTTTCTACTGATCCTTATTTTGCTGAAAAACCTGAGGCTCTTTATGAAATAGCGTGGAATATTTACACTTATAAAGGAAAAACACCGGATACAGTCCCTGACGAATGGAAAGAAGTGGCAAAAGTTATTACCGATGAATATGACAGATCGGATTTTGCTTTTTCGCTGGATATAGACGCTCAGTTATTTGAATTTAAAATGATTCCAACTATGATTTACAGGAGTTTGTTGCCAAAAGGAAAACTGTGCGGAAATCTTTTACCTGTTCTGACTGCTCCGGAGTG
>JAZSPI010000074.1:0-9573 GCA_045537395.1 Acutalibacteraceae bacterium | reverse complement strand
TATATGGCTGGGATTTATTGCCACGGTCATAAGTCTGGTGTTGGCATATCCTTTAGCATATATTATGGCGCGAAGCAATGCCAATGTTCAGAGAACTATGATGATGCTTGTTATGCTTCCTATGTGGATGAATCTTCTTATAAGAACCTATTCAATGATGATTCTTATGCAGGATACGGGTATCATTAATTCTTTCCTGGAAAAACTTAATCTTTCGCCTGTTCATATGATAAACACACAGGGCGCAGTTGTGCTTGGTATGGTATATAACTATATTCCTTATATGATTCTTCCTCTTTACTCCATTATGGCTAAAATGGATCATAATCTTATCGAGGCAGCCGAGGATCTCGGTGCAAATAAAGTTACGGTTTTTAAAAATATTATTCTGCCCCTTAGCCTTCCGGGTATTGCTTCCGGTTTTACTATGGTATTTGTGCCGTCGGTTTCAACTTTCTATATTTCAAAGAAACTCGGCGGAAACACATTTTCTCTTATCGGTGACGTAATCGAAATGCAGTTCAAAAGTGCAAACAACTATAATTTAGGTGCTTCACTTTCTCTGGTACTTATGGTGCTTATAATTATCTGTATGATGGTTATGAACCGCTTCACCGGTGAAGACGATGACGGAGGTGTGCTTATATGAGAGTAAAAATGTCACCTCTTTCAAAACTTTATGTTGCTTTTATAATGATACTTCTTTATGCACCTATCGTTGTAATGATTTTCTTTTCTTTCAACGAATCGGCAAGTACAAGTGTCATTACAGGATTTTCACTTCGATGGTATAAGTCTCTTCTTTATGACCAGGCTACAATTACTGCCTTGAGAAATACCCTTATCCTTGCTGTTTCATCATCACTTATAGCAACTGTAATGGGTACTGCGGCGGCAGTAGGTATAAATTCTTTCAGAAATAAGCACATCAAAAAACTTACAATGGGTGTAACGAATATACCTATGATGAATCCCGAAATCGTAACAGGTATTTCGATGATGCTTCTTTTCATCATTTGCGCTAATTTAGTAGGTGTAACCGATGCGTTGGGCTTCGGCACTATGCTTATCGCTCACGTTACATTTAACCTGCCCTATGTTATTCTTTCGGTGCTTCCCAAACTCCGTCAGTTAGATAAATATCTTCCCGAAGCGGCAATGGATCTTGGCTGTACACCTTTACAGGCATTTTTCAAAGTAATACTTCCGTCAATTTCCACGGGTATTTTTTCGGGCCTTATGATGTCATTCACCCTTTCTCTTGATGACTTTGTTATCAGTTATTTTACCCAGGGTCCTTCTTTTGAAACTCTTCCCATCCGCATTTTCTCCATGACTAAAAAAAGAGTAACACCGGATATGTATGCTCTTTCAACCCTTATTTTCGTAGCAATTCTTTTACTTCTTATTCTTCTTAATGTTTCCCAGGTAAGAGGAGAGAAAAAGATGCGCAATAAACTTGACAAGGGGGCAAAAAGATGAAAAAGTTTTTCTTGTTTACTCTTACCCTTATTATGTTTATCTGCATATCTGCCTTAGGTGTAAGTGCCTACGAAAATGAAGAGTGGTACAAAGGTCTTGAGGGTACAACGATAAATGTTTTTAACTGGGGTGAATATATTTCCGACACCTACGAAGACGGAATGGTTGACGTAAATGCCGAGTTTGAAAAACTTACTGGCATCAAGGTCAACTATGTAACCTATGAAAGCAACGAGGATATGTACCCGAAAATCAAAAACGGCGGTGCAAGTTACGATATCGTCATTCCCTCCGACTATATGATTGAAAGAATGATAGCGGAAAATATGCTTATGGAAATCGACACTGCATCCATTCCGAACTATCACTATATTTCCGACGAATACAAGAATATGTATTATGATCCGGATAACAGATATTCCGTTCCTTACAATGTAGGTATGGTCGGTCTTATCTATAACACGAAAATGGTGGAAGAAAAACCTCACAGTTGGATGGCTCTCTGGGATGAGAGATATGCGGGCAAAATTCTTATGATAGATAATCCGAGAGATGCTTTTGCCATTCCGCAGAAAATACTCGGCTACTCTCTTAATTCCACCGATGAAAAAGAACTTTCCGACGTGGCACAGATGCTCATCGAACAGAAGCCTCTTCTGCAGGGCTATGTTATGGACGAGATATACAATAAAATGGAAAGCGGTGAGGCAGCCCTTGTTCCTTATTATGTGGGCGACTTTGTGTGTATGAAGGATGTCAATCCTGACCTTGATTTCGTATATCCGGAAGAAGGCGTAAATATTTTTGTTGACGCTGTTTGTATTCCCGAATGTTCGCAGAACTATGAGGGAGCAATTAAATACATCAATTTCCTTCTTGATCCGGAAATCGGTGTGAACAATGCTCTTTACATCGGTTATGCCACACCTAATAAGGGAGTTATGGAGCATCCCGACTATGCGGAAATGAAAGATAACGGGTATCTTTATCCTTCCGAAGAGAATATGCCTGAGGTGGAATACTTCCGTAACCTTCCTCAGGAAACCCTTGATATGTTCTCTTCTCTCTGGAATGAGATAAAAATTCACGGCACAGATAATACCCATATTTACCTTGGCTTTGCGGCTGTAGGCGCCATTGCTCTGTTTTTCATCATAAAGAAAGCAGTAACTAAAAAGAAAAGGGAATATTGGTACAATTTTCCCGAGGTGTAAAATTTAAGGCTGTTGCAAAAACGCAACAGCCTTTTCCTTATTCTATCATATTCTTAAACTCTTCCTCGCTTATCACCGTAACACCAAGGTCATTAGCCTTCTTGAGTTTACTTCCTGCATCTTCACCTGCCAAAACATAAGATGTCTTCTTTGAAACGGAAGAGGATGCCTTACCGCCGAAACTTTCGATTATCTTTGTCGCTTCGCTTCGGGTGTAAAGTGAGAGGGTACCCGTAAGAACGAAGGTCTTGCCTTCAAAACGAAGGTCAACTATTTCCTTCTGACTTTCCATATTAACGCCAAGGTCTTTCAACTTTTCTATAAGTTCAATACTTTCTCTGTGTGAGAAGAAGTCCTTTACGCTTTCAGCCATTATCTCACCGAAGCCTTCAATGGATGCGATTTCTTCGGCAGAGGCTTCGATAAGTTTATCCATAGTGCCGAAACGGTCTGACAGAAGTTTGCCTGCTTTTTGTCCGATGTGTCTTATACCTAAAGCGTAAATGAGTTTTGCAAGGTCGTTGCCTTTTGATTTTTCGGCCGCGTCAATGAGATTCTGCGCACTCTTTTCGCCCATACGGTCAATCTTTGCAATATCTTCCTTTTTAAGAGTGTAAATATCGGCGGCGGTTTTTATAAGATCTTCCTTAACGAGAGTTTCCAGTACAGCCGTGCCGAGACCTTCAATATCCATAGCATCTCTCGAACAGAAGTGTATAAGATTGCGTAGAAGTTGGTTGGGGCAGTCGGGGTTACAACAGCGCAAAGCCGCTTCGCCCTCTTCTCTTGTGACCTTTCCGCCGCAGGAGGGACATACATCGGGAATGCGGTAGGGGACAGCATTTTCACCGTGGCTCACAACAGAGAGCACCTCGGGGATAATGTCACCTGCTTTACGGATGATAACCCTGTCACCGATGCAGATACCCTTTTCGTCAATGAAATCCTGATTGTGGAGAGTTGCTCTGCTGACGGTGGTGCCCGCTAAAAGCGTCGGTTCGAAAATGCCTGTGGGAGTGAGCACACCCGTTCTGCCCACATTTATTTCAATGTCAAGAAGCGCCGTCTCTTTTTCTTCGGGAGGGTATTTGAAAGCAAGTGCCCATTTTGGGAACTTAGATGTGGAGCCTAAAAGTTCACGCTGTGAAAAATCGTCAACCTTGATAACAGCGCCGTCGATGTCGAAGGGGAGAGAGCCTCTTTTTTCACCGATAGCCTCGATCTCTTCAATAGCCTTTTCGATGCTGTCACATTCCTTATAAAAGGGAACCGTGTTAAAGCCGAGAGATTTTATAAAATCAAGGCTTTCTTTGTGGGAAGACAGTTCCTTGCCTTCGATTCTCTGGATATTGAAAACAAAAATATCCAGTTTTCTTTTGCTTGTAATTTTCGGGTTTTTCTGACGGAGAGAGCCTGCTGCCGCGTTACGGGGATTTTTGAAGGTCTTTTCGCCGTTCAGTTCCTGTTCCTCCACCAAAGATGTAAAGGTTTCGCGCGGCATATAAACTTCACCTCTTACTTCAAGAAGGGGAATATCTGTGTTTATTTTAAGAGGGATGGAACGGACTGTGCGAAGGTTGGCCGTAACATCTTCACCTGTTCTGCCGTCGCCTCGCGTTGAGCCGCGGACAAATACACCCTTTTCATATTCGAGGGAAACGGAAAGCCCGTCAATTTTCGGTTCTACGATATATTTCGGTGAAGGCACCACAGCCTTGACTCTGCTGTCAAAAGCCCTCACATCCTCATAACTGAAGCCGTCCTGTAAACTTTCCATGGGAACTATATGCTCAACGGGAGTGAACTGACCGTCAGCCTTGCCGCCTACACGGTGGGTAGGGGAGTCGGGTGTGATAAGTTCCGGATATTTTTCTTCGATTGCGATAAGTTCGTGAAGAAGTCTGTCATACTCGAAATCTTCGATTTCAGGCTCGTCGTTTTCGTAGTATTTTTTGTTATGGTAGTTGATTATGTCACGAAGTTCGTCACTTCTTTTTTTCATTAAATCAAAATCGTTCATTTAAGTCACCTTATCTTATTAAAGTACCCTTTAAAAATTCATCCTTGAACCACACGTCATCTATTGTGAACTCTTTTTTGTTCAGATATTCAAGTCCGCCTGCCTCGGTAGTAAAGTCGAAAATCAGTTTGTAGGAGCAAAGGCATTGCTTTTTGTAGCCTGTTTTTTTGTTGAGTTCATTGGTTCCGTATTTACCGTCACCCACCAGAGGATGACCTACAGAGGCGAGATGGGCTCTTATCTGGTGAGTTCTGCCCGTAAGGAGATTTACTTCGAGGAGACTCAGACCGTCCCTAAAGCCTAAAACCTTATATTCGGTGCGGATAGACTTTGCACCCTCCTTGGGCTTTTTGGAAACGAAGACTTTGTTTTTCTTTTCGTCCTTAACAAGATAGCCTTCAAGCAGTTCCTTTTCTCTGTTCATTTTTCCGTGAACTATGCAAAGATAGATTTTATGAAGTTCTCTGTCTTTCATTTTCTGATTGAGAACGCGGAGTGCCTCGGCTGTCTTGGCGCAGATGACAATACCGCTTGTGTTTCTGTCGATACGGTTGACAAGCGCGGGGGTGAAGGAGGTTTCCTCATCGGGATGCCACTGACCTTTTTCAAAAAGGTAACGCTTTACTCTGGTGATAAGAGTGTCAACATATTCTGTCTCGTCGGGGTGGGAGAGAAGACCGACCTTTTTGTTAAGGAGAATTATGTTTTCATCCTCATAGACTATGTCGATGTTTTTCGATGCACTCATAAAGTCATAGACGGTCTCTTTCTTTTCGAAAAATTCATCGTTTATGTACATATCCACTTTATCGCCCACATTGAGCCGTGTGGAAATTTCAGCCCTTTTGCCGTTTACCTTGATACGCTTGATGCGGATGTATTTGTACATAAGAGCCTTCGGGAGTTTCGAGCAGGATTTTGTCAGAAATTTATCGAGCCTTTGGTCGGCATCATTTTTTTCGATAATAAAACTTTTCAATTCAGGTTACCTCGGAATATTTATTAGTAAGATTATACCATAAAAGAGTGTTTATGGCAATAGCAAAATAGAAGACAGAGGCCAGTTCTCTGACTTCTTTTTATTTTTAGTGTTTACTCTTGTAAGTATAAAAAGTTTATGTTATACTTGAACTGTTATAGGTGTTATTATACATCTGAAAATGCATAAAACGGAGGAAATGTATATGGAAAAAGAAGGAAAGGGTTCAGTTGTTGCAAAAGCAAAAAATCTCTTTATGACGGCGAAGGAATATTGGACAGAGCCGCCAAAAGGAAATTATATTCCTTATAAAGAAGTGGCAAGTCTCAGCGGTGCGGGCTTCGGTGTGCACTGGATGACACTTCTTTCGTCCACAATTGCTCTGGATGCGTCGAACTTCCTTGTCGGTGCGAGCATAGGACTTAAGCCTACGGATTTACAGGTGATGCTTATTGTTGCAAATATTATAGGTATTCCCATAGGCTTTTTCCGTGCATGGTATTTTGACAATCACAATCTAAAGGGCGGTAAATTTTTACCGTTTATAAGAAGAACAGGCTTACCGATAGTTCTTATTGCCACGGCTTTTGTATGGCTTCCTTATGAAAATATGGATTATACCGTCAAAGCAGTAGTAGTGTGGTTTATGAATATGCTGCTGAGTATTTTTGCCGGCTTTTTCAATGAAAGTTATACCTATTTCCAGCAGATAATAACACCGAACGCGCAGGAAAGAGCCAATGTTATGAGTATATCTCAGGTAATTTATTCTCTTGCGCCCACCATTACAGGTCTGATTGTACCTTTGATTGCAGGTCTTACCTGGGGACTTAACAATATATGGACCTACAGGATAATCCACCCGATTTTCTCTATAGTCGGACTTGTAATCTGTACCGTGTTTTTCCGTAAGGTTAAAGAAAGGCTCATTCTTCCCAAAAGGAAACCTGAACCTGTTCGTATGTTCGATGCGCTCAGAGAGGTTGCCAAGAACAAATATTACTGGATTATTCAGGCTGCCGGCTGGGTTGTCTTCCTTGAATCGGGTTACGGCGTAGTTCTCGGCTGGTCTTTCGTTTACGGACACGGCGGAGAGTATCAGGCATCTTTAGGTTTAGCAAATACAGTTATCGGTAATGCAGCCTTATGGTCAATGTTGCTTTGTCCCTTTGCAATTAAAGCCATGGGCAAAAGAAATCTTCTTATTACTGCTAACTCCATTAACATATTCCTTCTTATTGTTCTTTATTTTGTGTACAGAAATCTTATAATGATTTGTGTTATCTGGTACATAAATACATTCATCAATACCTTCTGGAACATTGTGCAGCATCAGATAAGCGCCGATATGCGAGACTATCATCAGTGGAAAACAGGTGTAAGAGTTGACGGACTTTTCGGACCTCTCGGTATAATAGGTACTGTCATCGGTTTCTTTACAGGTATGGTTTATCCCGCAATCTACGAAAAGATGGGTCTGCTTGAAGACTACAATGTCCTTTATGACGATACAGTCAGAAACAATCTCTTTGAAGTTCTGATTATATGTTCGGCTTTCGGTGCACTTCTCAATCTCATTCCTTATTGTTTCTATGATTTAACGGAAAACAAGCATAAGGCTTATGTAGGTGTTCTGAAAATCCGTGCCATGTTTGAAAATCATGTTATGGGTGTTCTCGAAGACGGAGAACTTGAAGAAGCCATGGATGTTATTCTTGAGGCGAAAAAATATTTCGGCAAGGAAAAAATGGCTGTAAGCAAACAGGATGATAAAGCCAGAAAAAAAGAGGTCAAGGAAACAAATCGTGCTATCGAAAGAGCTGCAATTGTTATGGAAGATCTTAATAAGTTTTCCGGTGAGGCAGGCAGAGCAAGACTTGAACAGGCTAAAAAAGATATGGCAAGAGGCAAGGTTTGCTCCTATGAGGATGTGGCCGAAGAACTCAGAAAAGCAAAGAGTCTTCCTAAAAATACCAAAGTAGAAAAAGAAATCCGTTCGGATGCCATTAAAAACGCACGGACAAAGAAAAGAGCCGTTTCTCTTATCAGAAAATACGGTATTGATAATATACAGGTTCCCAATGAATCGGTTAAGGAAGAGATTATGAACAGAGAGGCTGACAGTTTCTTTGACAGCATAAAAATCAAGCGCGAACTCAACGCATGGCTCAAATCAGCATCGGTTTATGCAGACGTAACAAAGCCTTACACAAACGCTGAAAACCTTGTTGCTCAGGCTGAATA
Organism: Acutalibacteraceae bacterium; assembly: GCA_045537395.1. Taxonomy (GTDB): domain Bacteria; phylum Bacillota; class Clostridia; order Oscillospirales; family Acutalibacteraceae; genus UBA6857. The sequence continues at coordinate 1,634 of JAZSPI010000074.1, read as the reverse complement.
TTATACCCATTACGAAGAACTTGAGGCGAGATATCAGTCAATAAGAGAAACAGTTTAATAGAACACAGGGGACGGTACTGTGTCTTGAAAAAGTGAATAACGGGGTGGTGGTTGATCTCCGCCGCCTCGCACTCCCTCAGTCAGTTTTGCTGCAGTTCCCTCAAAGAGGGAGCCGTAATGCCTTCCTCTCAGAGGAAGGTGGCAGCCGCAGGCTGACGGAAGGAGCACAACTGAATAACTCAAAGCACTGGGTTCTGCCTGTCCGGCACGTTCCCCGTGCTTTTCTCTTTTGTAAAAAATTCTAAAAATAAACAATCGGATATTTCTCTTTTTGTTAAATGTAAAAAAAATCCTTTTCAGTCAATAATATCATTAAATAAATACTTGATTTCTTGTTTGTATAGTGATAAAATAATAAGGTATTTTTATCAGTAAAAAAACTGATATTACCAAAAGTCTTATTAAATAAGGGGTAATGTATCAATGGAAAGAAAAGTAGGTACCGTTTCAAGAGGCATCCGTTGTCCTATCATCCGTGAGGGCGACGATCTTGCACAAATCGTGTGTGACAGCGTTATAGAGGCTGCTGAAAGTGAAGGCTTTGCTCTTCGTGACAAAGACGTTGTGGCGGTTACAGAATCTATTTTGGCAAGAAGCCAGGGTAACTATGCTTCCGTAGAGGCTATTGCAAAGGATGTAAAGGCAAAACTCGGCGGTGAAACTGTCGGCGTAATCTTCCCCATTCTTTCAAGAAACCGTTTTGCTATCTGTCTTCGCGGTATCGCAATGGGCTGTAAAAAGATTGTTCTTATGCTCAGTTATCCCAGCGACGAAGTGGGTAACCATCTTCTTACCTATGACCAACTTGACGAAGCAGGTGTAAACCCTTACAGCGATGTACTTGACCTTAAAAAATACCGTGAACTTTTCGGCGAAAACAAGCACGAGTTTACAGGTGTTGACTATGTAGAATATTATTCAAATCTTATTAAAGAATGCGGTGCAGAGTGTGAGGTTGTTTTTGCTAATCAGGCAAAGGCAATTCTTGACTACACAGATTGCATCCTTAACTGTGATATTCACACCAGAGCCCGTACAAAGAGACTTCTTTTAGCCGCCGGTGCAAAGGCAGTATGCGGTCTTGATGAGATTCTCACCGAATCTGTTGACGGTAACGGCTTTAATGAAAACTTCGGTCTTTTAGGCTCAAACAAGTCCACGGAAGACACAGTAAAACTTTTCCCCAGAGAGTGTAATGAATTTGTAAACAGAACACAGAAACTCCTTATCGAAAAGACAGGTAAGAATATTGAGGTTATGGTTTACGGCGACGGTGCTTTTAAAGATCCTCAGGGCAAAATCTGGGAACTTGCTGACCCCTGCGTTTCACCGGGGTATACAGACGGTCTCAAGGGCACACCCAACGAACTCAAACTTAAATATCTTGCAGATAACGACTTCAAAGGCCTTACAGGTCAGGAACTCAAGGATGCCATTTCAAAGAGAATTGCCGAAAAGGGCGACGAAAGCCTTGTAGGTAATATGGCTTCACAGGGAACCACGCCTAGACAGTTCACCGACCTTATCGGTTCGCTCTGCGACCTTACCAGCGGTTCAGGTGACAAGGGTACACC
>JAZSPI010000040.1:0-28449 GCA_045537395.1 Acutalibacteraceae bacterium | reverse complement strand
GAGGTCACACCAACTTCCTACCCATCAGCACACCCATAACCGATGCCATCATAAGACCTCTCGTCCAGCCCGATGAATCGCCGAGACAGTGAAGACCTTTTACGTTGGTATTGAAGTCCGCATCCATTTTGACACGGTTGGAATAGAACTTGAGCTCAGGTGAATAAAGAAGTGTTTCCGTTGAAGCAAAGCCGGGAACAACATGATCCATAGCCTTGATAAAGTTGATTATGTTCATCATCGCTCTGTAGGGCATTGCGGCGGTAATATCACCTGCCACCGCATCGGGAAGAGTAGGCTTTACGTTTGACTGGGAAAGTTCCTTTTCCCATGTTCTCTTGCCGTCAAGAATGTCACCGAAACGCTGAACAAGAATATGTCCCGCACCGAGCATATTCGTAAGTTCGCCCACCTTTTTGGCGTATTCGATAGGCTGATTGAAGGGGTAGCTGAAATTATGGGAAACGAGAATGGCAAGATTTGTGTTGTTACTCTTGAGATCCTTATAACTGTGTCCGTTTACCACAGCAAGATCATTGTCGTAGTTTTCCTGGCTTACAAAGCCACCGGGATTCTGACAGAAAGTTCTCACCTTATTTTTAAAGGGGCCCGGATAACCGATAAGTTTCGATTCGTAAAGAACTTCGTTTACCTTTTCGATAATCTCGTTTCTTACCTCCACACGGACGCCGATGTCAACAGTACCCGGCTGATGGGCAATATCATATTCGGCACAGATTTTTTCCAGCCAGTCTGCTCCCCTTCTTCCCGTAGCAATAACGGTGCTGTCTGCCTCGATGGTCATCTGCTCGCCCTTGGTGTTTTTAAGGTGTACACCCTTACAGGTGCCGTCTTCGAGAATAATATCATAGCACTCATAACCGAAAATAAGTTCTACACCCTTTTTGACAAGGAACTGCTCAATAGCATAGTAGATACTCTGTGCCTTTTCCGTACCCATGTGTCTTATGGGGCAGTCCACGAGTTTCAAGCCTGCCTGAATTGCCCTCATGCGGATTTCCTTTACTTCCTGTGAATTGCTGATGCCTTCAATATGGGTATCAGCACCGAATTCAAGATAAATTCCGTCGGTATAGTTTATGGTCTCCTGCGCAAGGTCTTCACCGATAAGAGAAGGCAAATCTCCGCCCACTTCATAACAAAGAGAAAGTTTACCGTCGGAAAATGCGCCTGCACCGGAAAAACCTGTGGTGATATGGCAGTAGGGCTTACAGTTTACACACTGTTTTGTTTTATCCTTTGGGCAGTGTCTTTTTTCTACGGGCTGACCTTTTTCCACGATGACAATGCTTTTCTCCGTACCCTTTTTAATCATTTCAAGGGCAGTAAAAATGCCGGCAGGACCTGCACCGATAATAACAACATCTTTTTTCATAATTTTCTCCTCCGAAAAAAGAAGCCCTTATCTGCGGAATAGATAAAGGCTTTTCTTCAAAATATTCCTCTTTAGTTTAACACTAAAAACGAGGCTTTGTCAAGGGGAAATCATCCCATCGTAACGGGTTTTTCAGTAATTTAACCGCCCACTATCCCCTCACATACTTTTCTGAAAACAGGAGCGCACTCCACATTTCCACCCTCTCCGTTTTCGTTGAGAACCACCACAATATAGTTAGGATTTTCCGAAGGGAAAAATCCTGTGAACCAAGTGCGGCAAATCTCCTTTTCACCCGAATAAATACCACTCTGGGCAGTTCCCGTTTTACCCGAAAGGGAAAGGAGACTGCTTTTCGCATTTTCCGCAAGTCCTTTACTTACCACACCTTTCAGCATTTTTCTTATCTGCTTTACGGTGCTGTCGGAAAAGATTTTCTCCTTGCGTATTTCTGATGTCTGTGTCATAAGACCGTCATAATTTGTAAGGCCTCTGACAAGAACGGGAGTTATGGCGTAGCCTGTGGCTAGGGCGTGATAAGCCTTTGCAAGTTGAAGAGGTGTGGCGGAAAAGTTGCCCTGACCGAAGGAGAAATTGGCAAGGTTACCCTTTAATCTAAGACTTTCTTTCGTGGGCAGAGTACCCGAAACTGTTACCACAGACGGAGCAAGAGTATCACTCTCACCCAAGCCCAGCCTGCGACAGAGAGAAAGAAACCTTTCCGCGCTGATTTTCCTTGAAAGATTGACAAAATAGGTATTACAGGAATTTTCAAGGGCAGAAGCCATATCCGTTTCACCGTGGGCAGTTTCATTATAACAACGGAAAACCGTATCTCCTACGGCAATTTCACCCTTGCACTCGTAGGTCTCTTCGGGAGAAATTCCTTCTTCCATAGCGTATGCTGCCACTATGCTTTTAAAAACAGAGCCGACGGAATAAGAGCAAAAGACTTTGTTTACAAGGGGTGAATTTTCCTTAACCAGGCTTTCACCCACCTTATCGGGACTGAAATCAGGCACACTCGCCGCAGCCAAAAGTTCACCTGTTCCCGCCTTCATCACAATCAGGGCTCCGCTTTCAATACTGCTTGTCTCCATAGCCTCTTCCGCAATAGCCTGTATACGGCTGTCAAGAGTAAGAACAACTCCTGCCTTAGAAGAAAAATTACTGTCCGTTACTGTCTTGTCAAGACCTGCAAGCACTCTGCCCACAGCATCCACCTGAAAAGAAACCGTCAGCCTTCCGCTGTTTTTCGTAAGATATTGATTGTATGCTTTCTCAATTCCCGAAACGCCCTTACCTTCCGAATCAAGATAGCCGATAATGTGTGGTGCAAGAATACCCTCACCGTATCTTTCGGGCACGGAAAAGGTACGGATATGGTCATTGCTTATTTCCTCATTAACCGTGCATAAAAAGGGATAGCCGTCACTTATCCTCTCTGTGAGTTCTTCGCGGCTGAAATAATCCTTAAGGTATTCTCCCGACTGCACCGTGGGTGTCACGGCGGCAACAAGCCTTTTAGTACTGTTTGTCAAAGGTACATAATTTCTGTCGTATATTGTACCTCTCTTTTCACCTACCGTAAGAGTCTTTGTGGACTGACTTCGGGTAACCGATGAATAATTCTCTTTATTTATATCAACAATCCTTAATAAAAGTGCCATAAAACACATAGTTATCAACATATATAATGAAAGGGCTCTTTTAAACAACTTCATCACCGGTAATAGTATTAAAAGGAAAAATATATCTATCCTTTGAAAAAATTTCCTGCTTTTTACCATTATTTTTATAAAAAGACTTGACTTTATGGAAAATCTCCCCTAAAATATAAATTAGCACTCGAAGTGCAAGAGTGCTAAAATCTGAAAACAAAGAATTCAGGAGGAATGAATTATGAATATTAAACCACTTCTTGACAGAGTTGTACTTAAAAGCGCAGAAGTTGAAGAAACAACCCAAAGCGGTTTCATCCTTACCTCTGCTTCTCAGGAAAAGCCCCAGTTTTCCGAAGTTGTTGCAGTAGGCCCCGGCGGAATCGTTGACGGCAAGGAAACAGAAATGTATGTTAAGGTCGGCGACAAGGTTATCACTGGCAAATATTCGGGCACAGAAGTAAAACTTGACGGCGAAGAATATACCATCGTCCGTCAGAACGAAATTCTTGCTATCATTGAATAATCACAGGAGGTATACTATTAATGGCTAAACAGATTATCTATGGCGAAGAAGCCAGAAAAGCATTACAGACAGGTATTGACAAATTGAGTGATACCGTAAAAATCACCCTCGGCCCCAAGGGCAGAAATGTTGTCATTGACAAAAAATACGGCGCTCCCCTCATTACAAATGACGGCGTTACCATCGCAAAGGAAATTGAACTCGAAGACGCTTTTGAAAATATGGGCGCACAGCTCGTTAAGGAAGTTGCCACAAAGACAAACGACGTGGCAGGTGACGGTACCACAACCGCAACCCTTCTCGCTCAGGCTCTCGTAAGAGAAGGCATGAAAAACGTTGCCGCAGGTGCCAATCCCATGGTAGTTAAAAAAGGTATCAAAAAGGCAGTAGAAAAGGCTATCGAAACAGTTAAGGCTAACTCAAGCCCTGTTACTACTTTCGAGGACATCGCAAGAATTGCAACCGTTTCATCCGCTGACGAATCAGTAGGTCAGCTTATTGCAGAGGCTATGGAAATCGTTTCCACTGACGGTGTTATTACTGTCGAGGAATCAAAGACAGCCGGAACCTGCAAAGAAGTTGTTGAAGGTATGCAGTTCGACAGAGGTTATGTTTCACCCTATATGGCTACAGACCTTGACAAAATGGAAGCAGTAATCGACGACGCTTTTCTTCTTATCACAGATAAAAAAATCAGCAACATTCAGGAAGTTCTTCCCCTTCTTGAGCAGGTTCTTAAAATGGGTAAAAAACTCGTTATCATCGCTGAAGACGTTGAAGGCGAAGCCCTCGCAACTCTTCTTGTAAACAAACTCCGCGGCACTTTCACCTGTGTTGCCGTTAAGGCTCCCGGTTTCGGCGACAGAAGAAAGGAAATGCTTCAGGATATCGCTATTCTTACAGGCGGTCAGGTTATCACAGCCGATCTTGGCCTCGACCTTCAGACAGCAACCGTTGATATGCTCGGTACTGCAAGACAGGTTAAGATTACCAAGGAAAACACCACCATCGTTGACGGTGCAGGTGATAAAGACCAGATTAAAGCCCGTGTAAATCAAATTAAGGCACAGATTGAAGCCTCAACTTCCGAATTTGACACAGAAAAACTTCAGGAACGTCTTGCCAAACTCGCAGGCGGTGTGGCAGTTATCAAAGTAGGTGCCGCAACTGAAACCGAAATGAAGGAAAAGAAACTTCGCATCGATGACGCTCTTGCCGCAACAAAGGCCGCCGTTGAAGAAGGCTCTGTTGCAGGCGGCGGTGTGGCTCTTCTCAATGCAGTTCCCGCAGTTTCTGCTCTTGCAGAAGAAACAGAAGATCCGGACGAAAAGACAGGTGTCCGCATCGTTCTCAAGGCTCTGGAAGAACCTGTACGTCAGATTGCAAAGAATGCAGGTCTTGAAGGCTCCGTTATCGTTAATGCCATCCTCGAAAGCGGTAAAGTAGGCTACGGCTTCGACTTTGCAAAAGAACAGTATGTAAATATGGCTGAAGCAGGTATTCTCGACCCCACAAAGGTAACCCGTTCTGCACTGGAAAACGCATCTTCCGTTGCCGCTATGGTGCTTACCACAGAATCCCTTATCGCCGACATCCCCGACCCAGCCGCTGATGCAGCCGCTGCTGCCGCTATGGCTCAGGGCGGAGGAATGTATTGATTCGCTTAATGAATAATGTCCACTAATGAATAGTGAATAATTGTGGTCGCGGAACCTCTCCGTCACGTATAGCGTGACACCTCTCCTTTCAGGCGAGGCTGAGTCCGCGGCTACTTTTTTATGCTTTTCACTAGGGAAGTTGGGTGAATACAGAAAGAGAGCAAATTATAGCCGTAGGGCGACCATCGGTCGTCCTCTTTTTATATCCTGCCAACAGAAAAAAAGCGAGGCGGATATTATCCGCCCCTACGGTTAATATTCAATTCTATATAAACATTTGGGTTTGAAATGAAATCACCTCTCCTTTCAGGCGAGGCAAACGAAACCTTAAAGATTTTTTGATACACTCAAAAAGACATTCAACCGTAAGGCGGGATGACCTTATCCCACCGAAACAATGCAAAATTCAGCGGACGACCAATGGTCGCCCCTACGATATAACTGCATATAACGGAGAGGTTTACTCATTGCAAACCGAAACAACCGTTAGTTTTTTCCCCTTAACCTTAAAACTTATCTCAACACCGCCAAAGGTAAATCCGTAAACTCTTTCCTCGTCATTCTGATAAGACGGTCTCGGATCACAGACTAAAACTTTAATCAACGCCGTTCTTTTCTCTTCGGGAACTTTTATAAGCAGTTCTTCGGGAAAGTCCACCTCAAGTTTTCTCTCGTCAAGATTTTCCGTAAAGCCTCCCGTGGCTTCGGGGTGAGCGTCGGCATAGGGAAGATAAGGTTTTATATCGTATATGGGTGTGCCGTTCATAAGATCGGCACCCTTTACATATATTACTGCTCCTTCCTTTTCAATAATTTCCACTCTGTCAAGTTTTACACATGAAAGACCGATGGAGTTAGGACGAAAAGGTGAACGGGTAGCAAAAACGCCCATTCTTTTATTGCCGCCTAAAAGGGGCGGTCTTACGGTAGGCTTCCAATTCTCTCTTACCGCCTCGGAAAACTCCCACAGCAGCCATATATGAGAAAAATCTTCAAGTCCCCTCAAGGCTTCGGGGTTACGGTATTCGGGAGTAAAGACTATCTTTCCTTCCAGTTCTTCGATAAGACCGCTTTGACGGGGTATACCGAATTTTTCGGGAAAATCTGTATAAATATGTGCGATTACTTTCATTATTTTACTCTTCTTTCAGAGATGTTGTTTTTATCATTATATAATAAAAATGCAACTCAATCAAGTCAGTAATGTTCGTTTTGTCATCCTGAGCATAGCGAAAAATCTTTCACATTCGTTCAGGATGACACTTCAAGAAAGTGCAATCAAATAACAGCACCCATACATTTCAGGATATATATTCAATATACTCTTCAAGGCACAGATTATTTTCTTTCATCACCTTTGCCGCCTCTTCTCCCACATAACGGTAATGCCAGGGTTCATTTTCGATACCCGTTATATCTGTTTTATCCTCGGGGTAACGTCTGATAAATCCGTATTTATGGGCATTTTCACTCAGCCACTCGTAGACCTCGTCACCGCTTTTCTCTCTGTCCGGGTTAATATCCACGGCAAGCCCTAATTCGTGCTCGCTGGTTCCCGGTGCTGCTACCCACTGTCCTGCAAGTTCCCTTGCCTGTCTTTTTCCGTAGCCCTCTTCACGGTAGGCACCGTATTTATTTTCGAAAATACTCTCCTGATTTTCACGGCTGCGATAACCCGACACCACTACCGGATAATAGTCCTCTGCCCTCATATCGTCAAACATTTTCTGCAGATAAGGATATATTTCGCTGTCTATTCTTTCTCCGTTTGTAAGAGTGATGAGTTTCACTTCATAATCATCGGGAATTCTGTTTTCCGAGTTTACGAGAATAAGTGTTCTGCCATTTTCCGTTGAGGCTTCATCAACGAAATAACAGTCTATATTTCGGCAAAGAATATCCCCCGTTATCGCCAGAACGAAAACTGCAAAGAATATAAACACAAGTATGTGAAAACGGTTTTTCTCCTTTTTTCTCTTTCTTACTTTTTTCATAGTAACCACCTCTGTGACCACTATAAAACGAACAGAAAAATAAAACAATACAAGTAAGATTTATTTCAGTTAATCGTAAGAAAATTGTAAGAAAAGGCTGTCAATCAATGTGACAGCCTTTGTTTCTTACCCCATAGGTCTTTTCTTTGCCGTATAATCAGAAACATCTATTCTGATAACAGACACAATGCCTGCCATCTTATCCGTGATATCAAAATCTCTGCCTGTCTGGGTTTTCATAAGCACCGCAAGACCTTTTATCTTTTCTTCAATGTCCTCGTCATCTATGATTACTGCCTTACCTCTGCCCATAACGGAAGCGTAGGTAATGCCGTAGTTACAGGCTGTCTTACCCTCAAAGGGAACGATATCACAGTCCATTTCAAAGAATACCTTGGGATTCACTCTCATAAGGTCGAGTTTTCTTCCCACTTTTGCTCCGTGAAGATAAACCGTAAGTTTTCTGTCCTCCATAATGTATCCGTAATTCATCGGCACCACATAAGGCTCATCTCCGTCAACAAGACCTAAGTGAAGCACTTTTGCTTTGTCGAGGATAGAAAGAATTTCTTCCATATCCGTAACTTCTCTTTCTCTGCGTGTTATACCTTGTTTCATAGTTTTTTCTCCTTGCTTTCAACATTCTCTGCAGTTCTTACTTCTCAATATCATACTTTTTTGACAGCAGGTTCATAGCCTGTTCTCTGGTTATTTTACCTGTGTTGCAGTCAATCATCACCTGAACATCCTTGTCCTTCAGGTCATAGAACAGCCAGACAATATATGCCAGCAGACCGCCGATTGCCGGTATAAGCATAAATATCAGCCAAAGCATATTCAATGCGTGAGGTGTCTGAGTTACTCCGCTTTGCTCCAGTTCCTGGAACGAACTTACCTCCACTATTTTCCAGCCGACTGAATCAAGACCAAGTATAAACAGGCCCAATGCACCGGAAATTGAACCGGTAAGTTTTGCCATAAAGGTCTGCACGGCAAAGGTTATGCCCTTTGCTTCCGTACCGCTTTTGAAGCGACCGTACTCTGCACAGTCAGGTGTAAACATAAACATTTCAAGTGCAACCACTGCCAACGGAATCGAACGTATCGTAAACAGAATGATATAAACAACAATGTTGCCGTAACCTATCAGCCATGTGATGATACTGAGTATAACATAAAGCAGCAAACATACACGATTGACCTTCATTTTATCAAATCTGCGGATAAGTTTAGGTAACAGCAAAGCAATTAAAAGTTGCGGTACCGTTCCTATTGCGCCGACAACCAAGGAAAACAGTGCACTGCGGAACAGATAATACGAAACATAAAGAGTGAATGCGTTGCCGATATTAAGCGCAGAATAAAAGAAAATTCCTACATAATATATAAGCAGATACTTGTTCTGGAAAAGATATGAAAACATTCGTCTGATGGTAAATGATTCTTCTGCTTCGGCATGGTAACGCTCTTTGAGTTTAAAAGACGCAGGCGACATCAAAGCGAATGCCATCACACAGATTACCAGTGTTATCATACCGTAATTCATACCAACCTTTTCACTGATAAGAACCGTCGACAGCGTGGAAGTGATACCGACACCGGCATAAGTGGCGATACTTTTATATGACTGAATTGTATTTCTCTCGTCGATACTCTGGCTCATGGAGGTCAATATGCCGAATATGGGCACATCACACAGAGTATAAGCGGTATCCCAAAGTATGTACGCAACGGCAAACCAGACCAGTTTAACCGTTTCTGAAGAACCGGAAGGGATAACGAATGTCAGTATGGTGGCAAGGGGAATGAGTATGGTGGAAACCCGTATCCAAGGCAGATATTTCTTTCCGCTTTTAAACTTGAATGAGTCAAAAATCACACCGAACAATGTATCGTTCACTGCATCCCATATTTTTACGATAAGCATAACCGTTGCCGACTTGATAGGGTCGATACCCAAAAACAAAAGATAAGTCGTCAGACACACATTAAAAAGTGTGTAAATCATATTTTGACCGGCAAAATATGAATAATAACTCAGCCTTTCACCTGGCTCCGTTGACCAATCCTCTCCGGTTGCAAAAACACCTTTAACTTTTGAAATAACTTTCATACATACTTCTCCTTATTTTTCTTTCGATAAAAGAGCCACACTCTCCACATGAACCGTACGCGGAAACATATCCACGGCACAAAGTTCCGTCACCCGATAGCCTTTATCTTCAAATATACTGCAGTCTCTTGCCAGTGTAGCAGGATCGCAGGAAACATAAACCACTCTTTCCGGCGACATGTTCACAACCGTGTCAATTACATCGGCACTGCACCCCTTTCTGGGCGGATCGAGAATAATCACATCAGGTCTTATGCCCTCATCAAAGAGAGTCTTCGCCGCACCGGAAGCATCATCACAGATGAACCGGGCATTGATTATACCGTTAAGGGCGGCATTTTTCTTTGCATTTTCAATAGCCTGAGGGATAATCTCCACGCCGATAAGTTCTTTGCAGTACTTCGCCATGGTAAGACCGATGGTACCCGTTCCGCAGTATAAATCAAGAAGGGTTTCGTCACCTTTCAGTGCCGCGTATTCTTTTGCCTTGCCGTAAAGAATTTCCGTACCCTCGGGGTTTACCTGATAAAAGGACAGAGGTGAAATTCTGAAAGTAAGACCGCAGAGTTCATCCTCGATATAATCCTCGCCCCATAAAGTAATGCACTTTTCACCGAGAACAACATTGGTATCCTCTTTGTTGATATTGAGAACAATTGATTTTATATTCCCGTTTACGGCGGTAAGAATTTCTATAAGCCTTTCCTTTTTCGGCAAAGTGTCACCGTTTATAACAAGACAGACCATAATCTGTCCTGTCTTTCTTCCCTGCCTGAGATAAATATGACGGATAAGTCCCGTGCCTGTCTCTTCATTATAAACGGAAACGGGATTTTCAAGAATATACTTTCTTACGGCAATAACAATATCCCTGAACTCCGGCATCTGCAACAAACAGTCATCACAAGGAATTATGCGGTGGCTTCGTTTCGAGTAAAAGCCTGTGATAAGATTCCCGTCTTTATCAAGACCTACGGGAATCTGCGCTTTATTGCGGTAACGGCAGGGATTTTCTATAGTATAAATTTTTTCTGCCTTTATATCTATACCGCCTATACGGTTCATGGCATCGGTAACAGACTGCTGTTTTTCCCTTTTTTCCGCTTCGTAAGAAATATGGCGGTAACTGCAACCTCCGCATTTTCCGAAGACTTCACAGTCCGATTCGATTCTGTCGGGAGAGCTTTTGTATATTTTTTTTATTATACCGACGGCATAATTTTTCTTCACCTTTATTATATGCACCAGAAGATCATCTCCCACAGCGCTTCCCTCAACAAAAACCGCCATTTCGCCGTATCTGCCAAGTCCGCTTCCCTGCGAAGTGAGAGTAGTTATCTTAAGGCGTATTTCATCGTTTTTTTTAATGGTCATAAAATTCCCCTCAGTTTTTCTTCCTTTCAAGTTCAATGCAGATTGCAAGACCGCCCAAATCACTTTTCTGTGCGTAAATCTCTCCTGAATGGGCATCAATTATTTCACGGCAGATTGCAAGACCGAGACCTGCAACCTTTCTGCCCTCATCCGAGGTAAAAAGAGGTTCAAATATAAGTTCAAGATTTTCTTCGGGTACACCTTCACCGTTATCGTTTATGTAAAAACAAACGCTGTCTTTTTCCTCACAGATATCCACGCGTATTATCTTTTCCTCGGTTTTGAAGTGCTTTACCGAATTTGAAAAAACATTACCGAATACTCTTTTGAATTTCAGTTTGTCTATTTCAACCTTTGCCTCATCCGCATAGTTATTTATCAGAAGGGTAACTCCCGCATCGGATAAATCCGTTTCATAGTCGTCCTTTATTGCCTGCGCTATTCTTGCAGCAGTGCAAACAGATCTTTTTGTATGCTGTTTCTGATTAAGACTGAGATAATCGTCAAATTCGTTGACAAGTTCTTCTATTTCAACACTTTTTTCATATACGGTTTGAAGATACCGTCTCTTTCTGTCCTCGGATATATTGCCCTTTTGCAATCTTTCCGCATAACCCATGATTGATGTCAGGGGAGTTTTTATGTCATGAGATATAGAAGCGATAATTCTTCTCTGGTTTTTCTGATTTGATTCAAGATTTTCCGTCATGGAAACAAAACGGCGGTAAACCTTACCGGCGTAACCTTTTATTTTCTTTTCTTCAAATTCACCCGTTTTATCATATTCTTCAATTGCTTTATGAAGTTTTCTGAAAGGTCTGATAACAAGGGTATAGGTTATAAAAACCATAAGCGCCAGAACCGAAAAAACTATAAGCATTTCTATAAGTATAAATTTGGTTCGGGCACGCACGTCCGCAACATAGTCCTCAAGAAGGTAAACCGAAGAAATTATCAGGTATGCTTTACCTTTATATTCAAAGGGAGTCTGCAATTTAACATCAAGGGCAGTCCATGTATTTTCTTTACTTTTTGCAATTTCATTGTTCAGACTGTCCTCAACGGTAACAATTATTTCATCATAATCATTAACAATATCGTTCCATGTATCAATGGTATCTTCCTGTATAAGTTTAGCTATTATTTCGTTATTGTATTCATACAGTACACTTTTTGCCTGATCGGCAGCATCGGAAAGAGTGGCTCTTACTGAAGCATTATATAAATAACCGAAACAGGCAACCGCAACTATAAGCACCAAAATCGTAATTAAATTGCTTTTTTTCCTGTGCATTTTCTTCACCTTTTACCGACGGATTCATATCATTACTTTTACAAATTTATATCCTACGCCCCAAACGGTTTTTATATATTCATTTTGCGGGTCGATTTTGTCTCTGACGCTCTTTATATTTACGGCAACAGTACCGATATCACCGAACTCCGTATCCCACACATGGGCAAAAATCTGCTCACGGGTAAGAACCTTTCCTGCGTTTTCCATAAGATACTGCAAAAGTTGAAACTCTCTTGTAGAAAGAGGAATATTTTCTCCTTTTTTGCTGACTGTAAGAGAAGAAGTGTTAAGTTCTATTTCTCCGACTTTTATAATACCGTCTGACCTTGTATCAGAATGTCTCTGTTCTCTTCTCAGATGAGCCTTCACTCTTGCCACAAATTCTTCAACAACGAAAGGCTTTGATATATAATCATCAGCACCTATTTCAAGTCCCAGCACTTTGTCAAGAGTTTTACCTTTTGCCGAAACAAAAATAATAGGGCAATTAACGGTACTTCTTATAAATCTGCAAAGATCGATTCCTGAAAACTCGGGCATCATTATATCAAGAGTTATAAGTGACAGTTCATCCTTATACTGTAAAATATATTCATAAGCACTTCTGCCGTCGGTTTTTATCACCGTTTCAAAGCCCTCATCTTCAAGAGAATCGGAAATGAGTTCAGCGATAGCTTTTTCATCGTCTACTATAAGTATTTTCTCCATTAATTTCACCTTCCTGTTTTACTGTAAAGTTACTCATAATATATAATAATACATATTGCAAGAAAAATAAAGAGAAAAGGCAATTATTTTTTATTAAAGAACAACGAAAGAAAAAAACTTAAGATAATCTTAAGAAATGAAGTGTTCCAAAATTGAGAAAGTAATGATATAATGTTTGCAAGAAAATATTGCCAGAGGCAAATTATACATCAACAATAAAGAGGACATATAAATGAAAATTCTTATAGTAGACGACGAAAAAGAAATTGCCGACCTGATAGGTGTTTACCTTCAGAACGAAGGATATGAAACTGTAAAAGCCTTCGACGGAAAAACCGCACTCGAATTAATAAACAATGAGTTTTTCGACCTTGCAGTTCTTGATGTCATGATTTCCGACATCGACGGATTTACCCTTTGCCGTGAAATAAGAAAAAATCACACCTACCCCATTGTTATGCTCACGGCAAAAACAGACTACACAGACCGCATTTCGGGGCTTTCTCTCGGAGCAGACGATTATGTTACAAAGCCTTTCAACCCCTTAGAACTGACCGCAAGAATAAAAGCACAGATAAGACGGTATAAACAATATAATGACACACCGAAAAAAACGGATACCATCGAAATTTCAGGTCTTGAAATAAACATTGCCACCCACACCTGCACTCTTTACGGCGAAGAAATCACCCTTACGCCCATAGAATTCAGAATACTGTGGCTCCTTATGGAAAATGCAGGCAGGGTTGTTTCAACCAAGGAAATCTTTGAAAATGTATGGAGAGAAGATTATCTTGACAGCAACAATACAGTTATGGTACATATAAGAAGGACACGGGAAAAACTTAAGGAAAAACCCCGTAACCCGAAATTTATAAAAACCGTGTGGGGAGTGGGATACAAAATTGAAAAGCCCGATTAAAAGAACCAAACATAAAAAGGGCACAGACAGCGTTATTAATCTTATTCTGTCCTCTTTTTTTAAACGGAATCTTATATGCTTCGGAATAATAACGGTAGCATACATAATCTGCTATCTTTACGCAAGACAGACAGATTCTTTTTCAGAACTCGTATATTTTTCCCTTGAACTTCTTTTTAATCCGGAATGGGCAGAATACATTGCTCACAACAGTCACATACTCCTTTTTATTGCCTTTGCCGTTGTTTTCATTATCAACAGTGTCATTTATTCCATTTCTACTCTTATCAACTTCGGCAGAGTATATAAAAGCATAAACGCCTTCGTAAGAGAAGATGAGCAGATACGTTCTTTCCCCAAAAGTTATTCTGAAGTTGAACTTAAACTCAGCGACATTCATCTTAAAGTGGTTGAAAACAGGAGGAAGGCAATCGAGGCGGAAAAGAAAAAAGATGACCTTGTTATGTATCTCGCCCATGACCTTAAAACACCTCTTACAAGTGTCATCGGTTATCTCACTCTTTTAGACGAAAGCAGAGAACTGACAGCAGAGCAAAGGGCAAAATTTGTGGGTATCTCCCTTGAAAAGGCCTATCGCCTTGAACAACTTATCAATGAATTTTTTGAAATCACCCGTTTCAACATCAATACCGTCACTCTTGAAAGAAACCGTATTGACCTTAACATGATGCTTGAACAGATGGCTGACGAATTTTATCCCATGCTCTCCGAGAAAAGCCTTACAGCGCATATTGACATTCCGGAACACATCATAATGTTTGCCGATGCAGATAAAATTGCAAGGGTTTTCGACAACCTTTTCAAAAATGCCGTCAATTACTCCTATGAGGGTACAACCATAAAAATAGGTGCAAGAATAAGAAGAAACAGTGTCATCATCAAATTCCGCAACCAATGTGACGAAATTCCAAAGGAAAAACTCAACCGTCTTTTTGAAAAGTTTTACCGTATGGATTCCTCCCGTAATTCTTACTCGGGAGGCTCAGGTTTAGGCCTTGCAATTGCAAAGCAGATAACGGAACTTCACGGCGGCTCTATCTCGGCAAAAAGTCTGCCCGAGTACACGGATTTCATTGTGGTACTGCCCTATGTCAATGCAGAATACCTCACTGACGAACAGTTTGACTTTTAATACCACTTGACTTTCACTCCCGTAATTCATATAATCAAAAAAGATTATATTTTACGGGGGTATTTTTATGGCTGAAAAAGTAATGGTAGGTATGAGCGGCGGCGTAGACAGCGCCATATCTGCCCTTCTTCTCAAAAAAAACGGCTATGATGTGACAGGCGTGAACTGCCGTTTTTTCTGCCGCAGCGAAGAAAACGCCCTTACTGATACAGAGGATGCCCGTGCTGTTGCAGAAAAGGTTGGTATCCCCTTTCAGGTAATTGACTTTACGGAAGAATTCAAAAACACGGTTATTGATAATTTTATCTCCGTTTATGAGAGTGGCGCCACACCCAACCCCTGTATAGTATGCAACAGGCATCTTAAATTCGGTTCTCTTATGAAAGAGGCTGAAAAGCAAGGCTTCGATTATATCGCCACGGGGCATTATGCACAGTGTGGCTTTGACGGAAACAGCGGAAGATATTACCTGAAAAAGGGTGCCGACTCCTCAAAAGACCAGAGTTATGTTCTTTACTGTCTCACTCAGCATCAACTTGCTCACACCCTTTTTCCTCTCGGCTCCATGACCAAGGAAGAGGCAAGAGATATCGCCCTTTCGGAAAATCTTATCAATGCACGAAAAAAAGACAGCCAGGATATATGCTTCGTTCCCGACGGAGATTACGGCTCCTTTATCGAAAATTGGCTGGGTAAAACTTATCCCACGGGTAATTTCGCGGACACAAGCGGTAAAGTTTTAGGCACTCATAAAGGCATTATCCGTTACACCGTTGGACAAAGAAGAGGCCTCGGCCTTGCTCTTCCCGCGCCGATGTACGTAAAGGAAAAAGACGTGGAAAACAACAGAGTTATTCTTTGCAGTAACGAGGAACTTTTCACCCGACAGGTTAACGCAACGGATATAAACCTTATCACCTGCGACAGACTTGACGCGCCCATACGTGTCAAAGCACGGACAAGATATTCCCATAAAGAACAGTGGGCTACGGTATGGCAGACAGACAAAAACACCCTTCACGCCGAATTCGAAGAGCCTGTAAGAGCAGTCACGGCAGGTCAGTCTCTGGTGCTTTATGACGGAGATTATGTGGTCGGCGGAGGGATAATTCTGAAGTAAGAAGTAAGTGGAATAGTGAAGAAGCGGTCACGGAACCTCTCCGTCACGCATAGGGTGACACCTCTCCTTTCCGGCGAGGCCTATAATAACACATAAAAATGACCGACATTTCTGTCGGTCATTTCGTTTATTCAGTTATCAGCCAAGATGATCTTTTACGTTATTTCCGTAGTGACCTGTATCCTGGAAGCCTGTCTGTGTGTTGAGCATTTCAGCACTCCATGCATCTGCAATTTTTTCGTATGTACCGTTAAAGATAGGCGCTCTCCAGAAGCCGTCCTTTGAGCCGAACATACACCAGTCAGATTTCCACATTTCATGACCTGTAGCCTTGTATGTCCAGAGCATCCAACTGTAGTTGAGTTTGTTCATGGTCGAGAAGCAGTTATTCCATGTAGTCTTTTTATGGGGATAAAATTCACCCATCATAAGAGGCACATTGGGATGGATTGCCATAGTGAGAAGAAGGAAGAAGTTGAAGATAAAGTCAGAGTTATTATAGAAATGAACCTGATATACAACATCGTGCCAACCTCTCATAAATGTCCAGGGAAGTGCAAAACCGGTCCAGATGGCTTCCATGGTAATAATGTGGTCTTCATCAACGGCACGTACTGTGTCATAAAGACGGGTGTATATCTTTTCGTTTTTGATTCTTCTCTGAAGTTCACCGCACTTAACATCGCACATAGGCTCGTTAAGAAGGTCATACATAGCCACAGCAGGGTTACCGTTGAATCTTGATGCGATGGCTGTCCAGAGTTCATCGGTAAGTCTGCGGTATTCTTCGCCGCGCTCACTATTTTCCATAAGCTGTGCACCTGCAAAGCCTCTGCCTGAATGGGGAGCATCGCTCTGTGAGCCTACTGCACCGTGCATATCAAGAATAACATAGATTTCTCTCTTTGCACATTCCTCAACAACCCAGTCAAGTCGTGAGAAATCCCACTCGCCGTTTTCGTCAAGGATTTTTGTGCCCTTGTCGTCATAGTAGAAGTTTCTGTACCAGAAAGGAACACGGATACAGTTGAAACCGAGTGATTTGATGTTATCAAGATCCCATTCGGTAAACCAGTTGTCATAAAACATATTGAGAAGTTCCTGGGACTTTTCTCTGCCGAAGCGTGTCTCTAAAACATCGTATACCATTTCACCGTCATATTTTTTACCGTGATAAGGATCGTAAACCTTCTTCTGTTCTTCTGTGAGATCATGGTAATAAACACCGTTATATTCTGCTATTTCTTTTTCCGTCATTTCTTCAATCTTTTTGACAGTTACATCATCCGGATTAAGCCAATCCTCACGGACAAGCCAGGCGCCGATATTTACGCCTTTGAGCTGAATTTCTTCGCCCTTCTGATTAAAGATTTTTCTGCCTTTTACGGAGAGGAAATCCTCGTCGGTAAAGCCTGTTACTTCTTCAGTTCCAGCAGTTGTTTCCTCAGCAGCAAAAGCCACCGTACAAACAGAAAAAGCCATTAAAACTGCAAGTAAAAGACTAAGTGTTCTTTTAAAAGTTTTCATATTGTTTTTTCCTTTCAAAATATATTCACGGTATATAAAATCCGTCCGTCTTTTTAATTATACATTACGATTTTTAAAAGTCAATACAAGTAACCTTCTCCCCGTTCAACTTTGTATTTTCCTACAAAAAGATACAGATAAATTTGTACACAATTGAATTTTGTACTGTTTTTACACACAGATAAAAAAACCTTAAATCCCCGGCAAAACAAAAGGAAACAGGGTATTAAATTGTAGAAATTATCATAAAAAGAAACGCTTTTTTTGTTGAAAAGAGAAAAACCGAATTTTACCTGATTAAAATTAAAAATTCAGTAGATTTTTCAGCAAGAATATGTTATTATTTATGAGTATGGATTATTGTAAGGTTTTTTTGTTTTTAAAAAGCCCTGCAACTTACAAAATTTAACGGTAAATCCGTTTAAAGGAGGACAAAAGTCAATGCTTAAAAAAATCAGCACACTCCCGTTCAAGGACACACCTGAACAGGCAGCAAAACTTGACGCAGTTATTGCTGAATGCACAGGAGACAACAGTAAACTTATGCATGTTATGCAGGTAGCACAGGACATTTACGGTTATCTCCCCTTTGAAGTTCAGCAGAGAATTGCCGACGGTATGGAAGTACCCCTTGAAAAGGTTTACGGCGTTGCAACATTCTACGCTCAGTTTGCTCTTTCCCCCAAGGGTGAATATGCTATCTCCGTTTGTCTCGGTACTGCCTGCTACGTTAAGGCTGCACAGGAAATTTTTGATGAACTTTCCGCACAACTCGGTATCGGTGCAGACGAATGCACAGCCGACGGAAAATTCTCCCTCACAGCCTGCCGTTGCATCGGTGCCTGCGGACTTGCTCCCGTTCTTACGGTTAATGATGACGTTTACGGCAAAATCACCGCCAAGGACGTTAAGGGCATTCTTGACAAATATATGAACTGATGCGGGAACTTTCTCTCAATGTGCTTGATATTGCGCAGAACTCAGTAAGGGCTGAAGCCTCTCTGATAAAGATTGAACTTATCGAAAGCACAAAGACAAACTCGCTCGAAATTTCAGTAAGTGATAACGGTAAGGGTATGACACCCGAACAGCTCCAAAGTGTAAGAGATCCCTTCTTCACTACGCGCACCACCAGAAAAGTCGGAATGGGTATTCCCCTTTTTAAAATGGCGGCGGAAATGACAGGCGGCTCTTTCAGTATCGACAGCACCTTAGGTGTCGGCACAAAAACTACAGCCCTCTTCCGCACGGATCACCTGGACTTCACCCCCATAGGTGATATGTGTTCTACGGTAATCACTCTTATCACGATGAATCTTCACATCGACTTTGTCTATGTAAGACAGATTGATGAAAGGGATTTCACTCTTGACACAAGACAACTCAAAGAAATTTTAGGCGACGTTCCCCTTAACGAACCAAGCATAACCGCTTGGCTCAAAGATTATATCACTGAAAACACGAAACAACTTACGGAGGTGTAAATTAATGAAAACTCTTGAAGAACTTATGGCGTTAAGAGATGCTGCCAAAGCTAACCTTACAGCACGTGATGATTCCACCGAACTCACCAGAGTTGTTGTTGGTATGGCTACCTGCGGTATCGCAGCAGGTGCAAGACCTGTTATGAATAAATTCGTTGAAGAAACAGCAAAACGTAACCTTACAAACGTTACCGTTGCACAGACAGGCTGTATCGGTATGTGTCAGTACGAACCCATCGCTGAAGTTATGGTTCCCGGTAAGGAAAAGGTAACTTATGTTCAGCTTACTGAAGAAAAGGTTGCAAGAATTGTTGTTGACCATCTTGTAAACGGTAATCCCGTAGTGGAATATACCGTTGGTGCTATTGCTAAATAAGGAGGAAGTATAAATGTATCGTTCTCATGTGCTCGTTTGCGGCGGTACCGGTTGTACCTCTTCAAATTCACAGAAAATTATCGAAACAATGGAAGCCGAACTCAAGGCAAAAGGTCTCGAAAATGAAGTACAGGTTATCCGTACAGGCTGCTTCGGTCTTTGCGCTCTCGGTCCCATTATGATTGTCTATCCCGAAGGCTGCTTCTATTCGGAAGTTAAAGTTGAAGATGTTCCCGAAATCGTTGAAGAACACCTTCTTAAAGGCCGCATGGTTACCCGTCTTCTTTACAAAGAAACAGTAACTCCCGAAAAAATCAAAGGCCTCAACGACACCAACTTCTACAAAAAACAGAAGAGAGTTGCCCTCGGCAACTGCGGTGTTATCAACCCCGAAGACATCAACGAATACATCGCTTATGACGGTTATCAGGCTCTCGGCAGATGTCTTACAGAACTCACACCCGAACAGGTTATCCAGATAGTTAAGGATTCCGGTCTTCGCGGCAGAGGCGGCGGCGGTTTCCCCACCGGTCTCAAATGGAGTTTCACAGCAGCCAACAAAGCTGACCAGAAATATGTAGTATGTAACGCCGACGAAGGTGACCCGGGTGCATTCATGGACCGTTCAGTTCTTGAAGGTGACCCCCACTGCATCATCGAAGCTATGGCTATATGCGGTTATGCTACAGGTGCAACCGAAGGTTACATCTATGTACGTGCTGAATATCCCATCGCCGTTGCTCGTTTACAGATTGCTATCAATCAGGCAAGAGAAATGGGTCTTCTCGGCAAGAACATCTTCGGCTCAGGCTTTGATTTCGACCTTTTCGTAAAACTCGGTGCAGGTGCTTTCGTTTGCGGTGAAGAAACTGCTCTTATGACCTCAATCGAAGGTAACAGAGGCGAACCCAGACCCCGTCCTCCCTATCCCGCAGTTAAAGGTCTCTTCGGTAAACCCACCACCGAAAACAACGTTGAAACCTTCGCAAACATTCCCGCCATCATCCGTAACGGTGCTGACTGGTTTGCTTCAATGGGTACCGAAAAATCAAAGGGTACAAAGGTATTCGCTCTCGGCGGTAAAATCACAAACACAGGTCTTGTTGAAGTTCCCATGGGTACAACTCTCCGTGACGTTATCTACGAAATCGGCGGCGGCATCCCCGGAGGCAAGGCATTCAAGGCTGCTCAGACAGGCGGTCCTTCCGGCGGCTGTATCCCTGCTCACCTTATGGACACCCCCATCGACTACGATAACCTCACTGCTATCGGCTGTATGATGGGTTCAGGCGGTCTTATCGTAATGGACGAAGACAACTGTATGGTTGACATCGCTAAGTTCTTCCTTGATTTCACAGTTGACGAATCCTGCGGTAAATGTACTCCCTGCCGTGTAGGCACAAGAAGACTTCTCGAAATTCTCGACAAAATAACATCAGGTAAGGGCACTCTCGAAGACATCGACAAACTTGAAGAACTTTGCTACTACATCAAAGAAAACTCTCTTTGCGGTCTCGGACAGACAGCTCCCAACCCTGTTCTTTCCACTCTTAAATTCTTCCGTGACGAATACATCGCTCACGTTGTAGATAAGAAATGTCCCGCAGGCGTATGTAAGGATCTCCTTTCATTCTCCATTGAGGCTGACAAGTGTAAGGGCTGTACTCTCTGTGCTAAGAAGTGTCCCGTTGGCGCTATCTCAGGTGCAGTCAAAGAAGCTCACACCATCGATACATCAAAGTGCATCAAGTGCGGCGTATGTATGGATTCATGTAAATTCAAAGCTATTATCAAGAAATAAGGAGGTGCGCAAAAATGGAAAATATGCTTAATATCAAAATTAACGGTATGCCTTGCAGCGTACCTTACGGTACAACAATCCTCGAAGCAGCAAGACAGGTAGGTATCGAAATCCCCACTCTCTGCTTCCTCAAGGAAATCAACGAAATCGGCGCCTGCCGTTTCTGTGTTGTAGAAGTAAAGGGCGCAAGAAGTCTTGTTGCTGCCTGTGTATTCCCCATCGAAAGAGACGGAACAGAAATCTTCACAAACAGTGAAAAGGTTCGTAAAGCAAGAAAGACCACTCTTGAACTCATCCTTTCAACTCACGAAAGAAAGTGTCTCAGCTGCATCAGAAGCGGTAACTGTGAACTTCAGAAACTCTGCAAGGAATACGGCGTTGAAACAGAAGATAAGTATGACGGCTTCAAGCCCGTTTACGAACTTGACTTCTCCGCAGCACATATGGTAAGAGATAACAACAAATGTATCCTTTGCCGCCGCTGTGTTGCCGCTTGTAATAACCAGAGCATCGGCGTTATCGGCGCAAATGCCCGTGGTATCGATACTCACATCGGCTCACCCTTCGAACTCGGTCTTGACACTACTTCCTGTATCTGCTGCGGTCAGTGTATCGTTAACTGCCCCGTTGGTGCTATTTACGAAAAGGACGACACCGCAAAGGTATTCGAAGCAATCAACGACGAAACCAAGCACGTTGTTGTTCAGGCTGCTCCCGCTATCCGTGCAACTCT
This sequence comes from Acutalibacteraceae bacterium, assembly GCA_045537395.1. Lineage (GTDB taxonomy): Bacteria > Bacillota > Clostridia > Oscillospirales > Acutalibacteraceae > UBA6857. The sequence goes on along the minus strand of JAZSPI010000040.1, from coordinate 6,606 downwards.
CGGCGAATGCTTCGGTATGCCCGTAGGTACAGACGTAACAGGTAAGATGTTCGCTGCTCTTCGCCGTCTCGGCTTTGACAAGGTATTCGACACCAACTTCGGTGCTGACCTCACAATTATGGAAGAAGCAACAGAACTTCTTTCAAGAGTTAAGAACGGCGGCGTTCTTCCCATGATCACTTCCTGCTCACCGGGCTGGATCAAATACTGTGAACATTACTTCCCCACAGAACTTGACCACCTTTCAACCTGTAAGTCTCCCATGCAGATGCAGGGTGCAGTTATCAAAACCTACTACGCTGAAAAGAACGGCATCGATCCCAAAGATATCGTTTCAGTTGCTATCATGCCCTGTACAGCAAAGAAATTTGAATGCGGCAGAGATACTATGGACGCAAGCGGTTATGCTGATGTTGACTATGTTCTTACAACAAGAGAACTCGGCAGAATGATTAAGTCTGCAGGTATCAACTTCAATCTTCTTCCCGACGAATCCTGTGATGCTCCTCTCGGTCAGGGCACAGGTGCTGCTGTTATCTTCGGTGCAACAGGCGGCGTTATGGAAGCTGCTCTTCGTACTGCTGCTGAAGTTATCACAGGTAAGGAACTTGAAAATCCCGAATTCCACGACGTTCGCGGTATGGAAGGCATCAAGGAAGCCTCCTACAAACTCGGCGACCTCGACGTTAAAGTTGCTATCGCCAGCGGTACAAAGAATGCAAAGGCTCTCATGGAAAAGGTTAAGGACGGCACAGCCGACTATACCTTCATCGAAATCATGGGTTGTCCCGGCGGTTGTATCAACGGCGGCGGCCAGCCTGTTCAGGATGCAACCACACGCAACTTCACAGACCTTAAGGCTCTCCGTGCTTCTGCTCTTTATCAGAACGATGTAAACCGTCCTTCAAGAAAGAGCCACGAAAGTGAAGACGTTAAGACAATCTATGCTGAATTCCTCGGTGAACCCAACAGCCACAAGGCTCACAAACTTCTCCACACATCATACAAGGCAAGACCTATGTATAACAAATAATTCAGCGAACAAATGAATAACAAGAGGCTGTTTAATTGACAGCCTCTTTTATTTTTGAGAAATCATTGTAGAAGCCACCGGGCAAATACAATGGTTTTGCTTTTTTATTAAAACCGAAAGGTAGAGGGCAATCGTCTCCACGCCGATTGCGGTTTGCGTTTCAATGAAACATTTAGTCGGGATGCGCTTCGCTGGAGTGACTTTGTTCTTTTGCTTTTTGTTTAACCAAAAGGTACAGAGCAATCGTCTCCACGCCGATTGCGGTTTGCGTTTCAATAAAACCGTTGTTCGTCATCGCTCGAGCCGCTTGGGCTCTTACTTTGCTCTCGCGGCGGCAAAGTAAGCAAAACCCCGCTTTTCGGATGCTGTGAATATATGACTCGTCGGATGCGAAAGTACGAATTTTTCGGAATAAGGATTTATATATTGGTTTACAACTCTGCCTTAGCCTGCAGTATTAGTAAACTGTACAAACAGCACTACCGAAAAATTAGATTTCGCACCGTAGGTATAAATAGTTTTACTTCATTTTCCGTCGGGCTTTCCCGTGGTTCCGTTTTATGTCCGCGTCGTTCCCGCGTCCTGCAAATAGATGAGTATTCCTACAAAAACAAATCGGATAACGTGGGGGAAAGCGTGATAAGGAAAGTAACTTTGTGCTTTTGAATATATGAACATAGAAATAATATAGGTTACATCAAACCTTTCCACAGAGATAAAATCTTATCGGCTGTCTTTGCCCTTACACGGAAATGTCATTAATTAAATCAGCACTTCCTCGGAAGTGTCATCTTGAACGAATGTGAAAGATCTTTGCAGAAGATAGAGTTTTAAGATCTTTCGCTATGCTCAAGATGACAACCTGAACATTAAGTTAATTACGTTGTTGCCACGGGGCAACCTCTAGGGAAAGTACTTGTTTCACAACTTTAACTGAAAATCACACTCTTACGGTCAGTACTACTTAACCGAAAGGCACTTTCTTTTCCCCCCCAAGTGGCTCAAGCGTTAGACGACTAATTGTTTCATTGAAACACAAATCATAAAGCACAAGGTGAGGACAAAGCACAAAAAAGCAATCGGTGCACAGACGATTGCCCGATATCTAACTGTTTAACAAGACAAAATCACACAAAAAAACAGGTGTGACAAAAAGTGCCACACCCAACAATTATAGATGAAAATCAGTCATTCCTGTAATCATATGTATCTTTATTTACATTTAAGCGGATGCCGTTTATCGTTACGGTATCTTCGCTATTCCATTCAATCTTTGCTCCTGTGCAACGATAGTTCCAGTATATATTCTTTTCTTTATTTGTTTGATTGTTTCTTACGGAGCACAGCACAGCATAACCTGTGGTGGCACCGCCGTTATTCAGATAGGCAGAGATTGTGTAATTACCGTCAGATGAAGATACTTCCTTTATCAGTTCCTGCCCTTTTATTCTTTGAATATCAAAAAATGCCCAGTTTACTGCATATGCAACTACTAAAATTACAAGCAAAACAGGAAGAATAATTTTAAAGTATTTCTTCATAAAATCACCTCTTTAATTTATACTCGGCATTCAAAGTATACTCATCGTCTTTTCCTTCATCAGCAAAGAGGGTTCTTTCAAAATCCATACCCTCTTTTTCCATACAAAGTTCCATAAAGCAGAGAAATATTCCTATATCAATTCTGTTGTAAAAACTGACCTTATCGGCAGGCATAATTCCTCTTTTACCTTCTTTTTTATAGCGGTAAACTTTGATCGTGTCTACCAGATTTTCTATCTTCCATGGCTGACTGTTACAGGCGCTTGGGGCAAATCTTACAATATCTGTTACGCCATTCAAATGTTTGCCTGACCATATTTCATCGGCATCTTTTCTTTTACTTTTGAACATATCCTTACGAAATTTCTTTATGTCACTCACCTTTTTAACAGCAAACATAATAACATAATCCAGACCGTCGCATTCCTCTTCGGTTTTACCTATTCCGAACCAGAGAGTACCGATATTCTTTGAAACAAGATACAGATCTAACTGTTGACCGATATAACCTAAATTCTGCAGATATCCCTCTTTCTTTTCACTAAAAATGAGGATACACATTTCCTGTCCCCTTTTAGTTGTAACCCTGTCGTTGCTTACAATCTTAATCTTTGTTTCTATTTCAGGATGTAAGGGAACAAACTTCTCGAAAGCATCATAAATATCTTCAATTTCTTCTTCCGTTATTTTTTCGTCTCCCAGATTACGGAAAACATGAAAAGATTTTCTCTTGAATATCATACTGTATAAATCACTATTTAACATAATATCACCTCTTCAATAAGAATACTTTATTTTAAAATTTAAGTCAAGAGCATCTAAAAAAAGAGACTGTTTTCCACAGCCTCTTACACATTTTATCTCTTTGAAAAACCTGCCTTCTGCTTTTCAATTCTCTTTATCACCGAGCCTAAGGCTCCGCCGACTACTGCGCTTGTCACTGCTTCAACAATACCGTTGACACCGACAAAGGCTGCAAAAAAGGCAATTACGCCGCTGGTAGCAAACTGTGTTTCAAGACCTGCATAAAAGTCTGTATTGCCGAAGAAAACAATAAACAGACCAACGAAAAGAACCGTGTTTACTACTGCCGCAGTAAGAAAGGACGCGAGAGACGACACATTTGCCTGAACATTTTTACTTTTAAGACCCCTGTAAACCAAAGCTGAAGCCACACCTACGAGAATACGGGGTACAATGCACAGAACAGCCGTAAGGATAGGGCTGATACCGAAAAGCGCCGTTCCGAAAGCACTCATACCAAAGCACTGGATGAAACTCGTAACACCGAAGGCGAGACCTAAGAGCGCACCGCCTCCTACTCCTAAAAGTGCCGCACCTGCCGCAACAGGAATAGCAAGAAGTGAAATTTCGACGGTACCAATCTTAAGATATCCAAGAGGAGTAAAACCCATCACAATGACGATGGCAAGAAATATTGCCGTAAGAGTGAGATTTAAGACAGAAGCCATATTCGTTCCTTTATTTGCATTTTTCATTTTTTCATCTCCCATTCTTCAAACTATAATCATTATATAAAATCATCCGTTTTTTGTCAATCAATGACAACGCCAAATATCTCTCATAAACAATAATTCTTACTGCTGCAATATTGATTTTTAAAATAAAGATGTGCTACAATAGATTAGTAAAAACACCGTAAGGGAATGATTATTATGAAAAAAAGAAACAGTAACCCCTTCATCTTTGTCCATGGAATGTTCGGTTGGGGCGAGATAACAGGTATTAACAAGACTGTACCTTATTGGGGTGCCACATCGGGAAGTCTGATTAATTTTCTGCGTGAGTGTGACTATGAATGTTATGCCGCCTCGGTAGGTCCCATATCAAGTGCCTGGGACAACGCCTGCGAACTTTATGCACAACTTACGGGAACAAGAGTTGACTACGGTAAGGCACACGCAAAAAAAAGAAACCATGATCGCTTCGGCAGGACGTACCAAAAACCGCTTTTTGACGGTTTCGGTGAAAGAGGAATACATCTCATCGGTCACAGCCACGGTGGACAGGTTGTAAGACTTCTTGCTCATCTGCTTACATACGGTGATGAAGAAGAAAGAAACGCGACTGCCGAAGAAGATATTTCTCCGCTTTTTGCAGGCGGAAATGAAAATCTTGTCATCAGTGTCACTACTCTTTGCTCGCCCAATAACGGAACCCTCCTTTTCAAATTAGCCGAAGAAAAAAATCTCATCCACACTATGGGCAGATGGACAAACTTCGGTGTAAGCCTTCTTGGCAGAACACCCATTCACGGAAAACTCGTTGACTGCCAGATGGAGCAGTTCGGTCTTACCCCCTTAAAAGGAGAAAAGAAATCCGATAAAATTCTCACTGCCGTCAACCGTGTCCGCGACAGTGATGACCATATTCTGCGCGATCTTTCCTTCAGCGGTGCTATTGAACTTAACGAAAAAATAGAAACCAGCAAAAACATTTACTATTTCTGCTACCATGCAAGCGGTGCACCCGGAGAAGAGTTTTCCACCGAATATATGAAATTCCCTCTGCTTAAAATCTTTGGTAAACTTATTGCAACCATCAGTTTCCCCTCTGATGACGAATACGGTATTACCTTCGGAGAAGAATGGCACGAAAATGACGGTCTTGTCAACGTTCCTTCTGCGAAAAATCCCTTTGATGAGCCGAGTAAAAACTTTGACGGCACCCTTGAGCCGGGAATATGGAACATAATGCCCACCATAAAGGGTGACCACGGGCAGACGGTGGGACTTTTTTCAGATAAAAACAAAACCCGCAGTTTTTATCTGAACTTACTCAATATGCTTACAAAGACGGAGAAAGAAACGGAATCTGTCTGAAAGAAACTACATAAAAACAAGGTGTACAAATCTTTCCGATTTGTACACCTTTTAACTTTTATAAACCGACTGTTAAAATTATCTGTCTCTTCTTCTGCGGTCACCGTTTCTTCTTCTGTCACCGTTTCTTCTGGGAGCCTCTTCGCCGTCATCTTCCGGAGTAAGACCTTCGATTTCGATAAGAGCATCTCTTCTTGAAAGGTTGATTCTGCCCTGGTCGACGATTTCGATAACCTTAACGATTACTTCATCACCAACGTTTACGCAGTCTTCAACTTTTTCGGTTCTCTTAACGTCGAGTTTGCTGATATGAACAAGACCTTCCTTACCGGGAGCGATTTCAACGAAAGCACCGAAACTCATAAGACGGGTAACAATACCGCGGAAGATAGAACCTACCTCGGGGTCATTAGCGATGGTTTCAATAATGGTAATAGCGCGTTTTGCGTTTTCAAGATCAATAGCAGAAACGAAGATTGATCCGTCCTCTTCAACATCAACCTTACATTCGCACTCTGCACAGATCTTCTGGATAACCTTACCCTGCTTACCGATAACATCACCGATTTTTTCAGCGTCAATCTTGGTTGTGAGCATTTTGGGAGCATACTTGGAAAGTTCTGCTCTGGGCTCTGCAATACAGGGAAGCATAACCTCGTCAAGAATCTTCATACGTGCATCATATGTCTTTTCAAAGGCTTCTTTGATGATTTCGGGAGTAAGACCGTGAACTTTAAGATCCATTTGGATAGCAGTGATACCCTTCTTTGTACCTGCAACCTTAAAGTCCATATCGCCGAAGAAGTCTTCAAGTCCCTGAATGTCAACCATAGTCATAAAGCGGTCACCTTCACTGATAAGACCGCAGGAAATACCTGCAACGGGAGCCTTAATGGGAACACCTGCAGCCATAAGAGAAAGAGTTGAGCCACAGATAGAAGCCTGTGAGGTTGAGCCGTTTGAAGAGAGAACCTCGGAAACGAGTCTGATTGTATAGGGGAACTCCTCAACTGAAGGAATAACGGGAACAAGAGCTCTTTCTGCAAGGGCACCGTGACCGATTTCTCTTCTGCCAGGGCCTCCTGATGTTTTAGCTTCACCTGTTGTGAAACCAGGCATGTTATAGTGGTGGATATATCTCTTTGAAACTTCTGTTTCATCAAGACCATCAAGTTTCTGCATTTCGCT
>JAZSPI010000028.1:0-10345 GCA_045537395.1 Acutalibacteraceae bacterium | reverse complement strand
GTAAAAAGCAATCGGCGTAGAGACGATTGCCCGATACCTTGCGGCTTAAATAAAAAAGCAAAACTGTGAGCAAATTACAAAAGTCACTCAGCGAAGCGTATCCCGACTAAATATTTCCTTGAAACATAAACCGTAATCGGTGTGGAGACGATTACTCTCTACCTTTCAGTTTAATCAGATAACACTACAAAAACCATTGCAGCGACTGAACAATTCATTTCAGCGTTACAATGGTTTTTCAAATTTCATATTTTGTAATTTTAAACACTTTCACCTATACAGAAATCATCAGCCGAAACTTCCTTTATAATCACATCGGCGGTTTCATGACACATTTCCGTGGAAAACTTTGCCTTGACGGGAATGTAGTTTGCCGTGTGTCCGCAGCAGTAGCCCTCGTTGTCTTTAGTTTCAAAAAGGACAGAATATTTTTTACCGATTTGCTTTTGGAAGAAATCAAGTCTTATTTCTTCTGCCGTCTGTGTCATTATGCGGCTTCTTTCTTCTTTTATCTTTTTATCAATGTGACCGCCGAAGTTTTCAGCTTTTGTACCCTTTCTGACGGAGTAGGGAAAAACGTGCACCTTTTCAAAGGCAATCTCCTTCACAAAGTCAAGACTTTCTCTGAAGTCCACTTCGCTTTCACCGGCAAAGCCTACCATAACATCGGTGGTGAGTGTACAATCCTTAAAACTTTCACGGAGTTTGCGGCAGATTTGACGGTATTCATCAGCAGTATAATGACGGTTCATATTTTTAAGAGTGTTGTCACATCCGCTTTGCAGGGAAATATGAAACTGCGGACAGAGTTTTTCAAAATCAGCAAGTCTCTCTATAACTTCATCTGTAAGGTGGTCGGGTTCAAGAGAGCCTAAACGTACACGGTCAATACCGTCCGTGTCATTTGCCGCTTTTACTGCATCGGGGAATGTTAAACCTATATCTGAGCCGTAGGAGGAAAGATTGATACCTACGAGAACTACTTCCTTATATCCTCCCTTGGCGAGAGTTTCAAGTTCGCTTTTCAGTTCGTCTATAGGCTTTGAACGTACTCTGCCCCTCGAATAGGGGATAATGCAGTAGGAGCAGAATCGGTTGCAGCCGTCCTGGATTTTGATATATGCTCTTGTCCTTTCTTCAAAACGGCTTATGGTTGTACCCGAAAAACTGTCGCCTTTTTTATGCTCTCTGATTTCGAAAACTCTCGAGCCGAATTTGAGAAACTGCTCTATGGCGTTGGCGATTTCTTCATTATTTCTGTTACCGAGAATAATGTCAGCCTCCAGGAGTTCCTTCGATTTTTCGGGATAAGCCTGGGGCATACAGCCTGTGAGAACAACTATAGAGTCGGGGTTGTTTCTTTTAAAACGTCTTACCGCCTGTCTCGTTTTCTGGTCGGCGGAGGCAGTTACGGTGCAGGAATTTACTATAAATATATCTGCTTTTCCGTCAGTTACTGTTTCATAGCCCCTTTTAGAGAGAGCCTCGCTTATTGCCTGAGATTCATATTGATTGACTTTACAGCCTAAAGTGTAAAATTTAACTTTCATTTTGATCAGCCTCATTATTATTGTGACTGTAATTATAAAACAATATTGAATAATATTCAAGGGGGTGTTTTATTTTATTGTTTCCTTTCATATTTATCATTGAAAACATTTTTGAGGTGATAAATATGAAAAGGTCAATAGCCTTAATAACAGCAATAATATTTTTTTTAACGGTTTTCACTTTTTCTGCCTCTGCAGAGAATGAAAGTGAAATAACGGTCAATGCTGAAAGTGGGGTGCTTATGGATGTGCAGACGGGCAAAGTGCTCTATGCTTTCAATGAAAATCAAAAATTATATCCTGCCTCCGTTACAAAGATAATGCCTATGCTTCTGTTTATGGAAGCACTCGACAGCGGAAAGATTTCTCTTGACGACACAGTTACGGCGAGTCCCGATGCCGCATCCAAGGGCGGAAGTCAGATATGGCTCAAAGAAGGGGAGCAGATGACCGTTGACGAACTTCTGCGTGCCACGGCAATAGCAAGTGCAAATGATGCCTGCACGGCCCTGGGTGAGCATATAGCGGGAAGTGAAGAAGCCTTTGTGAATATGATGAACGAGAGAGCAAAAGAACTCGGAATGAAAAACACGAATTTTGTCAACTGTTCCGGTCTTGATGACGATACTACGGAGCATCTTACCACAGCCTATGATATCGCACTTATGTCAACAGAACTTTTAAAGCACGAAAAAATAAAGGACTATACAACTGTATGGATGGATACTCTCCGTGGCGGTGAAACCCAACTTGTCAATACTAACAGACTTGTACGCTTTTATAAAGGGACTACGGGACTTAAAACGGGCACAACATCAAAGGCGGGACACTGCCTTTCCGCTTCTGCCGAAAGAGATTCTTTGCATCTTGTCGCCGTGGTTATGGGGGCGAAAAACAGCACTGACCGCTTTGAGGGTGCGAAGGCTATGCTTAACTGGGGATTTGCCAATTACGAAAATGTAACTCCTGAGATTGATTTATCATCCCTCGGTGATGTAAGAGTTTTAAAGGGAACTGAGCCTTATGTCGGTACACAGATTTCAGAATTGGAAAATCTTACCCTGAAAAGGGGAGAAAAGCAAGCACTTGAGACAAAAATTTCTCTTGCGGGAGATGTTCAGGCTCCCGTTGAAGAAAATCAGATCCTTGGTAAGGTTGAACTAAAACTCGGTGAAAAAACCGTAGCCGAGTATAATCTTACGGCAAAAAATGCTGTCGGAAAGATAAATATCCTTATTATGGCGGAAAGAATCATAAAAAGTCTTACAAAAGGTTATGATTAATATCAATATTAAGGTTGACAAAATCCGATATTTGTATTAAAATACAGAAAATACCACAATTATATATTTAGGAGTATGACGTATGTCAGCAAAATTAACAAAAAAATACGTTTCTTCTTTTGTAACAGATGAAGAAATAGCATCATATCAGTCAAAAATTACCGATGCACACAATTCTCTTCACGGAAAATCAGGCGCCGGCAGTGATTTTACAGGTTGGGTTGATCTTCCTGTTGATTATGATAAAGATGAATTTGCACGAATCAAACTTGCAGCGGATAAGATTAAAAACAACAGTGATGTTCTTATTGTAATCGGTATCGGCGGTTCCTATCTTGGAGCCAGAGCCGCTATCGAATTTGTCAAGGGACAGAATTATAATGACACCCGTAAGGGTACACCGGCTATCTATTATGCAGGTAACAGTATTTCTTCTTCGTATCTTGATGAAATCATCAGAATATGCGACGGTAAGGATTTTTCCGTAAATGTTATCTCTAAGTCAGGTACCACCACAGAGCCTGCAATCGCTTTCAGAATTTTCCGTGAAATGCTTATTGAAAAATACGGTAAGGAAAAGGCTGCTGAAAGAATCTTTGTTACTACTGACAAAGAAAAGGGTACACTTAAAAATTTCGCGGATAAAGAAGGTTATGAAACTTTCGTAGTTCCCGATGATGTGGGCGGCAGATATTCTGTTCTCACCGCTGTCGGTCTTCTTCCCATTGCCGCTGCAGGTATAGATATTGATGCTCTTATGGCAGGTGCCGCAAAGGCACGTGAAGAACTTATGAGCACATCAATCGATGAAAATGACTGCTATAAATATGTTGCCGTTCGTAATGCACTTTATAATAAGGGCAAAAAAACGGAAATGTTTATATCATATGAACCTTGCTTTACAATGATGAACGAATGGCTTAAGCAGCTTTTCGGTGAAAGTGAAGGCAAGGAAAACAAAGGTCTTTTCCCCACATCTGCCATTTTCTCAACTGACCTTCATTCTCTCGGTCAGTATATTCAGCAGGGTGAAAGAATAATGTTTGAAACCGTTATTCACTTCGAAAAGCCCCATGCAGAAATTACAATCAAAGAGGATGCAGAAAATGTTGACGGTCTTAACTTCCTTGCAGGAAAGACAATGGACTTCGTAAACAAAAAGGCATATCAGGGAACAGTTCTTGCTCATAACGATGGTCTTGTACCTAACATTATCATCAAAAACGACGATATGAGCGAACATTCATTGGGTTATCTCATTTACTTTTTTGAAAAAGCCTGTGCAATATCGGGCTATGTTCTGGGTATCAATCCCTTTGACCAGCCGGGCGTTGAAAGTTACAAAAAGAATATGTTTGCACTTTTAGGTAAACCCGGTTACGAAAAAGAGAAAGAAGTACTTGAAGAAAGATTAAGTAAGTGATATAATATAATTGTAATTGAACCGGAAGGGTGAAAAACTTATTTCGGAACAACAAATAAAAGGAGGAAATTTAAAATGATTTCTATTATTTTAGGTCACAAAGGTTCAGGAAAAACAAAGCATTTGATTTCTTGCGTAAACGATGCAGTTGAAACTTCAAAGGGTAACGTTGTATGCGTTGAAAAAGAAACCAAATTAACATATGATGTTAACTACCGTGCAAGACTCATTGCAACTGACGATTACGAAGTTAAGGGTTATGCAGCATTCTACGGTTTCCTTGCAGGTGTATGTGCAGGTAACCATGACATCACAGATGTTCTTGTTGACGCAACTCTCCGTATCGGCGGCAGAGACTATAACGAACTTGCAGCTTTCCTTGAAAAGATTTATGAACTTTCTTCTGTTAATGAAAAGGATTTTGTATTCACAATTTCTGCAGATAAAGAAGAACTTCCCGAATCAATCTTCAACTTCTGTAAGGTTATCTGATTTGCTTTATTAAACAATATGGGACTGTTTCATTTTGGGGCAGTCCTTTTTGTGATTATTAAGGATGTGTAAGAATATGAATTTTGACCTTGAAAAAGAGGCTTTGAGCGAGGGTTATAACATAATCTGCGGTGTTGATGAGGCAGGCAGAGGACCTCTTTGCGGACCGGTTTGTGCTGCAGCGGTAATTCTTCCTGTTGACTGTGAAATTGAAGGGATAAATGATTCAAAGAAATTAAGCGAAAAAAAGCGTGAACAACTTTTCGATGTGATAACCGAAAAGGCTCTTTCTTACAGCATACATATGGTTGACGCTGCTACAATTGACGAAATCAACATTTTACAGGCGACTTTCCTCGCTATGCGTACAGCAGTAGAAAATCTCTCTGTCAAGCCTGATATGGCTCTTATTGACGGCAACGGTAAGCCCGGACTTGCTATAGAAGAAAGAACTGTGGTAAAGGGAGATGCTAAATCCGTTTCCATAGCGGCGGCATCTATTCTTGCCAAAGTAACGCGAGACAGGTATATGCTTGAAGCAGATAAAAAATACCCCGAATACTTTTTCGCAAAGCATAAAGGCTACGGCACAAAACTCCACTATGAAGCGATTGCCGAACACGGAATCTGTCCCGAACACAGAAGAACTTTCCTTAAAAAGATTTTAGGTGAATGAGATGGACAAGGTCACAACAGGTAAAAAAGGGGAAGAGTTTGCCGCTGAATATTACCGTAAACTCGGTTATACCGTCACAGAAATGAACTTTCATTCACGATACGGTGAAATTGACGTTATAGCAGAAAATGATTTTCAGATTATTTTCTGCGAAGTCAAAACACGCAGAAGTAACAGCCGTGTAAGCCCCTGTGAGGCAGTAGACCTAAAAAAACAGCAGAAACTTACCCTTACCGCTTTTAAGTATCTAGAAAAGAACGGATGCGAAAAACTTCCGAGGTTTGATGTTTTTGAGGTGTGGGTAAACGAAGGAAGAATATATAAATTCAACAATATAGAAAATGCTTTTGAGGCTGTCGATTTTTCGGGAAGATATGATGTTTTCTGATTTTCAGTGATATGATTTCAGGTCCTTCGGGGCCTGTTTATTTTGTCTTAAATCCTTTACTTTTTTTTATTAATGTGTTAAAATAAACCGATTAAATCTCTTTATGATATCGGAGGTAATTTTTATGCTTTATACAAGTACAAGAGATAAAAACGTAAAAGTGACGTCTGCACAGGCAATTGCGCAGGGTATTTCTGCCGACGGCGGACTTTTTGTTCCTGAGGAAATTCCTGAAATTGACTCTGCTTTTATTGATTCGCTGGTCGGTCTTGATTATATCTCCAGAGCCAAGAAAGTTCTCTCTCTTTATCTCACCGACTATACTGAGGAAGAAATTGACTACTGCGTAAGCGGTGCTTATGCAAAGGGCAAATTTTCAAGCGATAAAGTTTCTCCCATCAACACAATCGCAAAGGGAGAAAATATTCTTGAACTGTGGAGAGGTCCTACCTGTGCCTTCAAGGATATGGCGCTTCAGCTTCTTCCTTATCTTCTTACCACAGCCGTTAAAAAGATTAACCTTGACAAAACCGTGGTTATTCTCGTTGCGACCTCAGGTGATACGGGCAAGGCTGCTCTGGAAGGCTTCAAGGATGTGGAAGGCACAAAGATAATGGTCTTCTATCCCGATGACGGTGTCAGCCCCATGCAGAAACTTCAGATGACCACACAGGCAGGTGAAAACGTTGCTGTTTGTGCCATCAACGGTAACTTTGACGATGCACAAAGCGGTGTCAAGAAAATTTTCACCGATAAAGCAGTTGCAGAAAAACTTGCCGGAAAGGGTATGATGTTCTCGTCAGCCAACTCCATTAACTGGGGCAGACTTGTTCCGCAGATTGTTTATTACATATCAGCCTACTGTGACCTTATTGAAAACGGCACAATTAAAAACGGTGACGAAATCAACGTGGTTGTTCCCACAGGTAACTTCGGTAATATTCTTGCCGCTTACTATGCCAAGAAAATGGGCATTCCCGTTAAAAAACTTATCTGCGCTTCAAATGCAAACAATGTTCTTACAGACTTCCTTAAAACAGGCGTTTACGATAAGAACAGAAAATTTTATACCACAACTTCACCCTCAATGGATATTCTTATCTCCTCAAATCTTGAAAGACTTCTCTTCCATCTCTGCGGTGAAAATGATGTAACTGTTAAGGGCTGGATGGAATCCCTTGCAAGTGAAGGTAAGTATGAGGTTAATGACGAGGTTAAAAATCTTGTTCTTTCTCTCTTTGATGCAGGTTGCTGTGACGATGAAGTTACTGCCGCTACTATCAGTGAGACTTATAAAAACGGATATCTCTGCGATACACATACAGCCGTTGCCGTAAATGTTTACCGTGAATATGTTAAGGTAACTGGGGATACCACCGAGGCAGTTATCGCTTCAACCGCTAACCCCTATAAATTCTCTGCCGCAGTACTTAAGGCTGTTAAGGGTGAAATCCCCGCAGATGCAGACGAATTTGAACAGGTTGACCTTCTTATTGCAGAAACGGGTGCAGAATGTCCCGAACAACTCGCAACACTTAAAGGTAAAGAGCCAAGATTTACCGATTGCTGCGAAAAAGAAGATATGATCGAAATGGTTTACAGAATGCTCGGCGTATAATTTTCGGGAGGTGTCAGTTTGTCGATTTTTGCAATAGGGGACACTCATCTCACTTTCAGTACGGATAAGCCTATGGATATTTTCCGCGGGTGGACCGATTATGTTGAAAGACTCGAAAAAAACTGGCGTGCCATTGTCGGTGAAGATGACACCGTAGTTATTCCCGGCGATATATCCTGGGCGATGTCTTTGGAACAGGCGAAAAAGGATTTTGCCTTTCTTGACGCCCTTCCCGGAAAGAAACTCATAATGAAGGGTAATCACGATTATTGGTGGACTACCAAAAAAAAGATGGATAACTTTATTGCTGAAAACGGTTTTGAGTCTCTGTCCATCCTTCATAACAATGCCTTCCGTGTCGGAGATTTCACTCTTTGCGGAAGTCGCGGTTGGTTTTTCGATGCCGAAAATTCAGACAGCAAAGTTCTGCTCAGAGAAGCAAGCAGACTTGATATGTCTCTTGAAGAGGGAAAAAAACTCGGAGGAAAGATAATAGTTTTTCTGCATTATCCTCCCGTTATGGCAAATATGAGGTGTAACGAAATAATGGCGGTGCTGAAAAAACACGGCATAGATAGGTGTTATTACGGTCATCTTCACGGTGAATCGACGCTCAGAGCAGTGAACGAAACCGTTGACGGGATAAAATTTTCTCTTGTTTCGGCTGATTTTCTCAGTTTTTGTCCCAAAATAATAGAAAAAATTTAAAAAAACTATGGAAATATTTTTCAAATGCTGATATAATACTATAGTTAAAAATGTAAAATGGGTTACCTTGTGTTAAGTTATTTTTTTCAGGTGCCCGGATAGGAGTTTTAAAATGAGCTTAAAATCATCAAAAAACGTTGAAACAAATGTTTACGCACTGGAAATTTCAATTTCTGCAGAAGACTTTGACGCTGCACAGAACAAAGCCTTCGCAAAACAGAAAAGCAGAATTTCTCTTCCCGGTTTCCGTAAGGGTAAGGTAACACGTAAAATGGCTGAAAACTTTTACGGTAAGGGCTTCCTTTATGAAGATGCTCTTGACTATTGTTACGGTGACGCTGTTGAAGGTGCTATCAAAGAAGCAGGTCTTGATATGGTAGGCACAAAGAGTGCTGACATCAAGGAAATCGGTGAAAACGGTGTAGAAATGGTTGTTGAAATTTTCGTTAAGCCCGAAGTTGAAGTAACAGAATACAAAGAACTTAAGGCTACAAAGAAAAAGGTTGAAGCAACTGAAGAAGAAATCCAGGCTAAGATTGACGAACTTGTTGAAAGAAATGCACGTCTTGTTGCAGTTGAAGACAGAGCAGTTGAAAACGGCGATATCACTATTATCGACTTTGAAGGTTTCGTTGACGGTGTTGCTTTTGACGGCGGCAAGGGTGAAAACTACGAACTTACAATCGGTTCAGGTCAGTTCATCCCCGGCTTTGAAGAACAGATTATCGGTCACAGCATCGGCGAAGAATTTGACGTAAACGTAAAGTTCCCCACCGAATACACACCCGAACTTGCTGATAAAGACGCTGTGTTCAAAATCAAACTTCGAAATCAAAGTTAAGGAACTTCCCGAAGTTGACGACGAATTTGCACAGGATGCAGCAGACTGCGATACAGTAGCAGCACTTAAGAAGAACCTTGAAAAAGAAATTAAGGATCAGAAAGAAGAAGCAAACAACAGAGAAATCGAATCTCAGCTTCTTGAAAAACTCAGCGAAAATGTTAAGGGTGAAATTCCCGAATGTATGTTTGAAAGCGAAATCGACAACCAGATTAAAAATCTCGATTACAGACTTTCAATGCAGGGTATGAGCCTTGATCTTTACCTCCAGTACACAGGTATGACAATGGAAGCATACAGAGGTACACTTAAGGAAGCTGCTGAAAAGCAGGTTAAAATCCGCCTTGCTCTTGAAGCAATTGCAAAAAAGGAAAGCCTTGAAGTTACTGATGAAGAACTTGAAGCAGAGTTTGCAAAGTTTGCTGAGCAGTACGGTATGGAAGTTGACAAGATTAAGGAAGTTGTTCCCGCAGAAGGACTTCGCGGTGATCTTCTCAATGAAAAAGCACTTGCTTTTGTAAAGGACAACGCAAAGGTTACAACAGCAAGAAAGCCCCGCGCCAAGAAAGAAGAAGCAAAGGCTGAAGATGCTGAATAATTACTGTTTATAAAGGTTAATTTTAACCAACAATAGTATAACAATAGTATAAAGGTGACAGCAGTCGAACCTGATAAGATCCGATTGCTGCCACCTTAAGAAATCGGGGCTGTCAGGACACGGCTCCGAATTTGAATATTTATTAATGGTAACAAAGATAATCCGAAGGAGGAAAACATTATGCCTTTAGTACCTTATGTAGTAGAACAGACAAGCAGAGGAGAAAGAAGTTACGATATTTATTCAAGACTTCTCAATGACCGTATCATCGTTCTTTCCGATGAAGTAAACGATGCTACTGCTTCTCTTGTTGTTGCTCAGCTTTTATTCCTTGAAGCAGAAGATCCTGACAAAGATATCAGCCTTTATATAAACAGTCCCGGTGGTTCTATAACATCAGGCATGGCAATTTATGATACCATGCAGTATATAAAATGCGATGTTTCTACTATCTGTATCGGTATGGCAGCTTCAATGGGAGCATTCCTTCTTGCTGCCGGAGCAAAGGGCAAAAGATTTGCTCTTCCAAACAGCGAAATTATGATTCATCAGCCTCTTGGCGGTATGCAGGGTCAGGCTACAGATATCAAAATTCACGCTGACAGAATAATAAAAATCAAAGAAACATTAAATACTATTCTTAGCGAAAGAACAGGTAAATCTCTGGAGCAAATCACAAAGGATACCGAAAGAGATAACTTTATGACAGCATTAGAGGCTAAAGAATATGGCTTGATAGATGAAGTTATAGAAAAAAGAAAATAAATA
>JAZSPI010000037.1:0-8010 GCA_045537395.1 Acutalibacteraceae bacterium | reverse complement strand
CCCATTATGAAGGTTGTAGTTATTACTCCCGAAGATTACATGGGCGACGTTATCGGCGACCTTAACTCACGCCGTGGCGAAATTCAGGGCTTCGAAGACCGTACAGGTGTTAAGCAGATTAACTCCAGAGTTCCTCTTGCTGAAATGTTCGGCTATGCTACAGACCTTCGTTCAAAGACACAGGGTCGTGGTCAGTATGTAATGGAACCCGACGGTTATAAGGAGATTCCCAAGTCAATTTCTGAGGCAATTGTATCAGAAAGAGCAAAGAGAGACTAATTTTTCTCAAAAAAGACTTGAAATTTTGTTCTATTATTGATAGAATATAAGCAATGCAGTATAAACTGCACCCCAATAAAAAATTTATTGCTAATATTAAGGAGGAGATTCCAATGGCAAAAGCAAAATTCGAAAGAACCAAGCCGCACGTTAACATTGGTACAATCGGCCACGTTGACCACGGTAAAACAACACTTACAGCTGCTATCACAAAGACACTCGCTATGAAGGGTGGCGCAGACTTCATCGATTACGCAAACATCGATAAGGCTCCCGAAGAAAGAGAAAGAGGTATCACAATCAACACAGCTCACGTTGAGTACGAGACAGAAGCACGTCACTACGCTCACGTTGACTGCCCGGGCCACGCCGACTACATCAAGAACATGATCACAGGTGCTGCACAGATGGACGGTGCTATCCTTGTTATCGCTTCTACAGACGGCCCCATGGCTCAGACAAAAGAACACCTTCTTCTTGCTCGTCAGGTTGGCGTTCCCTACATCATCGTATTCATGAACAAAGTTGACCAGGTTGACGACGAAGAACTTCTTGAACTCGTTGAAATGGAAATCAGAGAAACTCTTTCTGAGTATGAATTCCCCGGCGATGATACACCCATCATCAAGGGTTCAGCTCTTAAGGCTCTCGAATATGCAGGCGGCGACACAAACGCTCCCGAACTTGCTCCCATCTGGGAACTCATGGCTGCAGTAGACAGCTACATCCCCACTCCTGACCGTAAGGCAGACCTTCCCTTCCTTATGCCCGTTGAAGACGTATTCACAATCACAGGTCGTGGTACTGTTGCAACTGGTAGAGTTGAAAGAGGTCAGCTCAAGACAGGTGAAGAACTTGAAATCGTTGGTCTTACAGAAGAAAAGAGAAAGACTGTATGTACCGGTATCGAAATGTTCAGAAAGATCCTCGACTATGCAGAAGCAGGCGACAACATCGGTGCTCTTCTTCGTGGTATCCAGAGAACAGAAATCGAACGTGGTCAGGTTCTTGCAAAGCCCGGCTCAATCCACCCCCACACAAAGTTCCGTGGTCAGGTTTACGTTCTTAATAAGGATGAAGGCGGTCGTCACACACCTTTCTTCAACAACTATCGTCCTCAGTTCTACTTCAGAACAACTGACGTTACCGGTATCATCACTCTTCCCGAAGGCACAGAAATGTGTATGCCCGGTGACAACGTTGAAATGGACGTTGAACTTATCACAGAAATCGCTATTGAAGAAGGTCTTCGTTTCGCTATCCGTGAAGGTGGCCGTACAGTTGGTTCAGGCGTTGTTATCGCTATCAACGAATAATTCGAATAGTTTTACAAAAATTAAGACTCTCACAAATGTGGGAGTCTTTTTTGTGTAAAACTATATATAAAAAGAGACAGGTTCTGTGTTGTACCTGTCTCTTTATGTTTTATTGCCGTTCCTTGATAAGGAATGGTGACTTCGCACGCAAAGTCTGAGAGGTTACTTATGAATAATAATGCTTCAGTTTATTTGCCTTTTCTTCAAGTTCGCTCTTTTCATCATAAAGAACCCTGAGCAGGAGAGTCAGACGTTTAATCTCCTTGTAGTTGCCATTTTTTTGTGCCTGAAGAAGTTTTTTACGGTTGATTTCAATTACTTCCTTCTGTATTTTTATTGAGTGTTCATATTCTTTACTTAATTGCTCTAAAGAGGTGTTCATTAATTACAGCATCCTTTCCTTTGGGAGGGGGGTTTGGTGCCGAAAATTATATAATCTGCCGTAGTGTGGTAAAAGACGGATAGTTTTCTGATTTCGGTGCAAACCGGTTCCCTTCCCATTTCTTCAATTTCTCTGAGCGCTTTTTCTGTTATTCCCGTCATCTCACTGACATCTTTAAGGGCAAGACCTTGTTTCATCCTCAGTTGTTTAATGCGGGCAGATAAAACCTCGGGCTCTGTGTAAGAGAAAAATGCATCTTTGTTTTTAATGATAAGTTTTGCACTGCGTGAAAAAGATGAGCCGTAACGGTATTCAAGAGCATATTTCAGTTTATCGTAAATTATATCGCTGATTTTGTTCAGTCTTCTGCTTACTGTTGACGGCTCCACATTTAACTTTCTTGCAATTTCACTTTTAGTTAATCCTCTGAACCAATGAAGTTCCACCAAAAGTCTGTCTGAAGAAGAAAGTTCTTTTCGGATAACTTTGTTTACAAGTTCGTTTAATTCGCACTTCCTTTGCCTTAAAATATATTCATCCACATTTTCATATTGTTTGCCCTGCCAGGCAGAAAAAGCCTCGCAGGCAAGGATATATTCTTCCTTTGAAAAACTGTTGTCATACATATTTTGGTCATTCCTCCTGTCGGGAAATTTTTTGTTTTTCAATCATAACGGGTTGACTGATACAAAACTTACCGCAAAAACATCGAACATTTGTTCGCTTCTATATATAATTTTAGTGTCAAAATATCATTCTGTCAATATAAAAGCAGAAAAAAATTACCAAAGTACATTTTTTGGTATTATGTATGAACTCTTTTAACTATTTCATAGGTTGAGGGCTTTAAATATATTAGTAAGAAAATGACTTGCTTTTTTTGAATAAATGGTATACAATATAAAACAATGTACTTTAAGTTGGTATATACTCTTGAAGTAAGTCAAATAATTAGTAAAGGATGAAACCCTATGGCAAAACAGGAAAAATCTGCTGCTGAAGCATATCGCCAGGAACGTAAAGAGCGTCTTGCAAAAGCAGCGAAACAAAATCAGAAAAAATCACACAACATCATTCTCAGCAAGACCGCTAAAACCACAATTGCAGTTGCGGTTGTTATTGCTCTTGTTGCAGGTATTGCAGGTTTTGCAGTAAGCAATTCAGGTATGCTTGAAAGAGGCAAGGTTGCTTTTAATGTTGGCGAAACTGAAGTAACAATGGCAGAATACAGTTATTATTATAATTCTGCTTTCAATAACTACTTCCAGTACTCTTATCAGTATGATACCTACTACGGCCAGGGTATGGGTAAAATGTATACAGGTTATGATTATGCCGTAGCACCCGACCAGCAGGCTTATGAAGGTGAAATTGAAGGTATAGAAAACCCCACATGGTGCGATTTCTTTGACTACAGCGCAAAGGAAAGCATTAAACTCGTAAAGGGCGCTCTCGCTTATGCTGCTGAAAATAACATTACTCTTGATGAAGAGGACAAAAAGGAAGTAGAAGAGGCCATGACTACTTTCAAAGAAAATGCAAAGTCAGGCAACTATTCTCTTCCCGCATATCTCCGTGCTTTCTTCGGTAAGGCTATGACTACTTCTCTTCTCGAAAAAATCTGTGAGGAACAGATTCTCAACGAAAAGGTACAGGAAGTAAAACTTGCTGAATTTTCTGACAGTTATTCCGATAAAAAGATTGAAAAGGAATACAAGGATAATATCGAAACTTACGGTGCTGTTTCATTAAGAAATTATGTTATCAAGGCTGAAACCGTAACAGTTAAGGCAGAAAAAGAAGGCGAAGAGGATAAGACAGAAGTTACAAAGGAAACTATGGCTGATGCAAAGACAAAGGCTGAAAACTTTGTAAAAAGACTTGAAAACGGCGAAGACTTCAAGGATGTTGCTTCTGCATTCGAAAAACTTGCAGGCAGTGAAAAATACAAGGAAATGAAAACAGATGACAGCCTCACTCTTGCAGAGGATACAACTTATTCTGACCTTTCCTACGACACTTCTGATGAAGAGTTCCTTGATTGGGCCATGAATTCTAAAACAGAAAAAGGCGCAACCTATATCGTTGAAAATGAAAATGAAGGTTATACCGTTTATATGATGGTTGACCCTGTACACCACACTCCTGATGTAAAAACTTATGATGTAAGACATATTCTTCTTCAGTTCCCCGAAGAGGAAGAAACTGAAGAAGAAACAGCAGAAGGTGAAGAATCCAAAGAAGAAACCACCGAAGCTGCTAAAGAAGAAAAGGAAGAAGTTAAGGTTGAACTTCTCAATGCTGCTGATTATGATGTAACTGTTGACATTGATGTTGACCTTGAAACCACAAAGGATAAGGCTCTTTACAAAGAAGCACAGGATATTCTTGCAACTTATCTTGCAGGAGACAAGACAGAAGATTCATTTGCTGAACTTGCAGTTAAACATTCTGCAGACAGTAACGCAGCTGACGGAGGCATCTATGAAGATGTTCCTCGGGGACAGATGGTGCCTGAATTTGAAGGTTGGTCACTTGCAGAAGGCAGAAAAGCCGGAGATGTAGGTATCGTTGAAACCACCTACGGTTATCACATTATGTATGCTGTAAATGAAGCGGAAGTTACAACCTGGTCTGATACAATCAAAAACGACCTTGCATCTGTTGAATATAATGCCTTTGCAGAAGAACTTGTTGCAGGTGAAAATGTGGCAATCACAAACGAAGTTGCTGAAAACCTTGCAGCAGTTAAGGATTTCACCGTTTCTATTGCAAAGACTCAGATAAGAAACATCCAGGCTAATGCTTCAAGTGCTTCTTATTAATTAAAAGGAATAAACAGGAGTCGGGATTTTTTCCGGACTCCTGTTTTGTGTTAAAAGGTTGACAAGACGGTATTATAGTTGTAAAATAAACTGTAAAATAAATTCAAAGGAGTAAATGCTTATGATGCCAAAATCAATGATAAAGGGAATTTGCATTTTTCTTGCCGCTTTAATGGTGCTTTCTGTCGGTGCGGTAATTTTCCAGGTTGTGGCTGCCGAACCCGTCGCTATGGCTTATATAGCACCCGTAACCGGAGACAACGATGCTGACTATATTATTCCTGTCGGAATCGGTCTTTTTGCAATTCTTGCTATCGGTATTTGCGTTTTCTTACCTAAAATAAAGAAAAAAGAAGACGAAACAAAATAATTCGAGGGGCTGAAAAACAGCCTCTTTTTTCTTTGCCGCAAAAAAGTTAAAAGCGAATAATAATACCTCTGTTTGTTCATACTAATTACAGTAAGAAAAGGGAGGTGAATTTCATGGCAAACGAAGGCGTAAAATGCACAGTCAGCGAATGTCAGTGGCATGTTGAATGTGACAAGTGCAACCTTGAAAGAATCGAAGTTACACATGAAAAGACAGGTGCTGATTCCATCGCAATTCCTCATTTCTGCAAAAGTTATCAGAAAAAACAGTAATTGCACCGGTAACACAGGGCGGTTTTCCGCCCTCTTTTTTATATTAAAACACCCTTGTGATTGCTTTTTTGTTTCACAAGGGTGTTCAGTTGTCTTTTTCAAAAAATATTATGTCTTCTACTCTGCAATCCAGTATATTACATAAGTCATTTATTTTTTGCGTTGTAATGCCTTGTCCTTTTCTGATTCGGTCAATTGTAGCACTGCTTATACCGTGCTTGTTAATAAGGGTATAGGTGCTTTCACCTTTGAGTTTCAGTGTATTCCAGAAAGGATCGTATAAAATCATATTAATCACCAATTAAATCATACCTTTGAAAAATAGTATTGACAATAGTCATAAATATGACTATAATAAAATTAAATGAAGACCAAAAAGGAGGATAGGAGAAGATTTTCAATTTTTGTCAAACAAATGAAGAAAGGATTATTACAATGAAAAAATCAAAAAAACTTTTAGTATTATCATTAGTATTAATGATGCTGCTTTCTGTTGCAGTAATCAGCGCCAGCGCAGCAAGTTATCCTTCCGTTTATCCGGAAAACTATGGCATCACGGCAAAGCCCGGGGATGTGGTTCAACTTAAATATACTATTTTTCACGAGTATCAGAATGAAAAACTCTCGTCTGTAATTTATGATGAAGACGGCACCGAATTGGCTACAGCTGAACAAAGTTTTTCTCCGTCAACCTATTCTACAGATTATACTCTCAATTGGGATACAGCAGAGTATCCTGCAGGTGAATATAAAGTAGTATCAACGATGTCATATTATTCATTGGGCAGATGGAACGATGCTCCCTCAAGCAAAACAGTCAATGTACTTCTTGAAGGTGAAGATGACAATAAGGGTAAAACTGTGGCAGATGCCATTGCGTTGACCTCCGGTAAATGGCACACAAAGAATTGGACTAAAAATAATTATGAGAATAACTGCTACAATAAAATCGTACTTTCCGCTGACGGTTATATTACATTTACTATGAAAAAAATTATGGATAGCGACGGCGAAACTTCTTCAGTTGACCTTTCATTACATGATAAGGACGGCAAGGTTGTATGGGCTGCTGATGGTTCTACTCTGTTTGAAGATTCGTTCAGCGAAACCTGTGAATATAAAATTGGTCTTGCTGCAGGTACATATTATATGAATGTTACTCCAAACTTCTCCGTTACCAGCGGTATGATTGACTTTGAGTACAAGTATGCATTTACTAAAGCAGATAACTGGGAAAAGGAATCCAACGATACTGCAGCAAAAGCTACAGCATTAACTATTGGCAAGGCTTGTAACGGTGTTTACTGTGAACAGGACTTTTATGAAACACCGCATAATGATTACTATTCCTTTAATCTAAAAAAAGGTCATGAGTATATTGTTACAATCACGAATTACGATGCAGTCAAAGAAGGAACTACTATTTGTGATATCATTGATCCGGATGGTGATGAACTTTATCTGAGTGGTAAAGCCAAGGGTAATTCACAGGTGTGGACATTTACTGCTGAAAAGAGCGGTAAGTATTTATTCCTGTTGGAAAACGAATCTAACGATATGCCTGCAGAATACCAGATCAAAGTTGATCTCGGTAAGCATACTTATACATCAAAGGTTACTAAAGAGGCTACCTGCACCGCCAAAGGTACAAAGACACTCACATGTTCCTGCGGCAAAACTACTACAGAAAGCATCAAGGCTAAAGGTCACACTTATAAAAACGTAACAACCAAAGCAACACTTAAAAAGAACGGTAAAGTTGAAAATAAGTGTTCAGTTTGCGGAAACGTTTCAAAGACAACCACAGTCTACTATCCCAAGACAATCAAACTTTCTGCTACAAAGTACACCTATAACGGCAAGGTTAAGAAACCTTCAGTAACTGTTAAGGATTCAAAGGGTAAGGCTCTCAAAAAGGATACTGACTATACCGTTAAGTATGCTTCCGGAAGAAAGAACACAGGCAAGTACACCGTAACAGTTACCTTCAAGGGTAAATACAGCGGTACAAAGAAACTCACTTTCAACATTCTTCCCTCAAAGACAAGCAAAATCACACCGACTTGTGACACAACATCAATCAAAGCAAGTTGGAAGAAAGTAACAGGCGCAGACGGTTACAAGGTAGAACTTCTCAATTCAAAGGGTAAGGTAGTAAAAACTGCAACTACAACAAAGACTGCATATACCTTTAAGAAACTTTCAAAGGTTACAACCTATAAAGTAAGAGTAACTGCATATAAGACAATTGACAAAAAGAAGGTATACGCTACTGTATCCACCACAATCACAACTTCAACAGCACCTGCAAAGGTAACCCTTTCAAAGGTAACAGCAGGCAAGAAACAGGCAACAGCTGCATGGAAAACCGTAAAGAGTGCATCAGGCTACGAAGTACAGTACTCAACCTCAAGCAAGTTCAAGAGCGCAAAGACAGCAACAGTCAAGAAGGGCTCAACCAAGAAGACAACAATCAAGAAACTTACAAAGGGTAAGAAGTATTACTTCAAAGTCAGAGCATACAAGACCGTTGACGGCAAGAAAGTTTACGGTGCATGGAGTGCTG
>JAZSPI010000015.1:0-2470 GCA_045537395.1 Acutalibacteraceae bacterium | reverse complement strand
GGAATAACCTCGGAATGTGAATAGCCGCTGCGAAGGACACCTGTATAGGTTAGATTACAAAGAATACCTCTTATAGTAGCCTCGTGCCACATTTTACCTGTTCGTGCTCGGTAACCGTTATTGTTCAGCCACGTTGTAATTCTGTGCGCACCGTAACCTTCTTGAGTGTACTTATCAAAGATAATCTTCACAACAATCGCCTCATCGGGATTAACTTCTAAATCATAAAGCTCGTGTTTTCTTTTATTGAATCTGCCACTTTTCACGAGGTCATATCCAAAGGCGGCAACGCCGCCCTTGAAATGACCAGCTTCAACCAACTGACCAAGGCTTGTTTTTGTTCGTACTGATGTTTTCTCACTTTCACCGTCAGCCTGCCAAAAACGGATATAGTTTAAGAGTTTGTCAATGTGATTATCAAATCTTTGTTCGCCCTCTTGGGTGCTCCAGACTTCAATACCGTTTTTAACAAACCACTCAACAACGAAAGGTGTTTCATCTGCGATTCTGCCGATACGGTCAAACATAAACACAAGCAGAATATCAAACTTTTTCTTTCTCGCAAGGCCCTTTATGATTTGGATTTTATCACGGTTTTCAGCTCGCACCTTATGACCTGAAACACCGTCCTCTTGCTCTTCGTAAACAATCTCCCAACCCATTTCACTTGCGAATTTATGACAAGCCTTTCTTTGCATGGGGATGTCTGCTTCATTGTTGCTGTCATAATCAACTTGTTTGCCCGTTGAAACTCGGTAAAGACAACACACTAGCTTTGACATTAAACCGCCTCCTTGATGTTTTTCTTTAGTTTAATATCAGGGGCATCACTTTGTCGAATGTGCGAATCACCCAGTAATATTTCACGAAGACGAGGGAGAATGTCAGTATTAGGCTTTTCGGCAAAGGTAGCGACGACCTCGTGACCTTTAACCTTGAAGGAATATTCACCTCGGATGTCATCATCAAGATAACGGATATATGCTTTAAGGATACCAATATACTTCAATACACATCACCTCGCATCCCTACTTCGCTGTCGTTGAAGATATCTGTAATAATGTTCGCAGGCCTTCATTACAAAATCTTCAAAATCCTTATCCTTGATTTTAGGTGCTATCTTTTGAAGCCTTTCCATCGGTATCTTAAACATAGGTCTTTGGTTTGCTTTTTCTTCAAACATGATATCTTTAATCATATCTTCATCAAGTGAGCCTTGTTGGCTTGCTTTCTTCATTCGTACAGTCTGTGAAAATGACGGTGTACATTCCTCTTCCTCAATAGCGTTAAGGAGAGTATACTGTTGCTCATCTGAAAGATATGAGAGTTCAACAGCAGGAGTGAATGCGATATCGCCTTTATCCACCAATTCCAAAATTTCGGGAATGAGATTGTTAAGGCGGATATATCTGCGAATTTGTTCTCTGCTGTCTTCACTCTCATTTGCAAGCTGCTGGATAGATTTACTGCCGTTTGACTTGTACTCAGGTTGGGTACAAGTTGTATCTTCTTCTAAATCACTTCTGTAGCCCTGCCTCTTCATAGCATCAAGTTTCATTTTGTATGCTGCGGCTTTTTCGCTCGGCAAGATTTGTTCACGGTGACAAAGGTTTGCATCAATCATTGCGATGATTGCATCATCTCTTGAAAGATTAAGCACCCTGACGGAAATAGAGGTGATACCTAAATTTTTACAAGCTTCCCATCTGCGGTAGCCGGAGATAATTTCAAACTTTCCACTTTTGGTATCGTCGGGCTTGCGAACAGTAATAGGTTCAAGAATACCGAACTTCTTGATGCTTTCGGTTAAATCTCTCATAGACTTGTCATCAACGACTTTAAAGGGTGATTCAGTGAGAGGGGCGAGTGTATCTGTGAATACGCTCATAGTTGTTACTAAGTTTTCAAAATTTTTGTTCATAATAAAAAATCCTTTCATAATAAAATTGCACCTCATCGGGTGCGTTCAAGTTTTCGTATTTTATTAATTTCTGCCTGATGCTCTTTCTGTAAGAGCTCATACAGGTGCGGAGATTTTTCAAGAATATCTTCTGCCTGTTTTAGTTTCTTTCTCAATGGCGTGATTTCTTGTGTTATCTCCTTACGCAGAGCTTTGTACCTCTCTTTATCTTCCGGAGTAGTTGCTCTGCGCTTTTTGTTGTCTGCCTTGCTCCGCTTTTCTTCAAGCTCGGCAATCTTTAACTGTGTTTCTTTAATAGTGACTGTTAAATCATCAGTAGTATGAATTTGGTTGTCGGTCAGAAAATGATAATCAGCAACATACTGCTTAATGTCCTTTGCGGCGTGTCTCATTTCTGGTGTCAGAAGCATTGCATCGGCAATCTCTTTCAGTAATTGAAAAACCAATATAATGAGTAGAAGCATAGTATCAACATAAATGACCTCAGGTCTTTTACCGTGTTCAATGCTGAACTCCAATTTCTTTCTTACTGATTCAAGAGGAAAGTAT
>JAZSPI010000086.1:0-26355 GCA_045537395.1 Acutalibacteraceae bacterium | reverse complement strand
TGTAACAGTTAAGGATTCAAAGGGTAAAGCCCTCAAAAAGGATACCGACTATACCGTTAATTATTCCAGCGGAAGAAAGAATACAGGAAAATACACCGTAACAGTTACCTTCAAGGGTAAATACAGCGGTACAAAGAAACTTACATTTACAATCGCACCTGCGAAAATAAAGAAAGTCACCGTTTCTCAGACTACAACAACCGTTACTCTTAAGTGGAATAAACTTACAGGTGTAGATGCTTACAGAGTATACAAGTACAATTCAAAAACCAAGAAGTACGATAAGGTTAAGGATGTAAAAGGTACCAGCATAAAAATCTCAAACCTTAAAGCAGGTACACTTTATAACTTCAAAGTAAGAGGTTATAAGAAAGACGGAGAAACCATCGGCGGTGCACATTCCGACGAAATTATCGTAGCCACAAAGCCTGCAACAGTAAAACTTTCTAAAGTGACAGCAGGCGAAAAACAGATGACAGCCACATGGAAAACAGTAAGCGGTGCTACAGGCTATGAGGTAGTATACTCAACCTCAAAGAAGTTTACTTCAAAGACGACAAAGAAGGTTACAATCAAAAAGGCAAAGACCAAAAAGACTACTATCAAAAAACTCACAAAGGGCAAGAAGTATTATGTAAAGGTCAGAGCATATAGGACTGTTGATGGTAAGAAAATCTACGGAGCATACAGCGCTGTGAAGAATGTAAAGGTTAAGTAGATATCAAAGGGACGGATGATATCCGTCCCTTTAGCGTTACAATCAGTAGGGACAAAGCGTGCTGTGTCCGAAACTTTCCGCCATTTTATATTTCTTTGCTTCACAAATCCGGAGGGTCTTCCTGACCTATATTTCTTTATTTAATTTCAAATAATATCTTGACAACAGGGGAAAGTGCAGTATAATTTTTATGTTTAAATTCTTTATTCAGAAAGTGAAATTACTATGAAAAAACACAGTGTCGATATGCTCACGGGAAGGCCCCTCAAAAGCGTTATCCGTTTTGCTCTACCCATTATGGCTTCCTCTATGCTTCAGTATAATTACAGCCTTGTGGACAATATTATAGTGGGCAGGTATGTCTCCTCCGATGCTCTTGCCGCTGTCGGTTCTGTCGGACCTATCGGCTCTTTTATCGTTGGTGCTGCGTTGGGACTTACCAGTGGATTTTCCATTCCCGTTGCTCATGCTTACGGAGAGAGAAACAAAGAAAAACTTTCTCATTACGCAGGCGGAAGTATCAGTCTCGCCTTTATTATAGGTCTCATTCTGGTGGTGACGTCCCATATTCTCTCTTTTCCGCTTCTTCGTTTAATAGGTACGCCTGAGGAGATTATCGGTCTTGCTTCGTCATATATCAACATTCTTTATTACGGTATACCTTTTCAGATGCTCTCGAATAACTTTACTGCCATTTCACGAAGTGTGGGCGAGAGTAAAAAGCCACTCTACTTCTTTTCTGTGAGCGTGGTGGTCAATTTCTTTCTTGACCTGCTTTTTGTCAAAGAGTTTCAATGGGGCGTTGAGGGTGCTGCAGCGGCTACGCTCATTTCTCATATGGTTGCCTGTACCCTTAATGGGATTTATGTTCTTCGGTTTAACAGACAGGTCAGCATTACAAGGCAAGATTTACGGATAAGCAAGAAAACTGCGTGGAGGCAGATTAAACTTGGTATTCCCGTTTCTCTGCAGTTTACGGTGACTTCTGTAGGCTCGATGTGTCTGCAGAGCGTAGTCAACTCTTTTGGTACATCTGTTATCGCAGGATTTACTGCGGCGGGCAGAGTGGAACAGTTGACGAATATACCTATGTCGGGGCTTGGTGTAGCCAATCAGACCTTTGTGGGACAGAATTACGGGGCAAAGAATTACGAAAGGATTTTATCCTCGGTCAAGAAAATTTTTATGCTCGACATCTGTATTTCCGTTGCGATGAGCCTCATTCTCTTCACTATAGGAAAGCCTGTTGTCTCTCTGTTTCTCACGGAGGAAAACCCCGAAATTATGGCGGCGGCGTCAAGATATATTCTTGCCATAGCACAGTGTTACAGTTTTGTTGCCATTCTTTTCGTAATGAGAAACACCCTGCAGGGTTTGGGCTTCACTTATGCTAATTCCGTGGCAGGTCTTGGTGAATTTTTCGGCAGACTTTCCATCGCTTTCATTCTCACTCCTGCCCTCGGATTTGATGCGGTCTGCTATGCAGGTCCTGCGGCGTGGCTTTTAGCGGATATACCTTTGATTTTCATTTATCTTTATAAGGCGAGACAGTTCAGAAAACTCCTGCCCCAAAAAAAGATAAATGATGTTAACAGTTAACATTTTTTTAATAAATTACTTCTTTTAATGTGATAAAATTATAAAGCGAATATACAAAAAAGGAGAAAGATTTATGAATTTACAAAGCATTATTGACAAAAGAGCAGAATATGCAAAGTATATGGTTGACGAAATCACACATATCTGCACAAAACTTCCGAAGCGTGATCCCGGTTCAGAGGGCGAAAAACTCTCATGCGAATATATGGGTGAGATTATGAAGGATCTTGGTTGCGAAAAGGTTGAAGTTGAACCTTTCAAGGAAAATCCCGGTTCTTTCTATGGCTGGATTTACTTCACCATCACATGCTGTTTCATCGCTTTCGCATCATATTTCTTTATGCCTGTGCTTTCCATCGTGTTCATCGCATTGGGACTTTTACTCTGTGTTCTGCAGTTTGGTCTTTATAAAAAGACTGTTGATAAGTTCTTCAAGGAAAAAACAGGTCATAACGTTGCAGGTTTCAAGAAGCCTGCAGGTGAAGTAAAACGCCGCATCATCTTTAACGGTCACCCTGATGCTACATGGGAATGGCCCTTCAAGTACAAGTTTACATACCTTGGCTTCGACATCCATATGATCGTTTGTTTTATCGGCGCATTCTATACTCTCGGTATCGCTATCGCAAAACTTGCAGGTGCCCTTGAAGGTGCACTTGCAACAAAACTCGGACTTGTTGCTCTTGTATTTGTTCCTTTCTGGTTCGGACTTTACTTCATGTGGAACAGCAAAAGAGTTGTAGACGGCGCAAACGACAACCTTACAGGCTGTTATATCGGTCTTGCAATTCTCAAGGCTCTCAAAGATGAAGGCATTGAATTGGAAAATACAGAAATCGGCGTTGTTCTTACAGGCTCTGAAGAAGCAGGTCTTCGCGGGGCAAAGGCATGGGCAGAAAAGCATAATGGCGAAATGAACGATGTTCCCACTTTCGTTTATTCTTACGATACAATCACACAGAGTGAATATCTCAGCGTAAACTACCGTGATCTTAATGCCACGGTAAAGACAGATAAGGACGTAGGCGACCTTTTCTACGAAGCCTGTGAAGAACTTAAGATTCCCTGCGGTAAGGGTATGGTTCCCCCTCTTGGCGGTGCAACAGACTCGGCTGCATTTGCCCAGGCAGGTATGCGTTCAACAGGTATTACTGCTCTTAATCACGCACTTCCCGATTTCTATCACACAAGACTTGACACTCCCGACAAACTTAATCCTAAGTGTCTTGCAGATTGCTTTGCTGCAAGTGTTAAGGTTCTTGAAATGTTTGATAACGGCGCAAAACAGTAATTTAATACAGATAATATTAACCCCCGTAATTGTTAGATTACGGGGGTTGTTGCGTGGAAAATAGTCTCCTTGTATTTGGTAATACCTTTTTACAAGGAGGAATGTATTTTATCAAATGAGCGGAATAAAAATGGTATGTTCTTTAGAGGTTGTGCAATTCGAAACTATATGATATAATAAATTGAGATTTGAAAAAGAAGGTAAAAATACTATGAAAATTCGTCCTAGCATTTTAGACATGGTAGCAGATACATTTAAGGACACACCAATAAACACTGAATTTTCTCGTTCGGAGATAGTAAATTTTGTAACTACAAAGCACAACTGTAATCCTACCAGCGTTATTCCAAGTGATTATTGCTATAACCGTTTGAATAAGGGTATTAACTATGAGAAGCATTTACATTTATTTGAATATACTGATGCAAAAAAATACAAATATTTAGGACTTAATTATCCGTACACCGGAAAAATCGTTCACAAACCAAGAGGTGGACATGAAATAGTGGTTGGTGAAGTAAAAGATGGTATACCGATATCTTACGACAAATATGAAATAGTATCGACTGGAGTAGTATTTGAGACCTCGAAAAAGACAGATGATTATGTTCACAGGACAAAACGTAATATCTCGATTACCTTAAGATACCAAATAATGAAAAGGGATAATTTTAAATGTGTGCTCTGTGGAGCATCTCCTGCTAAAGATCCCACAATTGAGTTACACATTGATCATATTATTCCTTGGTCAAAGGGCGGTGAATCAACAATAGATAATTTGCAAACACTCTGTTCTGTTTGTAATTTAGGCAAGCGGGATTCAATGTGAGCAGAAAGTTTATTCTTCAGTTTCGTTTTATTTACATAAAAGAACCAAGGCTATTTCTAACCTTGGTTCTCTTTTTTTGTCAGATTTCCACTCTCACGGCGAAGCCACCTGTGAAGAAATAGTAGGTGTTCGTCTGACTTGTGTTTGGTGGAGATGGCGGTAATCGAAACCGCGTCCGAAAATCCATTCACACAACTTTCTCCGGGTGCAGTCAGTCTTTTAACATTCCCTTGGTCTCACGCCGAATGACAGGCTTAAGATCTTGGTATCCTCTGATGCGTGACGGCATACGAGGATGCTTTGCCGTTCACGTTCACTGCTGATCGACGCCTTCAGTTAAGCCGCAGTACTCTTAACCAAGACGGGCCGCTTAAGCAGCCTTTAAAACTGTATTGTTGTCAGTTATTTTTAAGTTTGTGACCTTTTAAAGCGATTGCCACAGCGCTACCCGCTTATCGTGCTTCAAAACCCCCGTCGAAATCCTTTCATCCCCGTATAGATTTTAAAGCGTTTTACTGTGTTATTATAACACGGTGCTTTTATGAAATCAAATGTAATTTTTACCTGTTTTTTGCGGCTCTTTCCATATCTCTCTGCGCGTCTCGTCTGGCAAGAGTTTCGCGCTTGTCGTAATTCTTTTTACCTTTACACAGGCCTACTTCGAGTTTTGCTCTGCCGTTGAGAAAATATACAGATAAAGGAATAAGAGTAAGTCCCTGTTGCTTTGTAACACCTAAAAGGCGGTTGATTTCTTTTTTGTGCATAAGAAGTCTTTTTACGCGCATCGGGTCGCGGTTAAAGATATTACCCTGTTCATAGTGACTGATGTGCATACCGTTGACGAAAATTTCACCTTTGTCGATACTGCACCAGGAGTCTTTGAGATTTATCTTTCCTTTACGGATAGATTTTACTTCCGTACCGAAAAGTTCTATACCTGCCTCGTAGGTTTCAAGAACGAAATAGTCGTGCCTTGCTTTTTTGTTTTGGGCAACTGTTTGTCTTTCGTCCGGCTGTGATACTGCCATGCAAAGCACCACCTTTCTTTAAAAATGCAGAATGCAAAATTCAAAATGCAAAATTGCGCCCCGCCTTGTACAAGACGGAAATTGCTTCCCGTCAAATAAAATTTATTTAATGGATTTTACATTATTATCTCTGTTTTAAAATATTGTTCTTGAAAAAGCACCTGTTCAAGTATTTCCTGTTTTGTGAATGACATATTTTCGGGAACTACAACCCACTTTTCTTCAACGTCATCACATCTGTGTATAATCGCAATAATTTTACCGACAAATTCCTACACAGGCTCATGTATGCCTAGAATATATGCATCCTGTTCTTCTCCGTCGGGAGCCAATACCCCTTCAACAAAGCCGTAATTTACAGAATAATATATATCCTTGTATTTTGGATGATAACTTCCCAAAGGTCTGTCAACAACAACTTTTACGGTATTTCCAATCATTGTATAATCCGCCTTTTCGAATTCTATTTCATCCCGATAAACCCTACGGGCTGCAACTTCATTTTTCATCGAAGGTTCTCCGTGATTCCGAATTTCGCATTCCGAATTCCGAATTTTTAAAGGCTTCTTCTGCCTTCAAGCGCCCTTGTAAGAGTAACCTCGTCAGCGTATTCAAGGTCTGCGCCGACGGGGACACCGTAAGCCAGTCTTGATACAGCAACACCGAGAGGTTTGAGCAAACGGGAAATATACATTGCTGTTGCTTCGCCTTCAACGGTGGGATTTGTCGCCATAATGACCTCTTTGATTTTGCCGTTAGAAAATCTTGCGATAAGTTCCTTTACGGTGATATCTTCGGGTCCTACGCCGTTCATGGGGGAGATTACCCCGTGAAGAACGTGATATGTACCCTCGTATTCGTGAGTTCTTTCGAAAGCCATAACATCCCTCGGGTCTTCCACCACGCAGACAAGACTTTCATCTCTGCCCGCACTTTTACAGATGGGACAGAGTTCTTCTTCGGCAAGATTACAGCAACGTGAGCATTTTTTTATTTTTTCGTGAGCGTTGAGGATAGCCTGAGAAAAAGCCTCCGCTTCCTCCTTTTTTAAACCGAGAACATAAAAAGCCATTCTCTGGGCAGTTTTATGTCCGATGCCCGGCATACGCTCAAACTGTTCTATAAGCCTTGCAAGAGAGGCTACATTATATCCTGCCATCAGAAGGGGAGATTAAGACCGCCTTTAGCGGCATTCATAGCCTGCTCCATAGCATCATCAGCCTTTCTCATTGCTTCGTTGGTTGCAGCAATAATAAGGTCAGAGAGCATTTCGATATCTTCGGGATCAACAACATCGGGCTGAAGTTTAATGTCCTTTACTTCGTGAGCGCCAGAAACAGTTACTTCAACTGCTCCACCGCCTGCAGAAGCGGTAAATTCACTTGCTTCGATTTCAGCCTGCTTCTGTTCAAGTTGAGCCTGCATTTCCTGAATTTTTTTCATCATATTCATCTGGCCGCCGTTCATGCCGCCGGGAATTCTTGCTTTCATTTTTTTAGTCTCCTTTAATAAGTTTTATCTTTTTGATTATATATTAATCAATTATTTACGTCAACATGTATGCCCATTTCTTTTGCTTTACTGATAAGGTTTTCCAAAGGATCCTTTTTAGGCTGAGCCGGGGCATCGTTTTTTTGTGCCGAGGAGTTGTAAAGACCGAGACGGTAGGCTCTGCCTGTTACGTTTTTTATGGCGGTTTTTACATCTCTTGCATTGGTGCCTGTTTTAATGAAGGCGCTGAGGGTGGGATTGTCGCTTTTAATGAGAACAAAGTCGCCCTGAATAACTGCCGAGGAACCGCTAAGCACACCCCATAAGGGCATATTCAGTTTGGTAAGTTCCTGCATAACTTCTGCCCAGGGAAGATCTTCCTCAGCGGGAGATGTTTCTTCTTCGGGGAAGGGGATGTCTTCCTGCGGGGGATGCGCTGTCTGTGCAGACTCAGTTTGCTGAACTGAAGGAGTAATTTCTTTTGTTGCAGTCTTTGTTTCTTCGGGTGCCGTGGAAGCAGGGGCAGAAGAAACAAAGGCACCGCTTCTCATTTTGTTTTCAAGGTCTGCTATGCGCCTTAAAAGGTTTTCGCTGTCGGTTGTAAGAGAAGGAGTGGAAAGTTTTATGAAAGTCATTTCCATTTCCGTTCTTCGGTTTACACCTCTTTTTATATTAGCCATAGCCTCCTGCAAAAGAGAGATGCAGTAGAGGATGTTTTCGAGGGTGAAATTTCCGCTCTGCTGTCTGTATTGCTGTAATTCGTCAGCAGTACAGACAAGAAGGCTTTCTGCACTTTTTACAGTTTTGACAATCATAAGATTACGGAAGTGATTTATCATATCCGAGCAAAGTCTTTCCATATCACAGGATTTTCCGTGCAGGTCGCTTATGAGTTCCAGAGCCTTGGCGGAATTTTTTTCATTGACAGCCGAAGCAAGAGAGAAAAGATGATCTTTACCGGTCATGCCTGCCACGGAGCAGACAAGGTCGGCATCGATGGTGTCACCGTGACCTGTGCACTGGTCAAGAAGCGAGAGAGCATCACGCATACCGCCGTCAGCAATTCTCGCAATAAGGGAGAGGGCTTCCTCAGTTACGGTAAAGCCTTCCTCGGAAGCAATGTAGTTCATTCTCTTTGCCATAGCCTCGGGGGTAACACGACGGAAGTCAAATCTCTGACAACGGGAAAGAATGGTTACCGGAAGTTTGTGTACTTCCGTGGTGGCAAGAATGAATTTAACGTGTGCGGGAGGCTCTTCGAGAGTTTTCAGAAGAGCGTTGAAAGCACCGATGGAGAGCATATGAACTTCGTCGATTATATACACACGGTATTTGCAGGAGGCAGGGGTGAAATTAATCTCCTCACGGATGTCACGGATGTTGTCAACACCGTTGTTACTTGCGGCGTCGATTTCGGCAATATCAAGAATTGCACCTGACTCTATGCCCTGACAGACCTCACATTCGTTACAGAGGTTGCCGTTTATCGGATGCAGGCAGTTGACTGCTTTAGAAAGAATCTTGGCGCAGGTGGTTTTACCTGTGCCTCTGGAGCCGGTGAAAAGATAGGCGTGAGAAAGTTTACCTGTTTCGATTTCCTTAGCAAGGGTGGTGGTGATATGCTCCTGTCCCACTACATCGGAAAAATTTTTAGGTCTGTATTTTCTGTATAATACCTGATACATTCTTTCGCCTCCTCTTCGTTTAAAAAAAGATACTTTCCCTTGGTCATACAGCAGCAGGCTGACCTGTGTCGCACAGACAAATTGCTTAATGCTGCTCGGTTCCCCGCCTGACATGGTTCACAGTGTACTGTCGCACAGAACCCACTGCTGCATGACCAAAATAAAGTATCTTTGTTTTATTCGGGGGAATACCCCTGTGTTTGATAGCCTTAATATTATAATATAAACCTGTTGGAAAATCAAGTGTTTTTTATATATTTTAAAGGGAGAATATATTTATTTATATTTGACGTAAAATTTTGCAGTTTGTGACACAGGTAGAATATGTTTTTTGCACTCTTTGCTGTGTAATTTTTCTTGCGGAAGCAATATTATTGATACAAGGGTAGGGTTTGACTTTGGTGTAAAAAATATTATAAAATACTGTCAAGGTATTATTTTACAGGGAGAGCTCTGAATGAGAGATTACAACGAACAGATAAGATGTAATGATAGGCAGATAATAAACCCTCGCCGAAAGAACAGTCTGCCACCGTTTATGAAAGTGGAGCGAAACTTTGATTGAGAAAAGTATTTACGGACAATAATTAATTATTGACTATTCTTTTTGTTTTTTTGTATGGACTTTTATTTTTGCTTGTGTTATAATTTCAAGGATATGTTCTTTATTCGAGGAATTTTTGTGAGGTATATTTATGAAAGCATCAGATAAAATTGAAAGAGCCGCCGCAGGTGCTGTCCTTGACCGACTTTTAAAGTATGTGGATAAGGATCCCCAGGCAAACATGCTTAAACTTTTTAATATAGGAGAAAAACTCTTAGGCGGTATCTTCCCTAAACATTATCTTGACAGCATGAAAAAAGCTATTGAAGAAGGGGATAATGTATACTACGAAATGGGGCTTAATATCCTTCGTGATGTAGATAAGGATGTCATCAAAAAGATGCTTCTGGCTATGGGACTCGGTGCAGGTGTCAAGGGTACCAAGGCAGTGAGAAAAAACCGTGAAAAGTATAAATGTAACATTCCTTTCCAGATTCTTATTGATCCCACCAGTGCTTGCAACTGTAAGTGTGAAGGCTGCTGGGCGGCAGAATACGGACATAAGCATAATCTTACCTATGAAGAGATGGCCTCAATCGTAAGTCAGGCAAAGGCACTCGGCACACATTTTTATATGTTCACCGGCGGTGAGCCTCTTATAAGAAAGGATGACCTTATAAAACTTTGTGAGGCTAATCCTGACTGTGGCTTCCTTTCCTATACAAACGGACATCTTGTGGATGAAAAGTTCTGCGATGAAATGAAGAGAGTGGGTAATCTTGCTCTTGCTCTTTCCATTGAGGGTACGGAAGAAACTACCGATGCAAGAAGAGGTGAGGGAAACTATCATAAGGTTATCTCCGCTATGAAACTCCTTAAAAGTAAAGGCTGTCTTTTCGGTATGAGCGTCTGCTATACAAGAAATAACATTGACCAGGTTACAAGCGATGAGTTTCTTGATAAAATGGTTGACCTTGGCGTAAAATTCGGTCTCTACTTTAATTTTATGCCCGTAGGTCACGGTGCATCTCCTGACCTTATTCCCACACCTGACCAGAGAGAATATATGTATAAATGGCTTCGCAAAGTGAGAAATTCAAAGACAGGTAAGCCCATGTTCTTTATGGATTTCCAGAGTGACGGTGAATATGTAGGCGGATGTATTGCAGGAGGAAGAAATTATTTCCACATCAACTCTGCAGGTGATATGGAGCCCTGTGTTTTTATTCATTTCTCCGATTCAAACATCAGAACTCACACCATATTGGAGGGACTTCAGAACCCTCTCTTTATGGCATTCAGACACGACCAACCCTTCAACGATAATCATCTTCGTCCCTGCCCCATGCTGGAAAATCCTCAGTGTCTGCGTGACATCATAAAAAGAACAGGAGCAAAGTCCACTAACTTCCTCGGTGAAGAGACAGCAGATATGCTTTGCAGTAAGTGCGATAAATTTGCCGAAGAATGGGCGCCGAGAGCTGAAGCACTTTGGAACAGCACAAAGCATCCCAATCATAAGACACAGTATTACAGAGATACCGAAGAGGGCAGAAGAGAGTTCGGTACGGCAGATAAAAAATAAAAAAGCAAGAGCAACCGATGTTTTTGGCGGTTGCTCTTTTGTAATGTGTCTTACACTTTGTTTTCATCAAAGTCGATGATGATATTTTCTTTTATCGGAGTGAGTTTCGTAAGTTTTACTCCTGCGGCTTCAAACATTCTCTTTGAGGCTCTTGTCGCCATTGTCTCCGCATATTTGTCGGAAAGGTAAACTACCTCTTTAATACCACTCTGGATGATTGCCTTGGCACATTCGTTGCAGGGGAAAAGAGCCACATAAATACGGCATCCCTCAAGGTTAATTCCACGGCAATTGAGAATGGCGTTAAGTTCTGCGTGACACACATAAGGATACTTGGTGTCATAGGCATCGCCTGTTCTTTCCCAGGGGAAGCAGTCATCGCTGCAACCGGTGGGGAAACCGTTATATCCGACGGACATAATACGGTTTTTGTCATTTACAATACAGGCGCCCACCTGCGTGTTTGGGTCCTTACTTCTGTAGGAGGAAAGCATCGCTATTCCCATAAAGTATTCGTCCCAGGATAAGTAGTCTGTTCTTTTAGGCATAATTAAAATCCTCTTTTCTGTAAGTCTTCATTTTTATCCTTCAAGACCGCGGTAATAAAGTCCGCGGGTATATTCGCCTTTGACAGCCTTTCCTTTACGGTAGGCATCGAGTATAGCCTCACATACTTCCTTTTTCTCTTTGGTGAAGTAGAAGGTTATAAAGTCAAGATTTTTGATTTCGCTGAGCCTGTCACCTAAATAAATGGGCTGTGAATTTAAAATTTCACTTGTGCCGAAATGGCAGACAACAGGGAACTTCATATTCTTTCGGTCTGTGAGGTATTTGTTACTTTTGCATTCTGTGCAGTCTGTTCCGTTTTTAACCGGGCAGTTTCTTGTGAGCATAAGGGGGAGTCTGCCGTAGCCGATAATTCCTCTTTTTGCCTTTCCGCCTACTGAAGAAAGTTTTTTCAGAGTGAGTTCGGGCGACAAGGTTATTTCCTTTACACTTAAAGACTCTAAAAAGTTTACGGAATGGCTGTTGAAAACATTCATTGAAAAGCCTGTGTGAATAGTAAAACCGTGTTTTTTCGCAAGTGCTAAAGCGTCAAGAGTGGAACAGTAGGCTATGCTTATTCCGTAACTTTTTGCCCTGACAAGATAATTTTCCACAAGGGTTTCGTTGCCGAAAATACCTCTCGGAATCTCAACACCAACAGAAATTGGCAGGTTTTTAACGTTTTCCACTAAATTTTCCTCAAAATTAAGGGGAATATATAAGTTTTCCACATTGTGGAGGTTTTCAGGAAGTTGACTGCTCTTTGCTATTCTTATGTTGAATTTCAAAGGCTCTTCTGCTTTGTAGGGTGCTATTTTTATATCTGTACCTGTAAAGGTGCTAGACTTTACAGATGACACGGCTTTTTCAAGTTCCCAAAGGGCTGTTCTGCGAAGATTGTTTATAACACTTGCAGGGACAATAAGTCCTTCATCCAGATCAACTTCGGTTTTCTCAGCATAAAACTGTGTGCCTCCGCATTTGGAAATTCTTTCGGCAAGACTTTCTTTTGTCAGAGGTTTATTGAGAGCCTTTTCAGGTATGCAGTCTTCTTCAACGAAAACGGTTTTCCCCATAGCCGAGGCTGAAAGGGAAACTTTTTCGCCTTCTATGATGCTGAGCATGAAACTTACGGGAA
Source organism: Acutalibacteraceae bacterium (assembly GCA_045537395.1). Taxonomy (GTDB): domain Bacteria; phylum Bacillota; class Clostridia; order Oscillospirales; family Acutalibacteraceae; genus UBA6857. Next base: position 13,901 of record JAZSPI010000086.1, on the reverse strand, counting down.
TGTTGCCTTTTTCCTTTTCGTATAGCCTTGCAAGGTCTTTCAGTACTGTGCTTGTGGCAGCGGTAACATCTTCTTTCTGTCTTATTCCGAACATATCTCTGCTGCGGTCATCTGCAAAATATCCGTCAGTAAAACCTGAGCGTGAAAAAACAGCGCGGAGTTTTGAAAGGATGTCTTCGTCCGTTTTTCCGTCAAGGGTACTTCTGAGTGCTGTGACCGCTGCGGCTACATATTCGGGGCGCTTCATTCTTCCTTCGATTTTAAGGGAATCAACGCCGAGATCCGTTATTTCCTCTGCTCTTTCGATAAGAGACAAATCCTTAAGGCTGAGGTCGTTGCCTGTTCCGTTTTCTGCACAGAATGGGAGACGGCAGGGCTGAGCACACAGTCCTCGGTTGCCGCTTCTGCCGCCGAACATGCTGCTCATATAGCACTGTCCCGAAACGGACATACAAAGGGCGCCGTGAATGAAAATTTCTGTTTCAATATCACAGTTATCCTTGATGTTTTTAATCTCTCCCTTTGTAAATTCTCTTGGAAGAACGGCACGGGTAAAGCCCATTTTCTCCAGCAGGCTGACACCTGCAACTGTTTGCACTGACATCTGGGTGGAGGCGTGTTTTTCGAGGGAAGGAGCCACCTTGTTTATAAGAGAAGCAAGACCTATATCCTGTACGATAACCGCATCGGCACCCCACAGGCAAATCCTTTTTACTGTTTCCAGTGCTTCGGGGATTTCCTCGTCGGAAATGAGGGTATTCATTGTTATATGAACTTTAACACCGTGGCTGTGACAATAATCAATGGCTTCTTTTATTTCTTTGTCACCGAAATTTCCGGCTTTTATTCTTGCGTTGAAGTTTTTGCATCCCATATAAACGGCATCGGCACCTGAACGCACGGCAGCATACAGGGTTTCGGGTGAGCCGACGGGAGCGAGAATTTCAGGCTTTTTCATTTTATTATTTACCCGCCTGATCAAGAACGGCCTTAAGTTCGGCTTTAAGTCTGCTGTTTTCAAGGCGGAGTTTTTCTGCTTCCTTTTTCAGACTTTCTGCTTCATGTCTTGCCCAGTCTGCTTTGCTTTTGGCATCGGAAGCATCATCAAGGTAATCTTTTATCTGCTCACGGAGTCTGTCTGCAGTTGCTATTGCTTTTTTGCATTCGTCGGCATAGTCAAGGGCAAGAAGCACAGCCGCCTGAGTGGTTGAAAGAGTGCCGTTTGCCTTCATTATCTTTGTGAAAGCGCTGTCGAGTTCTTTGCCTAACTGCTGAACATATTTTACATCCTCTTCAGCAATGATTGAATAGGATGCACCACCGATGGTAAGTTTTACTTTATTTGCTGACATATCGTTCATCCTTTCCCGATAGTGAAAGTGTTTATTCTTTATTATTATACATTATCGGGAGGAGATAATCAAGGTCTATTTGTCTTAAAAAATATTTGCTTTTTTATGCACAAAGTGATATAATATATATATAACAGACGTGGGAGATGAATTCTCTCTTTTTTAGTTTTAAAGGAGGCGTTACACTTGGAACAAATTAGAAACTTTTTTGCGGAATTATACAGTAATCCAAGTGTGCAATATGCCATAGACGCAATAATAAAACTGACTCTGACCGTATTTTTCAGCGGTCTTATAGGTTTTGAAAGAGAACATTCACGCCGGCCTGCAGGTTTCAGAACACACATTCTTGTTGCTGTGGGTTCAACCCTTGTTATGATGACATCGGGCTTTGTGTTCCGGGAATATGAAGGTCTTACGAATTTTGACCCCACAAGACTCGGAGCGCAGGTAATAAGCGGTATAGGCTTTCTGGGTGCGGGCACAATTTTAAGAGAAGGTTTCAGCGTCAAAGGTCTTACAACGGCTGCTTCCTTGTGGGCTGTTTCCTGTATCGGACTTGCCGTAGGCGCAGGATATTATCTCGGTGCATGTATAACCACTTTGTTCATATATATTACCCTGAACACGCTGAAAAGATTTATTGCAAAGGGCAACCTTTCCAAAAATCTTTATATAGAAGCTGAAAACCTTTCGAGACAGGCTTCGGATATAGGCGAGATTATAAAAAGGTACGGAGGTTCGCTTCATACTCTTGAGGTGCTTTATGCTGACAGTATGTCTACCAAAAGAAAAAGCGATTCGATCGTGATGAAGGCTGTTATTTTTCCGAAAGATGAAGAGGGGCTGAATATGACGGTTTCGGCTATAAGAAGCCTTGAAGGTATAAGAGATTTGTACATTGATTAATATTACTTACCCTTTGAACATTTTGCTTTTGTTCAAAGGGTAAGTTTTTTCAAAGAGGATTTATGCACCTTTACTATTTACAAAATTTCGACAAAATGATACTATAAAAGTAATAAAAAGGAGGAGAAAATATGAAACTCTATTATGACATCAAAGATAAACCCAAAATTCCTAATCTGATAGTTTATGCCATTCAGCAACTTCTTGCTATTATGGCGGCAACTCTTGTTGTTCCCATCATTGTCGGCAACGGTATGCAGCCATCTGCGGCTCTTTTCGGTGCCGGTATCGGTACTCTTGTTTATGTGCTTTTCACTAAGGCTTCCTCTCCCGTTTTTCTCGGCTCGTCCTTCGCTTTTCTCGGATCAATGAGTGCAGCCTTTGCAGGTGCGGTTTCAGCACAGGCAGGCTATGCGGGCATAATCATCGGTGCAGTATTTGCAGGTCTTGTTTATGTTGCGATTGCACTTGCCGTTAAACTTGTGGGTGTTAATTGGATTGACAGTCTTATGCCTAAGCAGGTTATCGGCCCCACAGTTGCAATTATCGGTCTTTCTCTTGCAGGTAATGCGGTAGGCGATTTGCAGAAGGGTAAGTTTATGGTTGATGCTGTTTCACAGGTTATACAGAACGGTGAAATAGTGGAAGTTACCAATAAGGTTTCTTCAGCCAATCCTCTTGTTGCTGTTGCCTGCGGTCTTGTTACTCTCTTTGTGACAATGATTTGTGCAACCTACGGCAAAAAATCAATAAAACTTATTCCGTTCATCATCGGTATTCTTTCCGGTTACTGTTTTGCTGCGGTGCTTACTTTAATAGGTAACAGTACAGGTAACGATGCACTTAAACTTATTGATTTCAGTGTATTTTCAGGTATAAGCCTTTTTGCTGTTCCTGAGTTCACATTCCTTACAGCCATCAAGGGCATTAAAGAAATTGACGGAGCCTACATCGGTACTCTCGCTGCGGCGTATCTTCCTGTTGCATTTGTTGTTTTTGCTGAGCATATTGCTGACCACAAAAACATATCTTCGATTATCGGGAAAGATCTTCTTAAGGAGCCCGGTCTCCACAGAACACTTTTAGGTGACGGTATCGGCTCAATTTTCGGTGCATTCTTCGGCGGCTGTCCCAACACAACTTACGGTGAATCCGTTGCCTGCGTTGCAATTACAAGAAATGCTTCCGTTTACACAATTATTACAGCGGCAATCGGTGCAATTCTTATCTCTTTCCTTGAGCCGTTTGTTGCTTTCGTTGATTCTATCCCGTCCTGTGTAATGGGCGGTGTATGTATGGCTCTTTACGGTTTTATTGCCGTATCAGGTCTTAAGATGATTAAGGGCATTGACCTTGAAGATAACAGAAATCTCTTTGTTGTTTCTGTTATTCTTATTGCAGGTATCGGTGGTCTTACTCTTTCCTTCGGTAATGTTACAATTACGGCAATTGCCTGTGCACTCATTCTCGGCGTTGTGACAAACATTGTGCTTGGTAAGAAGAAGGCATAAAGCATAAAAATATTATTGAAACTCCTCTGTATAAGGGGAGTTTTTTATTGTGGATACTTTGCACAAAAAATACGATAAAATTTATGTGAATTTTTTCTTGACTTTAGCACGGTGAAGTTATATAATTAGTTTTAATATTCATTTATTTATAGTGAATATATGGAATTATTATAAGAGGTGTTTTTTATGAATCGTGTATTCAATTTTTCAGCAGGTCCTTCAATGCTTCCTGTTTCAGTTCTCGAAAAGGCTGCAAGCGAAATGCTCTGCTATGAAGATTCAGGTATGTCCGTTATGGAAATGAGCCACCGCAGCCCCGTATATGATAAAATCATCAAGGACGCTGAGGCTCTTCTCCGTGAAATTATGGAAATCCCTGACAACTATAAGGTTCTCTTTTTACAGGGCGGTGCCTCAACACAGTTCGCTGCCGTGCCCCTTAACCTTATGAATAAAAACAAGAAAGCTGACTATATCCTTTCCGGTCAGTTTTCCACCAAGGCTTTCAAGGAAGCACAGAAGTACGGTGATGTTGTTGCCGCCGCATCATCAAAGGATGATAATTTCTCCCGCATCCCTGAAACCACCAGAGAATCTTTCAGAGCAGATGCAGACTATGTACATATCTGCTTCAACAATACAATCTACGGTACAAAGTTCGGTTATATCCCCGACACAGGTGATATTCCTCTTGTTGCCGATATGTCCTCCTGCATTATTTCAGAGCCTGTTGATGTAAGCAAATTCGGTCTGATTTATGCCGGTGCACAGAAAAATATGGCTCCTGCAGGTCTTACTATTGTTATCGTCCGTGAAGATTTAATCGGTAATGCAAGAGAAGATATTCCTGCTATGTTCGATTACAAACTTATGGCAGACAATGACTCTATGTATAATACTCCTCCCTGCTACTGCATCTATATTGCCAAACTTGTTTACGAGTGGATCAAGTCTATCGGCGGTCTTGCTGAAATGAAAAAGCTCAATGAAAAGAAAGCAGCATTACTTTATGATTATCTTGACAGTCAGGATTATTACATTGCTCCTACTGAAAAGGGAAGCCGTTCAATGATGAACGTAACCTTTGTAACAGGTGATGCAGATCTCGACAAAAAGTTTGCTTCCGAAGCAGATAAGGCAGGTCTTAAAAATCTTAAAGGTCACAGAAGTGTAGGCGGTATGAGAGCATCAATTTACAATGCTATGCCATATGAGGGCGTAGAGGCTTTGGTTGAGTTCATGAAGAAATTTGCCGCTGAAAATCCCAAAGCATAATTATAAGGGGAGTGAAAGATATGAAAACTATTAAAACAATGAACAAAATCGCTGCTATCGGTCTCGATGAACTTAACAAGGAAAAGTTTGAAATCAGCGACAGCATTGAAAATCCTGACGGTATTATGGTCCGTTCTGCCTCTCTTCACGAGGTTGAATTCGGCGACAATCTTAAAGCAATCGTCCGTTGCGGTGCAGGCGTGAATAATATACCTCTTGATAAGTGTGCAGAAAAGGGTATTATTGTTTTCAATACCCCCGGTGCAAACGCAAACGGTGTTAAGGAACTTACAATTGCCTCTCTTCTTCTTGCTTCGAGAAAGGTTGTTGACGGTATTGCATGGGCAAACGGACTTACAGAAAATGTTGCAAAACAGGTTGAAAAAGGCAAGAGCACCTTTGCAGGTAACGAAATTGCCGGCAAAACTCTCGGTGTTATCGGTCTTGGTGCAATCGGCGGTCTTGTTGCAAATGCGGCAAAGAGCCTCGGTATGAAGGTTTTAGGTTGCGATAACTTCCTCACGGTTGAAGCCGCATGGCATCTTTCAAGGTCAATCAATAAGGCTTCAAGTTACGATGAGGTTTATGCAAACGCTGACTATATCACTCTTCACATTCCTTCAAACGAAAAGACGAGAGGTATGATTAACAAAGAAGCCATTGCAAAAATGAAAGATGGCGTAAAGATTATCAACCTTTCCCGTGCAGACCTTGTTAATAATGCAGATATTAAGGAAGCACTTGAAAGCGGAAAGGTAAGCTGTTATGTTACAGACTTCCCCACAGAGGAAACAATTAATGTTCCCGGCATCATCACCACTCCTCACCTCGGTGCTTCAACAGCAGAATCTGAGGATAACTGTGCTGTAATGGCGGCTCATCAGATTGAAGATTTCCTTCTTAACGGTAATGTTAAAAACAGTGTTAATTATCCCGACATTGAAATGGCAAGAAGTGAAGGCGGAAGACTTCTCGTTCTCCATAAGAATCTTCCCAATATCCTTTCTGCCATTACCACTCTTATCTCTGACCAGGGTATCAATATTGACCACATGGCGAACCGTTCAAAGGGTGACTATGCATGCACGCTTGTTGATACACCGTCACATCTCAGTGATGAAACAGTAGAAAAGATTTCTCAGGGTGAAAATGTTATCAGAGTAATTAAATTTGACTGAAACGAATAATAGGTAGCCGTTCTCTTTTAAAGGGGGCGGTTATTTTTATATCCTTTTCGGGAAAAGTGTGCTTTAAATCAGAGAAGCGGTGACGGGAGGCGGCGAGCCAAGACAGCGCTCTTAAAAGCGCTGTGATTCATATTCCTTTCGGGGAATATGAATTCCCTGTGTACAGGGCTTGGCTCGCCGCCTCTCTGTCACCGCCCGATAAATGTTATGTGCAGCACCCTTATTTACAGACAAAAAAACAGCCACAACTTAAAGCCGTGGCTGAAATTTATCGGATTTATTATTCTTCAGTTTCTTCTTCGTTATCGAATCTGAGGCTGTCCTTATGCTTTTTGTTCATCATAAATCCCAGCAGACCGCCGAGAGCGATAAGACTTGTGGGTGCGGCAATAATTTCGGGATTTTCAGCGACAGTCTGTGTCACCTGGATCAGGAAGTTTGTTTCAGTGGGCTGCGTGGTTTCTTCCATAGTAGTTGAATAGGTCTGGGTTGTGATGATATTTCCGTCTGCGTCGGTTGCATAAACCTCATCCATAAGTTGTTCCAGATAATCAAAAGTGAACGCACTTGTTGTTGATGTAACTGCATCTTCAGGATTTGTTTCACCGTAAGTTGAAAGAACTTCCTGGAGATAGCCGGGAATATCGGTGATAGGCTTTGATTCTTCAATATTATTGAAAATTTCTTCAACAGCTTGTGAAACCTTTTCGTTGCTTGTAGGAACAACGGAATTAACGAAGGACTCCACATGGCCGAGGGCATCAGAAGGCTTTTCGGAAAGTTCGAGATCGATGTTTTTGACTATTGTAAATTCATAGAGGGCTGTGTCCTGTCTGTTGCCGTCGTTGTAATTCACTTCCAGATAAACGGTTTCTTCACCTTTTGTTGTGTCAAGAGCAGCGGCTGCGGTAGAGCCCGGGTTCATACTTTCACCCTGAAGGTGTAAGGTGATGGGGGTTTTATCTCCTCCGTTGAGTTGGTCGCCGAGAGTTATGGGTGAGAACCATATCTTTTCGCAGGAGGGAGCAACTTCGAGTCTGTAGTTAAGGACATCGCTGAAAAATTCTTTTTCGAGGGGGAAGTATTCGTTTTTGCAGGCAAGATCAAAAAGTTTTTCTGTGGAATCCGCATCAGAATAAGTGATGCCTTTTTGTTCGAGCATTGAGCCGAGGATAACGCGGTGAACTGCAAGAGAATCTTCACTTTCGTTTGCATAGAAAAGGGCTTCGGGGTCGATTGGTATATCGTAAGCCATTTCGAGAATAGTTGAAAAATATTTGTAGTCCACGTATTCTTTGTCGGCAGGCGTTAATTCATTGAACTTGTCAAGGGGGACATTTTCTTCGTTTTCTGTTATAATAACAACTTTAAGGAAATAGAAAAGTTCTTCTGCTGAGGGGTTATCTGAAAGAGGAACGTAATCATAATCGTCAAGATATTGTTCAACGGCTTGAACGATAAGTCCCGATGTTGTATCTACTCCCGAGGGAACATTTACATTTGTTAGTGCACCGAGGATAATAGTGAGGGCAGCGTCAAGAGATATACCGGCAGGCAATTCGGTCTCTTTGCCGTAAAGCGCGTAGATAGCATTATACTCAAGAACGGAATAAACAACCGCTATCTTGATTTTGTCTTCTTTGGTGGCTTCTTCGGGAAGGTCAATTCCGTTATTGGAAAGAACGGTACACATTTCATCAAAATCTCCGATGAGTCCTGTTGCCACAACCGAATAGTAAATCATTTCAATGAGGGCTGAATAAATATTGTTAATTGACTTTCCGTCAAGAGAATTAAGGTCAATATAACGGTTACATTCTTCAATGAAGTCATCGTATGTATGGCTGTAGGGATAGTCTGTCGGAGCAGGGGTAAGTTCTGCCGGAATCACCGCCGACGTATCAGTTCTGACGAAAAGCTGGTCAAGCCAGGCGAAGTTGTATTCAGGATTGCGGTAACGGGTGTTGCCGGGATTCAAAGCAAGTCCGTTTTCAAGGGATACAACAACCGCAGATGCAGTCATGGGTACAGCCATTATAACAATTAATAAAAGCGCGAGTAGAGAGGCTGCTGTTTTTTTCATTTTTCATTCGCTCCTGTTCCACAAGATTAGTTATATGAATTGAGATACAATAATCCATTATTACACATAATATATCATACAACTTTATTTTTGTGTTGTCAACTGAAAGGTAAATTGTTTGAAAAAATTTAATATAAAAACTGCTGACGCTTCTTGTTAATAATGTATAAATTTTTCCTTATTTCTAAAAGATTATTGATATAAATAAATATATGTGATAATATTATACAGATAAGTCGGACGCATAGGCGAAAGAATTTGCGTTTCGGTTTTGTATAAGAAAGGAGAATTTAAAATGTCCAATCCTGTTGCAGGGTTAACCGATAAAGCCAAATGGCTTTTTACGGAAATCAAAACCCATTGGAACACCCCTGCTGAAGGCAAATACGTTCCTTATAAAGAATATAAGGACGTTGTTCTTGCCGTAGGCAGTAACTACACAGGTTCAAAAGTTCTCGAATATGTGGGCTTCTGGGCAACCTGTTATCTCATTATGTATCATTACAAATTGCCTTACCTTACTTTCTCGGTTATAGGTATACTGAATATGCCTCTCGGCTATATATCAGCACTTATCTGGTGGCTTGTATGTGATAACCTCGGATTTATGCCGAAGAAGACCGAAAAGAGAATCTATCTCATCTACGGACTGATGATGATTTTCGGCATATCGACCATCCTGTTCGACTATTCACTTCTGTTTAATCAGGCAAGCCCCTTTATTACATATCTTAACGGTCTTGAAGGTTTGAGTGCAACGGCATGCTTCAAAACCTTCGGTACTCACTTCCTTTACACAGGTTGGGTAGGCGCAAGAAATATTTTCTGGCGTAAGAAACTTGTTCCCAAATACGGCAGATATAAGTATTCTCTTTACTGCGATGTTATCCCTAAATGTGCAATGGTTATCCTTGTCGGTTGGCTTCCCGTTTACAATATTCCTGATGTTGCAACAAGAGTATGGGTTGCTAATCTTATGTTCGCTACCTATAATGTATTCGGCTTTGCAAACAATATGGAAATCTGTACCAAGAGTATCAGTCCCAACTTACAGGAAAGAATCCTTGTAAGAAGTTATCCTGTAAAAATTTCTCATGTTTTCCATTCAATTCTGTCTATTTTCCTTCCTGCTATTATCGGTGCTCTTCGTCACGGTTGGGCAGATATAAATATGTACAGATACGTTATCCCCATAACCTTTATCATATCTGCTGTCTTCACAATGTATTTTGCAGGCAGAATTCAGGAGAGAATACCTCAGCCACCTGTTGAGAAAAAGGCTCAGATTAAATTCTGGGACGGTATGTTCGGCGTACTCAAGAATAAGTATCTTCTTATCAATACAGTAGTTGGTCTTATCGACTCTCTGGGTAACGGTATGCTTCCTCTTGCGACGATTCTTTATCTGTTTACCTTCCGTCTTGAAGGTCTTCCCTACTCTCTTATCGTTGCACTTATTTCTTTTGCAGGTACACCGCCCGATTTCCTTTCACCCTATTTCCTTAAGAGATTCTCCTATAAGCAGATTATGGTATTCTATCAGCTTACCCGAGCAATCGGTAACCTTATCATCGCTCTTGCTATGTGGTTCACAGGTGAAAATCTTATGCTCTGCGGTACTATCTGCATAGTAGTTCTCTTCTTTATGGAAATGACCAAGACCGTTCCCACTACGGCAGGTCACGATATGAATGTACGAATCGGCGACTACCAGATGTATCTTTCCGGTGAAAGACTTGAAAGTTTTGCAGGTGTATTCGGCTGGTTCACAGGCCCCATCACCTCTTTCGTAGGTCTTATCATTCCGCTTCTTCTTCTCAAGTACGGTTACAACAGTAACATGGAAGTTCTCTTCATTGACTCGGCAAGAAGAAATATTATCGTTGTTCCCATTATCGTTGATGTTGTCGGCTTCTTCCTTATGACCATTCCCTATCTCTTCTGGGACTATGACAGCAAAAAGCAGAATATGGTTATGGAAGTTCTTAAACGCCGTGCAGAAGTTACGGAAAAGCAGGCCAAAGAAGAAGGCGTCGCTGCTTCCGGCGGTTACTTAGGTTAAGGAGGTTAAAGTTATGAGTAAAAAGAATAAAGAAAACACTGCTCCTGCAACCGAAGAAATCCATCTTGATATTCCCGAAGATGAAATCTGGACTTTCCAGGTGCCCGGTCTTGCGGCTCCCCATATCAATAAGCCTTATAAGAACTTCACACTCAAGAAAATAATTTTCACTGTGGTGATTCTTATCGCTGTCTCTCTTTCAATGTATTTTTCTGTTCGTACAGTTCAGAGAGAAACCTTTGAATATGCACAGACAGAAACAGGTTATCAGCTTGAAAAATTCAGCAATACAGGCTATGTGACAGAACTTGAAATCGACTATGTTTCCGAGGTTGTTTACGACCGTGAAAATGAGGATGTAACAAGCAACTTTGAAATTGTTCCCGATAAGGCAAAGCCTGTAGAGTCTATCGGACCGTATGCTCTTAACTGTGACGGTACGATCAAGGTAGTAAAAATCGGTGCAAATGTCAAAGAAATTGATTCAAAGGCTTTCTATTCCTGCTGGGCTCTTGAAAACTTTGAAGTAGATGAAAACAATCCTAACTACTGCGATGTTGACGGTGTTCTTTACACCAAGGATATGAAAACGGTTGTAAATTACCCCTGTAATCATGACCAGTATCTTAGAGATAAATACGGCTATGAAACTGAACAGTTCCGCGCAGATGCTACAGAGCAGTATGTAAAAGACATTCAGACTTATGTTGTTCCTTCAACAGTAGAAACATTAGGAGAAACAGCCTTTGCTTATACTAATATAAGAGCAATCTATCTTCCCGAAGGTCTCAAAAGTTGCGAAAAACTTTCACTGTTCAAACTTCACGAGCCTAAAGATGCTTACGGTAACACACCTTCACTGGAAAATGTATATTCTTATAAGGCAGATGAATCCGTAACCGATACTCGCTTTACCGATGAAAGTGCTTTAGGTAAGGTTTACCGTTCACTTCCCGAAGGTCTTGAAATAATTGAATCCGACGCTTTCAGTTATAATCAGGAACTCTTATATCTGTATATTCCCGCTTCCGTAAAACATATCGGACACCATGCTTTCTGGGATACCGTTTATAAGGAAGGCGGAGAACTCAAGGGCGTTAATGTAATTAATGTTGCCGCTGATGAAGACGCTTTCGGCGAGGTTGAAGTGGGCGATCAGTGGAGACCTCAGTATGACTACCTTCTCTTCAAAAAGAATGTAGACATTAACTACGGCGCACAGAGAGCAGAATAATAATTTTACTAAAACTCATTTGGGGGCAGATTTTCTGCCCTCATATTTTTTCTTAAGAATTGTTAAAAGTTATGAAAAAGTTGAAATTGTAAATTTTTTATGATATATTAAGATGTAAATAATTTTTCCGGAGGTAAAAAACAATGAAAAAACTTTTAAGCCTGCTTCTGGCACTTATGATGATTTTCTCCTGTATGGGTATAGCATTTGCTGCAGAAACTGAAGATCATCTCCCTCAGATCTATGTTAGCGGTATTGGTTCAAGAAAGGTTTATGAGATTGGCGATCCGGACAAAACCTCTCTTTTCTATCCCGTTAACGGTGAGGCTATGTTGGCAAATCTCGGCAACTTCGACAAATATGCTCAGGAAGCTATCAAGAAAAACAATCCTGACATTCTTACCAACTGTATCTATTCATGGATGTGGGACACAATGGGTAAGTCAGCCCTTGATACTGACGGTATTTCAAATAAGTTCAATGTTACCATAGATCCCTGTCCTCTTGACTATGAGGGTGACGGAAAATATGTATTCAACTATGACAGCCGTCTCGATCCTGTTGATCTCGCACATCAACTTTATGAATATGTAGGATGGGTCAAGGAACATTCGGGCAGTGTCCGTTATGAACTTGTAGGTTCAAGTTACGGTACATCAATTGTTGCCGCATATATGCACGAATATGAAGATGAATGGGATAATATTGACTCTGTTCTTCTTTGCGTTCCTTCACTTCCCGGCATAGATTTTGTAGGTGAGGTTTTCAGCGGCACCTTCAATTTTGACCCCAACGTACTTGTTGATTTCGTTAAATATATGGTGGGCAATGAGGATATTGATCTTATACTTTCAATTCTCAACAAGAGTGGTGCTCTGGAAAAAATTCTTGAATACGGCTTGGAACCTGTAGCACAGGTGGCTCTTCTTCGGGCAGTCAATATGATTGTTCACGATATTTTCGGCACTTTCCCTTCTATGTGGACTTTCGTTCAGGATGAATACTTCTATGCTGCTCTTGAAAGAGTTTACGGTAAGGATTATGCTTCTCCCGACCACAGCCATGCTAAACTTATTGAAAAAATCACTTACTACCATGAAGAGGTTATGGTGGCTGCTCCCGAAATCTTCCTTACTGCACAGGAAGCAGGCATTCATATGAATATCATCGCCAAGTACGGCTATCCCCCAATGCCTTTCAGCAATTCGGGTGATGTTATAAGCGACAGTCTTGTTGATCTTGAAGATGCTACTTACGGTGCAATCTGCTCTATGCGCGGTGATACTTTACCTGTAGGCTATGAGCAAAAACTTTACCCCGAATATAATATGCTTTCAGCCGACGGTTGTGTAGACGCGTCCACTTCTCTTCTTCCTTTCAATACATGGATTATCAAGGATCTTAAGCACGAAGAAAAGCCGAGCGAATACTGGGAAATGATAGATGCTATAGTGTACAATAACATTGATGTTACCTCCACGGAAAAATATCCTCAGTTTATGCAGAAATCTCCCACGGACGGAGAAAAGTTAGAGCCTCTTGTTAATAAAGACGAGCCGAGAAAGACTAATCTTTTACAGGATCTGATTAGACTTCTTACCCGTTTCTTGCAGATAATTACGGAAAAACTTGCAGAGTTTATGGGAATTAAAAAATAAACAAATCAAACCGTTGTATCGGCTGGATGATTGCTGATACAACGGTTTTTGCTTTGTCTATTGGTAAGTTTTTGTGCGGTGTTGAGCCCTGGCGTCTCTCTTAATTTGTTGCAATTTTATCCATCGATAGGGGCAGATATTATCTGCCCGCGTATTATCGCAAACTCACCGTTGTGCTTTTTTATTAAAACCGTAAGGTATTGGGCAATCGTCTCCACGCCGATTGCGGTATGCGTTTCAAGGAAACATTAAGTTAGATACGCTTCGCTGAGTGACTTTTGTCCTTGGCAAAAGTCACCAAAACCGCTTTTCGGATGCTGTGAATATATGACTCGTCGGATGCGAAAGTACGAATTTTTCGGAATAAGATTTGATACATTGATTTATGGTTCAACCTTAGTCTGCCGTATTAATTAACTGTACAGACAGCACTACCGAAAAATTAGATTTCGCACCGTTGGTATAAATAGTTTTACTTCATTTTCCGTTGGGCTTTCCCGCGGTTCCGTTTTATGTCCGCGTCGTTCCCGCGTCCTGCAAATAGATGAGTATTCCTACAAAAACAAATCGGATAACGTGGGGGAAAGCGTGATAAGGAAAGTAACTCCGTGCTTTTGATTATATGAACAT
>JAZSPI010000062.1:0-24242 GCA_045537395.1 Acutalibacteraceae bacterium | reverse complement strand
GCGGTAAAAAGAGAGTTCCCGTACCCGAAGAAAGAAGAAAAGGGAACGGAAAAAGTATTAAGATTTTCGGTGCCTCGCAGAACAATCTTAAAAATATTGATGTGGAAATCCCACTTGGTGAGTTTGTCTGCGTTACAGGTGTGTCCGGTTCCGGAAAATCTTCTCTGGTTAATGAAATACTCAACAAACATCTGTCAAATGAACTCAACGGAGCAAAACTCATACCAGGTAAATTCAGAAAAATGCAGGGCATTGAAAATCTTGACAAGGTTATCAATATCGACCAATCGCCGATAGGCAGAACACCGCGTTCAAATCCTGCCACATATACAGGCGTTTTTACGGATATAAGAGAACTTTTTGCTTCGACAACAGACGCTAAAGCAAAGGGCTATACAGCCGGAAGATTTTCTTTTAACACTAAAGGCGGACGTTGTGAGGCATGTGAAGGTGACGGTATTGTTAAAATAGAAATGCATTTCCTTGCTGATGTTTATGTTCCCTGTGAAGTTTGTAAAGGAAAAAGATATAATTCCGAAACTCTCAATGTAAAATATAAAGGAAAATCAATTTATGATGTTCTGGAAATGACTATTGAAGAAGGAATGAATTTCTTTGAAAATATCCCGAAGATATATAAGAAACTGAAAACTCTTTATGATGTGGGTCTCGGTTATGTTAAAATCGGCCAACCTGCAACTACACTTTCCGGAGGCGAAGCGCAGAGGGTAAAATTATCCACTGAACTCGCAAGACCCTCAACAGGAAAAACCGTATATATTCTCGACGAGCCGACAACAGGTCTTCATACGGCAGACGTTCACAGACTTATAAATGTATTGCAGACTTTAGTCGATAAAGGAAACAGCATTATTGTAATTGAGCATAACCTTGATGTTATAAAATCTGCTGATTATATAATTGATTTAGGTCCCGAAGGAGGCGACGGGGGAGGTACTGTAGTTGCAACGGGAACACCCGAAGAAATTGTATTGAATGACAACTCTTATACGGGACTGTATCTGAAAAAACATCTGAATTTTAAATAAATTGTAAAATACCTTAAATGTGAGTGCTTTTAACTTGCCTTTAAGGTATTATTATGTTATAATCGTCAAGTTAAATGCACACTTTCAGTGTATTTTAGTGAAAAACTACATATTGAAAGGAAAAAGAAAACATGAAAGTAAATGATCTTTTACACAAACTGTTCGGTACAACACCGGGCAAAGGTGTTCAGCCGAAAGAAGCAATAGCTTACGGTGTTGCCGGTTTCGGTCAGAACTTCATATGTACCATTATCGGTTCATATCTCACAATTTTCCTGACTGACGCTCTTCTTTTCGGTGCCGAAGGCGTGAAAGTCGGAGCACTTGACGGTGCCGTTGCTGTTGCATTCCTCATGCTTGCAACAAGAGTATTTGACGCATTCAATGACCCGATTATGGGTAGTATCGTTGACAAAACCAGAACAAAATGGGGTAAATGCCGCCCCTTCCTTAAATGGATGGCTATTCCCATCGGTGTATGTACCATTCTTTGTTTCTTGCCTGTATTCAAAGCAAAGTCTCTTGTTACTTTCGCAGTAATCGCCGTTCTTTATGTTATCTGGTCTGTTGTTTACACAGTTGCTGACGTTCCTTATTGGGGACTTGCAACCTGTCTTACAAATGACACTACCGTCAGAGGTAACATCCTCACTGTAGTTCGTCTTGTATGTACTGTAGGTGCAGGTATCGTTACAGTAGGTGTTCCCATTATCACAAATGCTGTAACTGCAAAGTTCAAATATACTGAGGCTGATCTTTCGCTCATTATGACTGATAAGGCAGAACAGATTGCTGCAATGGTCAGCGGTCAGGGTACAACAGCAGAGGAAGCAGCACGCACCTTTATCGGTACTGTTATGAACAGCGGTGTTGAAGCAAATGCAAATACACTCAAATGGACATACTTTATCTGTGCAGTTGTATTCGTTATTGCAGCTATGCCTATGTTCTTCTATGGTTTTAAAAACACCAAGGAACATATCACTGCTGAATATGATAACATTCCTTCATTCACTCACAACATTAAACTCCTCTTCAAAAACAAAGAACTTCTTCTCATCGTTCTTTCCGGTGTTCTTGGCGGCGCAAGAATGGTTTACACATACACTGGCGGTCTCTACTTCGCCAAGTATGTTCTCAAAAATGAAGGCTTATACGGTATCATCACCTTGCTTGTAATTCCCGGCGGTCTTGTTGCTTCTGTTCTCGTTCCCTGGCTTACAAAGAAATTTACGAAGAAATACACATACATCCTTGTTCACCTTTTCGGCGGTGTTGTAATGGCTGTTATGTACTTTGTCGGTTATGATGCTCCCTGGAAACTTGTTATTTCTGCTATCGGTCTTGTACTTCTCGGTATTCCTCAGGGTGTTAACAATATTATGAGTTATGCTATGATCGGCGATACAGTTGACTATCTTGAATGGAAAACCGGTGAAAGAGGCGAAGGTATCTGCTTCGCTATGCAGACTCTTATCAATAAAATCGGTATGGCTGTCGGCGCATTCATCGGTGTTATGTCAATGAGCATCGCAGGCATTGATGCTGCTACAGGTCATGTTGCAAATCCCGATAAACTCTGGAACGTACTTATTCTTTCCGGTGCCATCAGTATGGTTGCCTGTGCAGTTCCCATGTTCTTCTATACTCTTACCGAAAAGAGACAGAGAGAAATCGTTGCTGAAATTGAAACAAGAAAGGCTGCTAAAGCCAAATAATCAAGATAAACATGAAAGGCTGTCCTATTATCAGGACAGCCTTTCTGATATGTTTAAAATCACCTGTTTTATGCGTTACAATTCATCTTTAGTGAAAGATATCATTCAGTAATATCAGTCTGACAGAGCCCAAAACAAGAAAAATACAAGCACCTCAAAAACAGAGGTGCTTGTAAAATTAATTTAATTCAATTAATAACCTATTGCAGTGCCGAGCATCAGGATACCGATACTTGCCGCAAATTCGGCTAAAAATAATTTCCAGGAAATTTTTATGTATTTGAAATAAGAGATATTGATTATACCTAAAGCAATAATCAAAAGTCCGTTTGTGGGGAAAAGTACATTGCAAAGACCGTCACTAAGGCAGAAAGCAACAATAAGATTCTGTCTGCCTATTGAAAGCATATCGACAAGAGGAATGAGTATCGGCATAAGAAGGAAAGCTTTGGCGGAACCACTGCCGATAAAAAATTCAAAAACGCAAATAACAAAAAATATGATTATTATAGAAACATAAGGGTTGATACCTTTGACAAGGTTATATACCCAATAAAGAAGAGTATCAATAATCATACCTTGTTTCAGTATATATGTAACGCTGATAATAAAAATAATAACAGGTGCAACGGGCAATATTGTTTTAGCGCCGGCGACAAACCCCGAAACTAGTTCTCTTCCCTTGATTCCCGATATGTAACCTGCTCGCAAACCACCGACAGTAAAAAGAATAGCCATTGAAACAAGGGGGAGATAACCGATTATATCGGATAAACTGCGGTCTTCAATGAATGTGTTGGTAACAAGGCAGACAACTGTAATAACCAAAACAGACAATAAAGCTTTGATAAAAGAACCCGAAGCCTTTTTCATCATCGGATTGCTGAGTGCTTTTTCAGTTTCGGTCTTATTGAGAAATCTTTCTCTTAATTTCTTGTCACTTTCAAAGCAAAGAGAACTTTCAGGATTCTTTTCAACTTTTTTTGCATAACGGACAAGAAAAACTGTAAGAATTGAGTATATTATTATAAAGACAAAGCATCTGAAAAGTACACCCGAAAACATGGGAAGATTAGCCATTGACTGAACAATACCAACATTAAAAGGGTTAAAGGTTGCAGCCGAATAACCGAAGGCTACTGCAATAAGACTGAAGCCGAGTCCTACAAAGGAATCCCAACCAAGAGAAAGAGAAATGGCAACTGCCAAAGGAACGAGTGTTATTGATTCCTCCAAAATACCCGCGAAGGAACTCAGAAGCATACAGAAAAAAACCATCGCTGCAAGAAGCAGATATTTTTTATCCGAAAATTTGTTGACAACTACGTTCATCATATATTTGAGAACGCCGCTTCTGTCAAGAATCAGAAAAGTACCGCCGATAAGAACGATTACGAGGATAATGGCAACACCTGTCAATGCATCACCTGTAGCATATATAAAGGTTTCTACAGGTGAAAGAAACACTCTCCAGAAACTGTATCCGACTTCTTCACGGTCAATTTCGTGATAAGTACCGTTAATGATTGCACCGCTTGAATCGGTATGATAAACACCGGTGGGAACAACCTGAGTAAGTATACCTGCGAAAATCATAATCGCAAACAACAAAACAGTTATCCCTATAATCGTCTTTTTTTCAATTTTGATACCCGAAGTATAATTATCTTTTTTGTTCATTATTTAACCTCTTTATATTTCTAATTCTAAAATTTCTCTGTTAACATAAAATGTAATCTTGTCAAATCCGCACTTTACGGCTATTTCCATGCCCTCGATGATTCCTTTACCGCAATCATTGGCATTGTGAGCATCCGAGCCTATAGTTATAAGTTTACCGCCGACTTCGCGGTATCTTTTTATGAGATTTATATCGTGCATAGTAAGACCGATATTCTGTCTTAGACCTGAAGTGTTAATTTCAAGTGCCTTGTCATAACGTACCATTGTTTTCAGCAGTTCATCAGTAACAGAACTGATTTTTGAATAGTCAAAGTCTATTTTATACTTTCCCTGAATACGTCTCATAGGGCAAGTAATATGGGCAAGAGCATCGCAACCGTCCCATTTTGCAATTTCGATAAGTTCTAGGAAATAATCTTCCATAAACTTATATACATCAAGTTTGTCATATTCAATTTCTTTTATATCTTTATCAAACCCGTAAGGAGTATGAATACTTCCGAGAATGAAGTCATAATTATGATGATTTACTATTTTATCCGCAAGGTCAACATTACTTAAGGGTTGTCCGATTTCAAGTCCGATAAGAACAAGCAGGTCACCCTCAAAAGCCGATCTTGCTTTACTGCACTCAAAATAAGAATGAAAAACCATATTGTTGTATTTTTCTTCAAAAAATTCATCAACTTCACAGTGGTCAGTAACAGCAATTGCTCTGAGATTATTTCTGACAGCACATTCACAGATATACATAGGTGAATGTATACCGTCAGGTGAATTATCAGAATGAACATGCATATCAATTAACCTCTTATTGTTCATGATTACCTCTCCAAAAGAAATTTTTAGTATTATACAGCATTATGAAAGAATATTCAAGTTTTTTGATTAATATTTTTCAAAGTTTATATTTAAGTGTTTTCCAAATAGTAACATTAATATTGTAGACATATAAGCACAAAATATATTTGCAAACGCAAAAAGTTTATTTAAGGAGAGTGAAAGTTATGTCTAGAAGCGGTTCATCCAAGGGTATGGTACCCGAAGCAAGAGATGCTCTTGACAGATTCAAGATGGAAGCAGCTGCTGAAGTTGGCGTTAACCTCAAACAGGGTTACAACGGTCACCTTACATCCCGTGAGGCAGGTTCTGTCGGCGGTCAGATGGTTAAGAAAATGATCGAATCATATGAAAAAAATATGAAATAAAACCACATTTTATAAGCCCTTCGTTCAATGAGCGAAGGGCTTTAAGATGTTTTTTATAGGTTGATTTCTTCGATTTCAACTTCGATAGTGGGAGTAAAAACTTCCTTTTTTACATTGGTTCCTGTAGGATAGATTATTTCTTTCTCCGGAAGTTTATATCCTGAGGCGGTTAGTGTTGAGTTATCAGAGACAGAATCTGTTTCTTCCTCGGCAACAGGCAGGAACAGTTCTTCCGAATAACTGCTGTTAATTTTAGCAAATACAGAGAAATGCCTTTTCTTTGTGCTTTTTGACTTCAAAATATTAATGAAAATCAATACTGCGATGATGAGTGCAGTTGAAACAGAAATTATTAATCCTGTTTCAAAGCCCTGTGCTTCAAAAACAAATTCAATGTCATGATTGCCTTTGTCAAGTTTTGCTGCTACAAGACTACCTCCGAATTGCACAATCTTGTCATCACTGAGTTCTTCTCCGTCAACAAGAATTTTCCACCCCTTATCGTAGGGGATTGAAGTATAAAGAAGACAATCTTTCTTTGCAGTTACACGGCCTTTGATGTATGTGTCCTCAAATTCTTCAACCAGCATTTGTGTGTCGGCAAGTTTCTCATAGCCTTTTTCGAATGTTTTCTCGTCCATCGTATATGCATTGAATTTAAGGGTGCCGTTATTATTTTCGAAAGGAATCGTAACGGTAATTGTTTCATTTACATCGAAATATCCAAGGTCGTGAATGCTGTTCTGGTTAGCGTTCTGAGTAATTGTACCAAGGGAGGAAGTAATGGTAACATCTTTATCCGATGCGCCTGTAACATCGTAATAAATATATACATTGCCTTTCTTTTCGGTAGTAATATAAAGCACTACCGAGCCGTCAGCGTCAGCAGTCGTTTTTGAATAATTGAAAGAAGTAGCATTGAGACTTTCCACAAAAGGCGAAATATTAGAGTAGGTAGCATAGGAAATATCTAACTTTTCAAAGGGATTTTTCAGACCTGTTGCAAGTTTAAAGTAGTCACCCTGTAATGCAAACGGGTCAGAGGCAGTTTCTATTTTCCATGTATCCATATATTCTTCATTTGCCCATTTTGCCGCTTTGCTGTCGATGCAATATGCTATAGGAAGACAATAGTTGTTCTTATATGCGGAAAATTTACCGGACTTGAGTGAAGCGGAATAGAAAGGTGATTCAAGAGTATTCGGTGAAGAGTTATTCACTATATACTTGAGCGAGAACATCATATTGTAAACAGGCGTCTGCGGATTATATGTGTAACTGTTAATTCTGTTGCTCATCATTCCGAGGTCATCCTGAAGATTTGCGAGAGATTCAAAAGCCATTGACGAGAATACAGAGACACCGTTATAACCAAACCAGGAAGGATCCATTCTTGTCCTAAGGTCAGTCAGTTCCATTCTGTAAAATTCGTCCTGTTCAGCCGTATCAAGAGCATCCTTAAGTTTTCTGAAATCATCATAATCCGAACAGTAAGAATCCTTTGTGATTGTGATATTTAATCTGCCGGCATCACACATAACAACTTCACTGCAGATACATATAAGAAGCAAGACCGCAAGAGAAGATACCTGATATTTTTTGTTTTTGAACATACCGAGCACAACAACATAAAGCACTGTAAGAGCAAGAGTGAGCATAACTGTGCCGGAGTTTACGTTTTTTGAAGTAATATCTTCAACGATAAATATAAATCCAACAATAGCGGCACCCACGGCACAGAACTGACGAGAATTAAATTCGTTTAGCCTGATAAAAGTTTTGTACGCCATAACGAGGAGAATAAATGAATAAACAAAGGATTGTCTGTAGGGTAAGTCATTGGGGAAATGGAATCCGTGCCAGATATAGTTAAAGTAATTAACATTGAATGTATAGTATAAAACAGCAAGAAGACCGAGAGTAGTGAGTTTCTCTTTGGTTGAGATTGATTTTGTAAAGAAGAACAAAGGCGCAAGAATAAGAGTAATAACACCGCAATATACATTCGGTAAGACGTCATCTCCGCTGCTTCTTATGGTAGTGTTAAGACTTGCAAGATGATTTGCGAAGAAATCAAAATAAGTGAAATAATTTTTAAGGTCTGACGGGAACGTACCTGAAGTTGCTGAACTGTTTTTAAGAATACTGTAAACGGGAAGAAGCACTACAGCCATAAGACCTGCCGCTGCGAAGGAAGAAAGAGCAAAAATGAACCCTGCTCTTAAAAATCTTCTGTTGGAAAGTCTGGAAATCAAACCGCGTTTTTTTCTTGCGTAAACATCACTCACCAACGCACCGCTGTTATAGTTTGTAATATAATAGTACATGAAATATATCACAGCAAAAATGCAGAGCATGTATGACATATAATAATTAGAGAACATACTGAGAGCAAGAGCAGTGATATATGTGGCAGGTTTTCCGTTGTTGATTATTCTTTCTATACCGAGAAGAATTACAGGAAGAAGAATCATCGCATCAATCCACATAATGTTCCAATAATATGCGAGCATATATCCGCAGAAAGCATAGAGTATACCAAAAGATACGGCAGCAAAGTTCTGACTTTTAAGAGAGTTTTTGATGTAATAAGTAAAGGAAGATGCAGCGAGTGAGGCTTTGATAAGCACCATAGCACCTATTGCAAGAGGGATATTCTTGTGACCGAAAAACATTATTATGGCGCCGAGAGGGCTTGAAAGGTAGTTGAAATAATTACCTAAGAAGCAACTGCCGAGACCTGTTTTCCAGGAATAGAAAAAACTGCCGCCTTCTTTGACAATATCATAAAGTTCGGCAAAAAGGGGACCGTATTGATGGTAAAGATCCATTCTTAATATAGTTTTATCTCCGAAAGGATACATGCCGTTACATAAAAATACGGCGAGCATTGTAGCGCCCGTTGCAAAAAAAGCGATAATTATATACTGATAATCAACCGGAAATGATTTTTTGTTCTTAATCATATGAGACCTCACTTTAAAGTTAATATAATACATAATACAATAAACAAAAACAATCTTCAAGATGTTTTCTTAAATTTGTAATAAAATCGGACACGCTTTCATAGTTTTAAACTGTAGAAAAGATAAAGGCGGTTTTTAATATGAATTTAAAAGAAGAAAATTTTGATACAGCGGTAAATATTTTATCTCCGCTTCTTAAAAGCAAACTAATAAATCTCAACTGTATTGTAAAAAAAGATACTTATGAAATCAGATTAAGGGCAGGCAAACCTATTATACTTTACGGTAAATACGGTAATATGTTTCTTTTGAAAAACGGTGATATCACGGTGAAAAGAGAGGAAGATTGTTATATCTGTAAACCCGAAATACTGACGGAAACTTTCAACCGACTTTGCTGTTATTCGGTATACAGTCATATAGAAAGCATATTGAACGGATATATTACTTATCAGGGAGGTCACAGGGCAGGTATCACCGGAACAGCCGTATTGAATGATAACGGAAACATAACATCGGTGAAGGATATTTCTTCAGTAAATATTAGAATAGCAAGACAGATTAAAGGTGCCGCAGATGAAATATTAAACCATCTCGGTTTTGAAAATACATCCCTGATAATAGGAGGCCCACCGTCTTCCGGCAAGACGACGGTACTCAGGGATTATATAAGGCAACTTTCAGACAGGATGATAAAAATCTGCGTTATAGATGAAAGACAGGAAATTGCCTGTATGAACGGTATTTTCTGCCAGCATGACGTGGGAGTAAATACAGATGTGTTCAATAATTTTCCTAAGGGAAAAGGTATAATGAATGCGCTAAAAACAATGTCACCCGATATGATTGCTCTTGATGAAGTTGGGGAAGGTGAGGAAATTGAAGGAATTGTCAGAGGCGTAAACAGCGGTGTAGGGTTTATTGCTACGATGCATGCCTCATCCTATGATGATTTAATAAGAAGACCTCAGACAAAAAAACTGATTGAAACAGGAGCCTTCGACAAAATTGTTGTGTTAAAAAACTCACTTACACCCGGTGAACTTGAAGGAATATATGATGTGGCAGAGGTTCGGGATGAAATTTACAGGAGCAGTTTTATTATGGACAGCATTTACGCTGACAGGGATGAAAATATCATTATTGCTTAAAAAGCGGGTTACGCTGATAGAGGAGACAATAATATTTCTCAATACACTTATTACAGAGATAGAGTTTTCAAAAAGGAATGTTTTTGAAATATTCTCTGTTCTTTCGTCAGAGGCTTCAATGAAGAATCTGCCTTTTCTGAAAAGTTTCGGCAAAAGCGAAGAACACAGTGATTTCCATTCTCTATGGATAAAATCAATAAACAGTACACAGAGTTATAAAAGTGAAGAAAAAGAAAAACTTCTGCAACTTGGAAATTTCCTTGGTACAACTGATGCTAAAAGTCAGATTAATACAATCAGGCTATATACGGTTTTCTTCGAAAACTACCGTGAAAAAGCAGTATATGAATATGAAAAATACGGAAAAGTTTCTCCATTATTCGGTTTGTTTGCGGGTGCCTGCATTTTTATATTGCTTATATAAAACGAAAGGTTATTTTATAAAGATTACATAAAGCTATGGAGTTAGATTTAATTTTTAAAATCGCAGCCATCGGTATAATCGTGGCAATTCTCAATCAACTGCTCAACAAAACAGATAAAAGTGAATATGCTACCCTTACAACAATTGCAGGAATTATAATTGTACTGCTTATGATTGTACCGGAAATTGAAAGTCTCTTTGAAAGCATAAGGAGGATAATTGAATTCTGATGTTGTTTAAAATTGTGTTTACAGGCATATCTCTTTGTCTTATAAATGTATTTTTAAAAAAGCAATCAAGTGAGTTTGTACTGCCTGTTGAAATTGTCTTCGTATGTCTTAGTGCTTTATTGCTGATTGAATATATCGATAAAATATTTTCAGGACTTTCTGAACTTACAGACACAGCAGGATATTCCGAGGAGTTCTATTCTTCGGCAGTAAAAGGCGTAGGCATTTGTCTAATTACAAAGTTTTCTTCTGATATATGTGATGAGAACGGCAATAAGACAATTGGAAGTATAATTGAATTTACCGGAAGAATTATACTGGCATTAATTACATTACCGTACATTGAGTCGATATTGCACATTGCTTTGGGATTTACAAAATGAAAAAATTTTTGTTGTTAATTATTGTTTCGTTTTTCTGTTTTGTTTCAGTTATACATGCATCGGCAATAGAGCATGTTGAAGAAGATTTGTCCGAAAAATTATTCTCAGGTCTTGATTCTGATATTACGGAAATTTTGGATGATTTCGGAATATCTTCTCTTGATTATAATCAAATATACAACATATCTTTATCAAGCATATTTACATATTATAAAGAAGATTTTACAGATTGTCTGCACAATTATTTGAATTTATTCTCAAAGATTTTATCGGTGCTGATTCTCGCAGGAGCCGTTTGTATAATTACTGACGAAAAAAGATATAAGAGTATGATTGCTGTCATATTTGTTCCGATAATTACTGTCATTCTGGTAGGAGATATAAACTCATGTCTGAGTTCCGCGGTTTCTCTTTTAAAACTTAACGGAACTTTTATGTTAGTTTTTGTTCCAGTTTATGCTGTAGCCATAGCAATCGCCGGAAACCCTGCAACTGCTCTTACATACAATACAATCATTCTGACCTTTGCTGAATTTATTTCTGCCGTGATAAATTATGGGCTTGTAGAAATAATAGGTTGTTTCTTCTGTCTTTGTATTGCTTTTTCGGTAAACAGTACCGTAAACTATCCTCGTTTTTTAAGCACAGCCAACAGACTAGTTTCCTTTATACTGGGACTTGGTTCGTCACTTTTTACATCACTTTTAACGGTGAAGGGTATTTTTTCAGCCTCTACTGATTCGGTTGCTACTAAAGGAATACGGTTTGCCATAGGCAGCCTTATTCCGGTAATCGGTTCTTCAATAAGCGATGCATATTCATCTTTAATTGGCAGTATAGGGATTCTTAAAAATTCAGTTGCAATAATTGGAATCATAGTAATAGTTATAATTAATCTGCCTGTAATTGCGGAAATTGTAATGTTTAACATTACTCTGAATATATTGAGTTTTATAAGTGAACTGTTTGATTGCTATGAACTGTCCAATGCACTGAAAGGTTTTGCATGCGGTATTAAGATTATAGGCTTACTTGTTGTTTTTGAGGCATTTATTTTAATTATTTCAACTGCTGTTATGCTGACGCTCCGAGGTGGATGATATGGAAAAACTAAGCATATGGTGTAAATATATTGCATCTGTATCTGTATCATCAGCCGTACTTATGCTGTTAGTACCTGACGGTAAGATGAAAAAAGCCTTCAATTCTCTTCTTGCTTTTATTTTGTTGTTTTCAGTTTTATCTCCTATTATAAATATGAAAAGTGTTTTATACGATGTCGATGAATTCAAATTTTCTGAAAACGGAAACCTGTCACAGGAAATAGAAAAATATAAATTTTCTGCCGCAGTATCAGTTGCAGAATCGGAAATCGAAAGATATATCAATGAAATGTTATCAGATTCAGGCTTTGAGTGCAAATTTAAGGTAACCTGTGACATTGAAAATGATGAAATATTCATAAAAGAAATCGAAGTAACAGGCAAATTCAGCGAACAAAACAAGACGGTAATCGAGGAAAAAATTTGCAACACATTTGGCAGTGAAGTCGGTATAGTTTTTACAGGTGATTAAATATGGTTAAACAGTACAAAGAAAAACTTTTTTTGTTGTTTGAGAAAATGAGAAAAGATAAAAAAACTTTTTTGATAATACTGATAGGATTTGCAGGAATACTGCTGATTTTCTTTTCAGAACTGACAGAAAAAGATGTTGGTGATTTAAGCACCGTCCGGACCGAAGATTCTTGTATGGCGGAAGGTGAGTGTGAAAAATTAGAGCAGATAATCAGCAAAATAAGCGGTGTCGGCAAGGTAAAAGTAATGATAACATACGAGGGAACCTCAGAAAGTCTTTATGCCTGTGATGCATCAGAGCAAATAAAAGGGGAAGAAAGAAAAAAAGACGAGGAATATATAATTCTTGACAAAGGAAATACTGAAGACGGGCTTTTGCGTAAGGAGATTTTTCCGAAGGTAATCGGTGTTGCCGTTGTCTGTCAGGGAGGAAGCAAAGCGGTGGTAAGAAATGAAATTACACAAATGCTCAAAGCACTATATAATATCAACAGCAATAACATCAGCATTTCAGAAATGAATATATAGGAGGAAAATTATGCTTATAAAAAAAAGACAGGTACTTACGGCTACACTTATTATCGCTTTATGTGCAGCATTGACGGTAAATTGGTATTTTACTAAACCGGATAATGCAGTTCAAGAAACAACGAGCGCAGAAGAAGCAGTAACCGGGAATCTTGGTGATACGCTTTTTGTGGCAGGTACTACAGCGAAAACAGAAGTGAACGCTACCGATGTTTCCGGCGAAGAAACAGAGGAAGTCTCTCCAGACTCTGCCGAATATTTTTCAGACGCCAAACTTAAAAGAACACAGTCTTATGATGAAGTTATAGAAAGCATTGAAGAGATATTAAATGATGAGAACCTTGATACCTCAAATAAGAACAAAATTTCCGTAATGCTTTCGGATTATCAACGGGATATGAAAGTACAGACAGATTCCGAAAATTTAATAAGCGCAAAAACAGGCAGGGAGTGTCTTGTTGTCATTAACGGAGAAAACTGCCAGGTTATTTTGGAAAAAAATACACTCAATGACACGCTTATACTGCAAATTACAGAGATTATTGAAAAAAATACGGATATTTTTTCAGAAAATTTAACAATAATTGAGTTAAAATAGTTGTAGGATTTAAAATTTGTGGTATAATATAGCGAATGTATAAATATGAATCCGACATAAAAGATTATAATTTATGTCATGGGAGGATGTTAATATGACAAGACATGAAGCCAGAGAACTTGCATTTGTACTTATTTTTGAAAAGAGTTTTCAAGAAGATATTTCAATAGTTGAACTTATTGAAAATGCCCTTGAACTTGAGATTTTTCCCACAAATGCTTTTGCAGAAAACCTTGCAAAAAAAGTGTTTGTTAATCTTGAAGAGATAGATAATCTTATAAACGAAAATCTCGTTCGTTGGTCTGCAAAAAGAATTTCCAGAGTTTCACGTGCGATTTTGAGACTTGCTGTCTGCGAACTTTTATATAGTGAAAATATGCCTGTCGGTGTTGCTATAAATGAAGCAGTTGAGATTGCAAAGAAATACGCTTCTCCTGATGACGCTTCTTATGTAAACGGTGTTCTAGGCTCAATTGCAAGAAAACTTGAAAAATAAAATGGCACACTTAGGTTTTGATACAAGCAATTATACTACTTCGGCAGCACTTTATTTTCCTGATGAAAACAGAATAGTTCACAGAAAAATGCTTTTACCTGTAAAAGACGGTGAAAAAGGGCTTAGACAAAGTGATACTGTATTTCATCACACACGTCAACTTACGGATGTGTGCAGTGAACTTTTTTCTTCATGTGACTTTTACATTGATTCAATAGGGGCTTCTGCTTTTCCCAGAATGGCAGAAGGCTCCTATATGCCTTGTTTTCTGGTCGGACTTAATACCGGAAAAATTTTAAGCAGTCTTAATAAAAAGAATATACATGTCACCTCACATCAGGTCGGGCATATTCTTGCCGCTTTATACAGCACAGGGAAATTGGATTTAATAAACGAAAAGTTTATTGCTTTTCATCTTTCGGGAGGAACTACAGAAGCACTTCTTGTTGAGCCTGACGAAAAAGAGATTATAAAATGCAATCTTATCGGCAAGTCCACTGATTTAAAAGCCGGACAGGCTGTTGACCGTATAGGTGTAATGCTCGGCATTAAGTTTCCGTGCGGTGCGGAACTTGACAGACTGTCACTTGACAGTGAAAAGGATTACAGGATTTCACCGAGCGTTAACGGCTGCGACATCAGCCTTTCGGGACTTGAGAATAAGTGCAAAGTGATGTTTGAAAAAGGTGAAAAGCCTTGTGATATAGCAAAATTCTGCATACAGTATATTAGTGTTTCGCTGGAAAAAATGACTGAAAATATACTTGATAAATACGGAATTTTACCTCTTGTTTATTCGGGCGGAGTTATGTCAAACAGTTTCATCAGAAATCATTTTCAGCAAAAGTTCGGCGGCTTGTTTGCTGCAC
This sequence comes from Acutalibacteraceae bacterium, assembly GCA_045537395.1. Taxonomy (GTDB): domain Bacteria; phylum Bacillota; class Clostridia; order Oscillospirales; family Acutalibacteraceae; genus UBA6857. Next base: position 9,362 of record JAZSPI010000062.1, on the reverse strand, counting down.
CTGAATTTTCAAGCGATAACGCAGCAGGCGTTGCTATAATGGCATATCTTAAGGAGAGCAAAAATAAATGACCTCAATTTTAACAGTAAGTCAGATTAATACATACCTCAAATCGTTAATTGATTCAGATTTAAATTTAAAAAATATATATGTCAGCGGTGAAATTTCCAATTTTACCAACCATTACCGCACGGGACATTTTTATTTTACCCTTAAGGATGAAAAGTCCGCCGTTAAAGCTGTGATGTTCCGTACAGCTGCACAACGCATTAATTTCGAACCTGAGAACGGAATGAAAGTTCTTGTCCGTGCAAATCTTTCACTTTATGAAAGAGACGGCGTTTATCAACTTTACTGCGAAGATATTATCCCCGAAGGTATAGGTGAACTGACTCTTGCTTTTGAGCAACTCAAAGATAAACTCAGCAAAAAAGGAATGTTCAGCGACGAACATAAGAAATCGTTACCTGAATATCCCCAAAAAATCGGAGTTGTAACTTCACCTACAGGTGCTGCGTTACAGGATATAATATCTGTTTTATCACGCCGTTATCCTTCAGGTGAGATAGTTCTGGAAGGCGTTCAGGTTCAGGGAGAAAGTGCTCCCGTTCAGATAGCAGAAGCAATCCGCAAATTCAACCGGCTCAAAGGTGCCGATGTACTTATTGTCGGAAGAGGCGGTGGCTCCATTGAGGATTTATGGGCCTTCAACGATGAAGAAGTGGCTCAGGCAATTTTTGATTCAGAAATCCCTGTTATTTCTGCTGTAGGGCACGAAACCGACTTCACGATTTCTGACTTTGTAAGCGATATGCGTGCACCAACACCTTCGGCTGCGGCCGAAATTGTTGCACCTGATTACAGAGAAATTCTGTATGCCGCTGACAAGATACTTGATTCAATGACAGATTCTGTTAATAGACTTATAAGCGGATACACTATGTCTCTTATGTCTTATGAGAAAACTCTGACAGAATATAGTCCGAAAAAGACTGTTATGCTTTATTCACAGTGTCTCGATGCCTGTGAAAACAAAATTAAAAGTATGATGAAATCAAAAGTTGATTATTACACTACCGCACTCAGCCATTACTCGGCAAGACTTGAGGGGACAAGCCCGCTGAAAGTTCTTGCGAGGGGTTACTCTTTCGTTAAAGATGATAACGGATTTAATATAAAAAGTGTTACTGAAGTAAACACCGAAGATAAAATTACGGTAGTGCTTACTGACGGAGAACTTGAATGTTCCGTTGAAAATATAAATGTAAGACAATAACTAAAAGATGTTTAATTCTGAAAGGAAACAGATATGGAAATGTATACTCTTGACACTGCTATGATAAGACTTAAAGAAATCGCTGAATGTCTTGAAAGCGGTGAATACGACCTTGAAATGTCGATAAAACTTTATGAAGAAGGAGTAAAAATTATCTCATTCTGCAACAAAACACTTTCTTCAGCCACACAAAAAATAAGTGAACTTACCGAAGACCCTCTCGGAGAAAATGAAGATGAATAACGAAAGACTGAACTTATATACGGAACTTATCAACAAAAGATTGTATGAACTTATACCCGAATGTGATTTTGGTGAAGATATTGTTCACGAAGGAATGAAATACAGTCTTTCCGTAGGCGGAAAAAGAATAAGACCGGTACTCGTCCTTGAATGTTGCAGACTTTGCGGTGGCAATTACGAGGAAGCACTTGACTTTGCCTGTGCTCTTGAAATGATACACACATATTCACTAATACACGACGATTTACCTTGTATGGATGATGACGATATGCGTCGCGGTATGCCGTCCTGTCACATAAAATTCGGCGAAGCATATGCTTTGTTAGCAGGGGATGCTCTTCTTACGAGAGCCTTCGGCGTCATTGCAAACAGTACAATTGCAAGAAAAAATCCCGTTACGGCAATTAACGCTGTATCTGCATTATCATATCTTGCCGGTTGTAACGGAATGATCGGCGGACAGGTAATTGATCTGAAAACCGAAAATAAAGAAACAGACATTGAAACTCTTGAAACTCTCGACAAACTAAAAACAGGCGCTCTCATACGATGTGCTGCTGTTCTCGGCTGTCTTTGTGCCGATGCAGATGAAATGAAAACAAACGCCTGTGTGAGATATGCCGAAAAACTCGGACATGCCTTTCAGGTGGTTGACGATATTCTTGATGTTATCGGTGATGAAAAAGAACTCGGAAAACCTATCGGCAGTGATGCTGAAAACAATAAAAGCACCTATGTGACTTTATTGGGACTGGAAAAATCAAAAGAACTCGCAAATTTACTTACTGATGAAGCCATTTTGGCAATCGGACACTTCGGTGATGAAGCAGAGTTCCTCAAAGAATTGGCAATAAAACTTACAAAGCGTACAAACTGAAAGAGACGATTATAATGAAATTTGAAATTCTCTCAAAAGTTAATAGTCCTGCAGATGTTAAAAATTTAAGTTTCGATAACCTTGAAAAACTTGCTGATGAAATAAGATATAAACTTATTGAAACAGTCTCTGAAAACGGTGGGCATCTTGCACCGAATTTAGGTGTAGTTGAACTTACAATTGCTATGCATAAGGTTTTCTGTTCACCAAAAGACCAATTTGTTTTTGATGTCGGTCATCAGTGCTACACCCATAAACTTCTTACAGGCAGATATGACAGATTTTCCTCACTCAGAACAAAAGATGGAATATCAGGTTTTTGCCGTCCTACGGAAAGCGAACACGATATTTTTTACAGCGGACACAGCGGCACTTCTGTTTCTGCAGGTTTGGGTCTTGCCGAAGCAAAAATAATCAGCGGCGACAGTAATTATGTGGTTACGGTTATCGGCGACGGCTCTTTTACCGGCGGAATGGTTTATGAAGCTCTCAATAACGGCGGCAGAAGTGATGCAAAACAAATTATAATTCTCAATGATAACAAAATGTCAATTTCCGAAAATGTAGGCTCTTTTGCCAAATATCTTGCAGTTATCCGTTCCCGACCTGAATACTATTCATTTAAAGCCAATACCGAAAAATTTTTAAATAAGATACCTTTCGGTGAAAAAATTGCGAAAGAAATTTTTAATATTAAGACTGATCTTAAAAATAAAATCTATAAACAAAGTACATTCTTTGAAGATTTGGGATACCGCTATATGGGACCCATCGACGGTCACAACATTGAAAATTTATGTGATGCTCTTGAAAGTGCAAAAACAGTAAACGGACCTGTTCTTCTGCACGTAATAACAGTCAAAGGAAAAGGTTACGATCATGCAGAAAAGTTTCCGAGTCAGTTCCACGGTATATCAAAATTTGATATTGAAACAGGTGAGCCAATCAGTTCTGCTGACAGTTTCTCGTGTAAATTCGGCGAATATCTGTGCGAACTTGCCAAGAGAGATAAAAACATCTGTGCAATTACGGCAGCAATGGGAATAGGAACAGGCCTTGCGGAGTTCAGCAAAGTTTATCCAGAACGCTTTTTTGATGTAGGTATAGCCGAAGAGCACGCTGTAACTTTTTCGTCGGGACTTGCCAAAAACTCGCTGAAACCGGTATATGCCGTTTATTCGACCTTTTTACAAAGGTGTTATGACCAGATTATACATGATGTTTCGTTGCAGAAACTGAAGGTTATTTTTGCCATCGACAGGGTTGGATTTGTAGGTGAAGACGGGGAGACACATCACGGTTTATTTGATGTACCTTTCCTCAATACAATTCCTGACATAAAGGTTTATTCTCCTTGTTGCTATAAGTCGCTTTATGCCGATCTTAACAGCGCTCTTTACGCCGATGAATACTCGGTTGCGGTCAGGTATCCCAGAGGCGGTACATCTGAAATAATCAGTAAACTTAATTTTGAAGAAATCGCCTTTGCATATTACGGCGAAAGCGAGGCAGAAAAACTTATCGTCACTTACGGAAGGATTTCTGCACAGGCAATGGAAACTGTTGACTGTCTTGATAATACGGCACTGATAGTACTCAATCAGATTAAGCCTATTCCGAAAAATGCATTCAGAATTGCACTCAATAAAAAAGAGATATACTTTTTTGAAGAGGCTCTTAAAAGCGGCGGTGTAGGCGAGAAATTCGGTTCAGCACTTCTTGAAAACGGATTTAATGGTAAATACAGAATTACAGCAGTCAATAATGAATTTGTCAGACAGGCAAGTATTTCTGAACTTCTCGAAGAATACTGTCTCGACAAAGATTCAATGATAAAGATTATAAGTGGTGAAATATAAGTGAAAGAAAAAATCAGACTAGATGTTGCTTTGTTCGAACGCGGTTTCGTTGACAGCAGAGAAAAAGGCAAAGCGCTTATAATGGCGGGGCTTGTATATGTTAACGGACTGAAAGAAACCAAAGCAGGTGCTTCGGTAAAAAATGAAGATTGTATTGAACTTCGCGGTGAGAAAATGCCTTACGTCAGCCGTGGAGGCTTTAAACTTGCAAAGGCGATAGATGAATTTGAACTTCGTCTTGACAACTGTATTTGTATGGATATCGGTGCATCTACAGGTGGTTTTACTGACTGTATGCTGATGAACGGTGCTGTTAAGGTGTATTCTATTGACGTTGGTTACGGACAACTTGCATGGAAACTCCGCAATGATAGCAGAGTTGTCAATATGGAGAGAACCAACTTCAGATACGTTACTCATGAGGAAATTCCTGAAGATATTGATTTTGCAAGCGTTGATGTATCTTTCATATCCCTTAAACTTATAATTCCTGTTATGCGAAATCTGCTTAAAAACGGCGGCAGGGCAGTTTGTCTTATTAAGCCACAGTTTGAGGCAGGTAAAGACAAAATCGGTAAAAAGGGCGTTGTGCGCGATATAGAAACGCATTATGAAGTTGTTCAGATGATTTATGATTTTGTTCTTGAAAACGGCTTTTCGGTTCTTAATATGGACTTTTCACCTATAAAAGGACCTCAGGGTAATATAGAATATCTGATTTATATTGAAAAAACCGATGAACCTGTGACCAATATAGAAAAATCTATAAAAGAAATTGTTGATGCATCACACGAAAAACTTAACCGAGGTGAACGGTAATGACTGTTGCTTTTCATATAAATATTACACGAAAAAATGCATATGAAGTTGCGATGAAGGTTTACGGTAAACTTCTTGAATTGGGTTTTTCCGTTGTCATTATTGACGATGTAAAAGAAAAGTTTGAATATCCCGGCGCAGTTTTTTTGCCGATTGACGAGGCTGTTTCCGCATGTGATGTTCTTGTTGCAGTTGGCGGTGACGGAACTATAATTCATTCAGCGCATATCGCAACCGTTTACGATAAACCCATTCTCGGCATTAATGCGGGAAGATTAGGATTTCTTGCAGGAATTGAAAAAGAAGAACTTGATTTGCTTAAAAATCTTATTGACGGTAATTATCTTGTTGATAACAGAATGATGCTTTCAGTTAGAATGTATGAAAACAATGAATTTTTAAAAGAATATCTTTGTCTTAATGATGTAGTTGTCTCAAGAGGGGCATCTATGCATATGTGTGAAATTGCAGTTACTTCCGGAGAACGAAAAATCAACGATTACATCGCTGACGGACTGATTATTGCAACACCGACAGGATCTACAGCATATTCCCTTTCCGCAGGCGGACCGATTGTTGATACTTCCATCGAAAGCCTTATAATTACTCCGGTTTGCCCGCATTCGCTTTTGTCGCGATCAATGATTTTCAGTGCTGGGTCAACAATAGACATTTCCGTAAAAAATTCGGACACATCTTTGCCGGTTTTCAGTTGTGACGGTGAAGACGGAATTGACATGAATAACGGAACGAGACTTTCTGTTACAAAGTCTGATAAAGTTACAAAAATTATTCGAATTAAGTCTGAAAGTTTTTCTGATATTCTTACAAGAAAACTTATAGAAAGAAACGGATATTGATTTTCAAAAAGAGGTGAAAATATGAAAAAGAACAGACATGAGGCTATACTGAATTTAATTTCAAAAGAAGATATCGGCACGCAGGAAGAATTGATGCTGAAATTAAAGGAACTGGGATTCAAAGTAACACAGGCAACAGTTTCAAGAGATATTAAATTCCTCAAACTTATAAAAACACCTGTCAGTTCAGGTCAATATAAGTATTCTTATGTCAATAATGATTTTGAAGATTTTTCGAGGAAGTATTATTCGATTCTTGCTCATTCTGTTACCGGTATAAATTATGCCGGCAATATGGCTGTTGTTAAATGTTTCTCGGGAATGGCTCAGGCTGCCTGCGCTGCGATGGATAATCTTTCCATTGATAAAATAGTAGGCACTCTCGCAGGTGACGATACTATCTTTGTTCTTTGTAAGGATGAAGAATCGGCAAGAGAATTCAAAGATTGTATTGAAGACATTCTGAGCAGCAGTTCTCAGTAAAATTATCCGAAAGGAATTTTAAAGTATATGCTTTCGAGTTTAAAAATTGAAAACATAGCCGTAATTGAACATTCAGAAATTATTTTCGATTCGGGGCTTAATATACTTACCGGTGAAACTGGCGCAGGTAAATCTATAGTCATTGATGCAATTAATGCAGTTTTAGGTGAAAGAACTTCAAAGGATATTATACGAAGCGGAGCCGACAATGCAAAGGTTACTGCATTTTTTGAAGATGTTTCACCGGAAATTATTGCAAAACTTGATGATCTTGGCATTGACCGTGATGATGATAACACTCTGCTTGTTACGAGAGTAATAAACTCCGACGGAAGAAATGCCTGCAGGGTTAACGGTAACAGTGTCACTGTAACGATGCTTAAAAATATAGGCAGAGACCTTGTTACTATCTGCGGACAGCATGACAGTCAGTATCTTCTTGTAAAAGAGCATCATATTGATTTCATCGATGCTATGGCTGATTCTTCTGAACTTCTTGAAAATTACCGGGAGACATATAACGAATTAAAATCCGTAAGAAAGCAACTGAAAAAACTTCTTACTGCCGAAGACGAAAGGGAACAGAGAATAGATTTTCTCAAATATCAGATTGATGAACTTACTGCTGCCAACATAAGAATCGGTGAAAAAGATGAACTCACCAAAGAAAGAGATAAGATTTCCAATCGCGAAGAAACCGTCCGTTGTCTCGGTTTTGTTGAAAGTATAATAAACGGTGACGATAACAGCAGGGGACTAAGTGAAGGAGTATATGCACTCGTTCAATCTCTTGAAAAACTTTCAAAGTATGATGACAGTTTTTCAAGATATAAAGACAGCATTGAAGAACTTAAATATAACCTTTCCGAGTGTTCGGCTCAGGCTTCGTCTTCTCTGAATAATTTCGAAAATGAATGCGGTAATATAGATGACATTGAACAGCGTCTTGATGAAATTTATCGTCTTTCCCGAAAATACGGTGCCACCGAAGAGGATATGATAGGATATCTTGCAAGTGCTGTCGAAGAATATAATTCACTCGTTTCAAGGGACGAGTTAATTGATGAACTTCAGGATAAATATAACGAACTTGCCAACGAATTATTTAAAAGAGGTTGTTATCTCTCCGATTGCAGAAAACAAACTGCCATTGATTTTGAAAAAAGAGTATGTGATGAACTTCGTTATCTGGATATGCCTGATGCAAGTTTTTATGTTGACTTCAAAGAGTCAAGCGCTACCGAAAACGGTATGGATGAAATTGAATTTGTTTTCTCGGCAAACAAAGGTCAGGAAGCAAAACCTCTTATTAAAATCGCTTCCGGCGGTGAACTCTCACGAGTTATGCTTGCAATAAGATGTGTACTGTCCGATTGCGACCTCGTAAAAACAATGGTTTTCGATGAAATAGATACGGGTGTAAGTGGAAGAGCAGCACACAAAATCGCTTATAAAATGCACAAACTTTCTGAAGATAAACAAATCCTTTGTGTAACTCACTTAGCACAGATTGCAGCCTATGCAGATAATCATCTCTATATAGAAAAATCTGTCTGTGCTGATGATACCTATACCAAAGTAAGGTCACTTTCCGGAAGTGAAAAAGTCAGAGAAATTGCGCGTATTATCGGGGGCGATATAATTACGGAAACTACTCTTTCTTCGGCAAGGGAACTTATCGAATACGCACACAGTAATTAATTTTATATTTCCCTTGACTTTATCGGTTTCTGTGTTAAAATAATAGAAATGTAAACAATTGAAAGGACGACTGAAAAATGAAAATTTATGAAGAACTTGTTGCAAGAGGTCTTATTGCACAAGTTACAGATGAAGAACAGATTCGTGATCTTATAAATAACGGTAAGGCAAAATTTTATATCGGCTTTGACTGCACAGCAGACAGTCTGACAGCAGGTCACTTCATGGCTCTCACTCTTATGAAGCGTTTACAGATGGCAGGAAATACACCGATTGCTCTTATCGGTGGCGGCACCACAATGATTGGTGATCCTTCCGGCAGAACCGATATGAGGAAGATGCTCACTAAAGAAGATATTGACCATAACGCTGAATGTTTCAAAAGACAGATGGAAAGATTCATTGAGTTCGGCGAAGGCAAGGCTATGATGATAAACAACGCAGATTGGCTTCTCAAACTCAATTACGTTGATATGCTTCGTGAAGTAGGCTCCTGCTTCTCAGTTAACAATATGCTCAGAGCCGAATGTTATAAGCAAAGAATGGAAAAAGGTCTTTCCTTCCTTGAATTTAACTATATGATTATGCAGTCCTATGATTTCTATTATCTTTTCAAAAATTATGACTGCAACCTTCAGTTCGGCGGAGATGATCAATGGAGCAACATGTTAGGCGGTACGGAACTTATCCGCCGCAAACTCGGCAAAGATGCCAACGCTATGACCATTACTCTTCTTACTGACTCTCAGGGCAAGAAAATGGGCAAAACCGCAGGTAATGCAGTATGGCTTGATGCCGCAAAGACATCTCCTTATGATTTTTATCAGTACTGGCGAAATGTCGATGATGCCGACGTTATTAAGTGCATTAAAATGTTAACCTTTATTCCTATTGAAACTATTCGCGAATACGAAAAGTGGGAAGGTAGCGAACTTAATAAGGCTAAAGAAATTCTCGCCTTTGAACTTACCCAAATGATTCACGGAACCGAAGAAGCCGAAAAGGCTCAAAACGCTGCTCGTGCAATTTTTGGCGCAGGCGCTAATGACGAAAATATGCCTACAACCGTTCTCTTAGAGTCTGACCTTACCGATGGCGTTATCGGTATTTTAGACCTTATGTCTAAAGGCGGCCTTATCGCTTCAAACGGAGAGGGTAGACGCTTAGTTCAACAAGGCGGCGTTTCGGTAGATGGCGAAAAGGTAACCGACCCCGCTACTAAAATAACCGCCGAAAGCATTAAA
>JAZSPI010000094.1:0-2188 GCA_045537395.1 Acutalibacteraceae bacterium | reverse complement strand
AAGATATTCATCTTCCGCTTTGTGCTTTGCAGGGGCTTTCTTATTCTGCTTCATTTTTTCCTGTACCAATTCAAACAACTCCTTATCAACTATTGCGGGAATTCCTCCCGGTGTAATGACATCCTTAAATTTGTATTCACCGATATATTTTCGGTTGTGTAGCATACGGGCGACAATGTCAACATCTAACTTAGTTTTCTTATGAGTGCGTACACCTTGGTAGTTTAGCATATTAGCAATATGCTGCATTGACATACCTTCGGCATAGCTCTTGAAAGCTAAAACTACCGCAGGTGCAGTAACCTCGTCAATTAAATAATTCTGCTCTTTATCTACCTTGTAGCCAATCGGCAAGGTGCCACCGTTGTATTTACATTTAAGAGCATTTTCCATCATACCTCTTGTAACTTTTTCTGCAAGTTCAACAGAGTAGTATTCTGCCATACCTTCAAGCAGAGATTCAAGAAGAATACCCTCTGCTCCCTGAGATATTGTTTCGGTAATAGATACAACCTTAACTCCGTTCTTTCTAAGCATATTTTTGTAATGAGCAGAGTCGTATCTGTTACGGGCAAAACGGTCAAGCTTCCATACGAGTATTACTTCAAAATGCTTTGAAGCACTGTCTTTTATCATCTGCTGAAATCTCGGTCTGTTGTCTGTTTTAGCAGATAATGCTCTGTCGATATAGGTGTCAACAATTTGGATGCCGTTCTTTTCAGCATAGGCTTTACATTCACGGAGCTGACCGTCAATACTTTCTTCCTTCTGATTGTCGGAAGAGTATCTTGCGTAGATAACGCCTATCATATATTTTACCTCCTTTTATTTACTGTAAATATTTTAATTCATATATTTGATTTTGTTAAATGTGCGGATGCGACTTTTATATCGCACCCGCCGTTTTTTATACGATTTCCTTTAATTTATCCCAATCCTTGTCCCACTCTTCAAACTCTTTTCTGCCGGCTTCACTTTCAAAGAATGATACAATATCGGGAAGAAAACATCTGACAAGAGATTCAGCGGCATCCTCTGAAATGAGAACACCGCTGAGATTATCGGAGTTAACCTCGCTTTCATTAAAATTTATTTTAACTTCATCCATAGGCTACCTCCTTATCTTGCATCCCTGTCACGGCTTCGCATTAGATATCTGTAATAATGCTCACAGGCTTTCATTACAAAGTTTTCAAGGTCACTTTCTTTAACTTTGGGTGCTATCTTCTGTAAGCGTTCAACAGAGAATTTTACTGTCGGCTTCTGATTCGCTTTTTCCTCAGCCAAGATTTCACCTATATGCTCAGGAGTTAGCCCTTCCTCTTTGCTGATTGCACGAAGTCTTTGTGCCTGAGATAAGTTTGGAGTAGCATCACAGACACGGATTTCTTCAACTAAATTAGCCTGCTCCACTTCGTTCAAATAAGAAAGTTCAACAGCGGGTGTGAGTGCTATTTTGCCTTCATCAACAAGGTCAAGGAGTTCAGGGATAAGATTAGTAAGACGAATATAGCGGTGTATCTGCCGTTCACTTTCATTAGCTGCCTCACTTATTTGTGTTACGCTCCACTTCTCGCCAAGTTGGCAAGAAGTTTGTCCCTGATGATTTAATGCATCAAGCTTCATCTTGTATGCGTGGGCTTTTTCTGAGGGTAAGATATGCTCCCTCTGCAAGTTTGCATCAACCATTGCTATTACTGCTTCTTCATAGCTGAGCTCATAAATGAAGGCAGGTATCATTTCAAAGCCTAATTTCTTTGCTGCATGAAATCTTCGGTGACCTGAAATGATTTCATATTCCGTACCTGATATTTTGCGAACGGTAAGAGGAGTAAGAATACCACGCTCATCAATGCTGTCAACAAGGTTCTGCATTTCCTCATTGTCAATCACCTTGTAAGGATGATTTTCAAAGGGGCGTAAATACTCAATAGGGATTTTATTAGCCCATACATATTCAGCACGGACTTTCTGTACTTTGTCGTATAGGGTTTCTTTTGTGGGATTGTTTTCTTCAATCTCACGGGGATATACTTTTGATTTTTGCTTAATAGCCATAATTATCTAATCCTTTCATAATAAAAATTGCACCTCATCGGGTGCGTTCAAGTTTTCGTATTTTACTAATTTCTGCCTGATGCTCTTTCTGCAAGAGCTCATACAGGCGCGGAGATTTTTCAAGAATATC
>JAZSPI010000012.1:0-47127 GCA_045537395.1 Acutalibacteraceae bacterium | reverse complement strand
GGATAACGATTACCTACGTGAAGAAAATCAAGAGCTTGTCGGAGATGTACTGAAGTTCAGACTTCTCAGAAAAGTTTTCGGTGATGAAGAGGTTGATAAGCTCGTTGATAAAGCAACGGAGCTTGAAAGAGAAAGCCGCAGGGCTAGCAATCGCAGCGGCGGGGAACGATAAAATGAAAAATACGGAGCTGTTTTAAATGGCTTTCAGAATAGCTCTGTAATATAAAATTTTAAAGAAAGACGAGGACGAAATTATGAATTTACCAAAGTACATCACAGACGAAAGAACAGGCATAAAGTACGAATTGATAGGTGACTATTATTTCATCGCAGGTGATGACGAGGAGCCTGAAGACAACCGACCAATCGGCAGATGGGGGAGAATGCACGAAGATTATCTGAAGAAAAACAAAAGATATGTATTTGATTCAACGCTTATGAGCGGAAAACTTCATTCTTACCTTGCCGACATGGACGAGCAAGCTCGTGAGATGTTTGATAATTTCATTGAGCAGATGAAAAATTCTGAAGGCGTTACAGAAGAACTTAAAGAAAAAAATCAACTTGAATGGGTGCAACAAATGAATAACATTCAGCAAAGGGCAAGAGAACTTGTGTGCAGTGAGTTGATATATGTATAAATTGAAAATATCGCAGATTTTTTAGTCTGCGATATTTTCAATTTTTATGTTACTTTTTCCTCTTTTTGTAACTATATATATATATGTAAGAGTGTTTTTAGAAAGGGGGAATAATCAACCACTTAAGTTCTTACAAACTAAAACAAAAAAGGAGGATACAAATGAAACTTTTAAAGAAAACATTAGCTGTAATTTTAGTGATGCTTACTCTTTTCACAACTTGCACTGTTGCAATGCCTGTATTTGCAGAAAGCGAAGATGTAAACATTACTGAAATCGAAGAAAACAGTAAACCTGAAATAATTTCAGAAATCACAGAAAAACGAGAAGAAAGTATCAAGCATTTTAAATTATCAGACGGCTCGTTTGTTGTAGCACAGTACAATAGTCCCGTTCATTATCAGGACAATAACGGAGAATGGATTGATATTGATAACACAATAACTGAAACTGATGCTACAACAGAGCAAGTTGAACTTTTTGGTACAGAAGAATTATACTCAACAAACAACGCCATTGACAATGTAGTTTTTGCGGAAAAGTCAAATTCCAATACTCTCGTTGCTTATGAAGCAAAAGACTATCCCATTTCTCTAAATTATCAGAGTGCAAAGAAAAGTAATATCAAGATTACTGAAAATAATGAAGAACTTACAGGTAATGATGCGTTTTTGACATTACCGGATATTACTCAAGAAGTAATATATGAAGATGTATTTGATGATGTTGATTTACAATATGTTGTAAGTTCTGTTGGGATTAAAGAAAACATCATTCTCAAAAGCAAAAGTGCACAGAATAACTTTACAGTTAACTACAATGTCGGAGAACTTACTGCAGAAAGAATCGATGAACACACAATCAACCTTGTGGCTGATAATGAAATCGTTTATATTATCAGTGCACCGTATATGATTGACGGAAACGGTGAAAAAAGTGGAACTGTAACACTTGATGTCGATAAAAATAAAAACGGTAAACTTCGAATTAATATTGTCGCTGACAGCAGTTGGTTACGAGCTGAGGAAAGAGTCTATCCCGTAACGGTTGATCCGACAATAACTACCGAGACAACGCAAAGCGCAGTCAATTCGGTTTTTGTTGCAAACAGTTCTGCATATGCCGATAAGAGATTTAATGACAGACAAGAAATGCTTGTCGGCAGAGAAACAGCCGAGTACGGTTATTGTCATTCACTTTTTAAATTTGAATTACCTCAACTGAAAAAAGGCGACATAGTGGTTGCGGCAGAACTGAATGTTACATATTATAACTATAGTGCATATGATAAGACAACACCTGATATGCAGGTAAATGCACATATGTTAAAAGGAGATTGGAGCAAAAGCAGTGTAACATGGAACACCTGTCCTTCGTATTCATCAACAGTTTTAGATTATGAATTTTTTGGAAGAACACTTGGTAAGAAAACTTTTGATATTACCACTGCTGTAAAACAGTGGTATGAAACACCCGATGATAATTATGGCGTTTTGCTGAAAAGTGCTGATGAATCTAGTGAAATGGCTGTAAATGGTTTCAAGGCTGCCATTTGGACCGAGCGTTATAATGCAGCGACAGGAAAATATCCTTATATGTGTATAACCTACCGTAATAACAAAGGTCTTGAAGATTACTGGACATACACAACCTTGAGTGCCGGCACAGCAGGTACGGCATATATAAACGAATACACAGGAAACCTTGTTTTTATACACGGTGATGTTGCAACAACAGGCTTACTTATGCCTGTGAGCCTTGAACATGTGTATAACGGATATATGGCTGACAGCAATGCTTCTACTTATCCTCATTCGGGAAGAGGTAATAAACTGAGCCTTCAGCAAACAGTAAAAACTACTGATATTTCCGGTTATCCGTATGTTTATGAAGACGGAGACGGAACACAGCATTATTTTTACAAGGACGTCACAAAATATCTTGATGAAGACGGTCTTAATCTTGAGTTGAAGGTTCTCAGCGGCGGTGGATACACCATAACTGACAAGTCAGATAATGTAATGACCTTTAATTCGTCAGGGTTACTTACAAAAATATCCGATGCAGAAGGACGCAGTGCTACACTTACTTATGCGACGGAAATAAACACCGCAGAAAATGAGAAGCCATTTCTTAAAACAATAACTGACGGTGCAGGGCATAAAATTACTCTTACATATAACACCGGAGCAGATAGTTCTAATTGCCAGCTTACCGCTATTACAGGTCCTGATGGCAAAACAATAAAATATTATACTTCCGACGGAAAACGTTCCAAAGTAACCTATCCTGACGGTACAAGCAGTAAATATACTTATAATGATGACGGTACACTTGAATCTGCTACATCATCAGACGGCTACAAATTGACATTCTCTTATATAGAGGACGATCCTGCCAAACGAGTTCGCACTGTGGTAGAAAGTGGTGGTTCAACAACCGGTAAGACTATCAAATTTACTTATGATAAGGTTAATCAGACTATTGTAAGAACATCAGGCAACGATTCGGTATACGGTAACAGTGACGATATTCGTACAATTTATCAGTTTGATAACTGGGGAAGAACTATTTCTGTAAAAAAAACTCGCGGTAACGGGGCTAATCTGGGCGCACAGCAGTATGATTACACTACCGGTACAACTGACGGTGCAACGGACATAGGAAAGAGAAACAGGATTTCTACTGATGTGGTAACGGCTAAATACATAAATAACATTTTACGTAATCACAGTTTTGAAAACAGCGGTAACTGGGAATCTTCTCATTGGTACAGCTCAACCTATAACGATAACGGTACGGCGACTTTTGATTCATCACAGGCTTATCTTGGTTCAAAGTCAGTTAAAATTAAGATTAACACAGCTACTGCAACGGGCGGTCTGTCCATGGTGCAGTATGTTACCGACTATGTTTCATCGGATACATACACTCTTTCAGCTTATGTGAAGACCGATAACCTAGTTATGGGTACAGGTTCAAGTGTCGGTGGTGCTTGTGTGGCGGCAAGAATAGTCAATGCTGACGGCAGTATTACCCGTAAATATTCACGAATGCTTCTCGGCTCTACAGATACGGGAGTAGACAACGGTTGGCAGCGAATACACCTGACCTTCGACGTGCCTTCGGGTGCTACGGATGTACGTGTTGTACCTATGGTTTATAATGCCACAGGAACGGCATATTTTGACTGTATGCAGTTAGAAAAAAATGATACGGTTAACAACTATAATCTTCTTGAAAACTCGAGCTTTGAAAACGGTGCAACAAGCTGGACACCTAAAAACACCGAATCCTCTGATACTATTGCAGATGAAGAGAATCAAGGCGGAGAAAACAGCTTTAAAATAGACGGTGCTACAAATAAAGATAAATACATCCGTCAAAACATTAATGTTTCAGGTAAAGAAAAAGATGTATATGTACTTTCGGGTTATGCATTGGCAAATTCCAAGCCTGTTGATGCAGATTCAAGCACAAATTTCTTTGAAATCAGTGTAAGAATTAACTACAGTGACGGCTCAAAGGTTTATAAAAGACCAACATTTTTCAACGATGCAGTTAATGGTTGGCAGTTTGCTACAGGGGTATTTGACCTTACTGACGGATCTTCTGAAGAAAAGACACCTACTTCTATTTATATCTACTGTCAGTATAACAAGCAGGTGAACACCTGTTACTTTGATGATATAAGCCTTACTAAAGAGAATGCTAATACTTATACCTATGACAGCAACGGTAATCTTATCTCAGCTGCAGAAAACGCAGAGAAAAATGCCAACTTAAGCTACGATACAAACGATAACCTTACATCCTTTAAGGATGAGCGTAATGCACAGTACACCTATACTTATGCCACATCCGGCAATAAACACAGATTGCTTGAAGCGAAAAACAAAGCAAGCGGTGTAGAATACGCCTATTCATATTACGGTAGCGGTACAGGTAATAATCTTAAGGCTCAGGAAATTATCAGTGGCTCAGGCAATTATATTATTCGTTCAAGTCTTGTCTATACCGATACTGAAGACGGAATAGCCGCCGGTGCTTATGTAAGAAGAGAAAGTAATCAGCACGGTTATTCTACCTATTATAATTATGATAAGCAGTCAGGTAGGCTCAACAGTACTACCGATGCAAGAGATAACAGGACTGAATACACTTACGATGCAAACAACGGCAATCTTACCAATGTTACTGCCGGCGGTAAAACTGTAAACTATGCCTATGACGGTTCGGGCACAAGACTTACGGGCATAACCCATAACGGTTTTAATTACAATTTCACCTATGATGCCTTCGGTAATGTGCTGACAACCAAAGCGGCAGGCACTACCCTTATGACAAACACCTACGGTACGGGTAACGGACTTTTGAACAAGAGTACTTACGGTAACGGTGATTATGTCAGTTATAACTACGACGATTTGGGCAGAACAACAAGGGTTAATAAAAACAGCTCATATGCATATTACTGGCGGTATAATGCCAACGGTGACACCGCAATGCACACCGACTATGTGAATGACCGTGTTTATTATTACACCTACGACAGTCTCGGAAGAATTGTGGCAGAAACAGAAAAAACGCAGGGTGAAGATGAATACCGCTTTGCAAACAACTATACCTATGACACGTCTAACAACCTTACCAAGCTTATTAACACTGCCGACGGACTTGCAGTTACAACCAAGTATTACTACGATACTGCAAACAGACCGGAAAAATCCTATCTGAACTCTTACGTTGACCATGCGTATACTTATGACACATTAGGCAGGCTTAACTATACTACTCTGAATTTTAAGAATGACGCTACCGTTAAGGTTGACTACACCTATGCCAATGCTGCAAACAGAAGTGCAGAGGATGTAACCTACATTACAAGCCAGATTTCAAAGGAAGAAATAGGCGACAGAGGCTATGCTTACACCTACGATAAAGTGGGCAATATCACAAAGATAACCGAGAAAAAGACTGCAAGCGGTTCTTACGGGAACAAGGCAACTTACACCTATGATGCCCTTGGTCAGTTAACAAGAGAAAATAATGTTGACTTGAACAAAACTATAGTGTATACTTATAATAGCGGCGGTAACATTACAAAACGCACAGAGTATCCTTACACAACAGGAACACTCGGTACAGCAACAAAAACTATCAGTTACACCTATGACAGCACTTGGAAGGATAAACTGACGAAGTATGACGGCGACAGTATAACCTATGATGCCATAGGCAACCCCAAAACCTACCGTGACGGAATGTCCTTCACCTGGCAGGGCAGACAGATGAAAACCGCTAAAACAACAAGCGGCACATCTGTAAACTACAAGTATAATGCTGACGGTTTAAGAACCTACAAAAAGGTCGGCTCAACCGTACACGAGTATGAATATTCGGGCGACAAACTTTTTTACGAAAAGCGTGGAGACATAAAGTTCTACTACCGCTATGATGTTAACGGTAACCTTATGTCAATCACAAGGCTTAAGGCCAACGGTGATAAGTTTACTCTTTATGCTGTTTGTAACAGCCGAGGTGATGTAGAAGAATTACGCAAAGAAGACGGAACGCTTTATGCCCGTTATGTTTATGACAGTTGGGGCAATGTCCTTCACATTTACAGCGGAACAGGAACAACTGAAATAACAGACACCGCTAACCTTGCAATTCAGAATCCCTTCAGATACCGTGGTTATTATTACGATACTGAAAGCGGTCTTTACTACTTACAGTCAAGGTATTATGACCCTGTGACGGGTAGGTTTGTGAATGCGGATAGTGTAAGTGACATTAATGCTGGCGTAATTGGTTACAATATGTTTGCTTATTGTGCGAACAATCCAGTAAATGTTTGTGATCCTAGTGGACAATCTATATTGTTGACTTTATTAGGTAAAGCAACTATAGGTGCAGCAATTGGTGCTATTACAAATATTACCAGTCAAGTTATTCAAAATAAAAGCTTTTCAGGAATAAGTTGGAAAGATGTGGCTATTGAAGCTGGTGTTGGCGCTTTAACAAGTGTAGTGTCTTTTGGGTTAGGTACAGCGATTAAAAGTGCTGCAAGTTCTTCAAGTTTGATTAAGGCTACAGCTACGATTGTATCGGGCGGTATTACAAAAACTGTCGGTGATACTTGTAGAAGAGCAATAAAAGAAGAAGAAATAACAATTTCAAATACCGCTCAAAGTTTTGTTCAAGGTTCGGCAATTACCGGTATTTCTATGGGCATATCATCAGCAATTAATAAAACATCATTTGACAAGATGACAAAATCTCAGAAGCATATTGCATTGAACTCAACTGAAAGTGGAGGCAAAATTACTCATCGTGACATTAGAAATGGTTTGTATAAAGGTACGGTGAATAATTTTGACTTTTTAACAAATAAAACAGAACAAGTTGAAACCAGCGTTAGTTTCTTTACTGAATTGATAGGAGGCTAATAAATGGATAAGTTAGTGGTTAGCCGAAAGAAAAAATTGGGTGGTTTTATACTATCTTGCTTCGTGGTTTTTTGTATTATATATATATATCCTATATGTCTTTATTCAGTATGTGAGTTGGTCTTTAATGATAACGGTGATTTCTCGTCTGGTAGAAATTTTTTAGATGATTTGATTGTTGTCGTTTTTGCTTTGCCAGGTTCTATTCCTTGGTGTATTCGTATTAAAGAGTACATTTGCATTTTACTAGATATTAAATCAAGAAAACTGATGATTTGTAAAGTAAAAGGATGTGGAAAACCTACGGTTGAGTTTTTGGATACGCTTGCTTCAAGAAATCAAAATGATATGTATTACTATTGGAAAGCAAAAGATAATTTAAATAAAAAATATAAATTTATGATTTTTAAAGATGTGAGTGGTTTAAAAGGGAAAACAATCAAACATAGTTATAATGTTACTTATTACAAGTACTCAAAAATTGTTACAAGTATTGAAAAAATAGACAGAAAGACAGGGGACGGTTAGTGTGACCCCCCCACCGTTAACCCCTGAAAAATGAAAACATCAAACTAAGGCTGTTGCGAAAGTTGCTTGTCTCTCCCTTTGGGAGAGGGGGCGGCTTTGCCGTTGGAGAGGGTTAAGACGGCTTAAGAACCTACAAAAAGGTCGGCTCAACTGTTCACGAGTATGAATATGCAGGTGACAAGCTGTTCTATGAAAAGCGCGGCGACATTAAGTTCTATTACCGTTATGATGTCAACGGCAATCTGATGTCAATCACAAGGCTCAAAGCAGACGGAACAAAGTTCACTCTTTATGCCGTCTGTAACAGTCGAGGCGATGTTGAAGAGCTCAGAAAAGAAGACGGAACGCTTTATGCCCGTTATGTTTATGACAGTTGGGGCAATGTGCTTCACATTTACAGTGGAACAGGAACAACTGAAATAACAGACACCGCTAACCTTGCTAAACAGAATCCTTTCAGATACCGCGGATATTACTATGATGCGGAGACGAAACTTTACTACCTGCAAAGCCGTTATTATGACCCGGAAGTTGGCAGGTTCCTTAATGCGGATGATGTGGATTTTATCGGCTATTCCGGTGAAAATCTTTCTTATAATGCGTTTGCGTATTGTGAGAGCAATCCGATGAACAATAGTGACGAAAAAGGAAATGCCAGCACAAAAAGTAATGGACAAAAAAGGGAATATCATATATATGTTTATTTATATGAGTTTAAATCTTCAAGGCTTTCTAAACATCTAGATATTTCATTAGATGGTACTATATATTCTTACGGAACAAATGAACCGGGTGTCTGCGGAATTTTGAAAAAGGCTTTTACAAATGTAAAGGGTTGTTTAAAAGTTTCGAATAAGAAGGCATGGAATTCAAGTGGTGTCGGAAATATAGAAGGAGTAGCTGACATTCGTTTGACAGAGAAAGAAAAATGTTTAGTCGAAAGATATTTGAAAAAATTCATCAATAATTCAAAGTTAAAAAAGAGAGCTAAAGGTATTAATCAATATACAGTTACAAGTGGAAAATATAAATATTATTCTTTTACGAAAGCTAATTGTGCAACGTTTGTACGAGACATTTTATTATCGTGTACACAGAACTTAATAAACCGTTCTATTATTTTGTTGAAAGGTAAAAAATATGATCCGAACAAATTTAATACACCCCAAGAAGTATATAAAATTGCTAAAAAAATGGAGAGTATACGATGAAAAAAACTTTCAATAAATATTTGCTTATATTTTTCATATTTATGTTAATGTTTTATTTATTAGTATTAAATATCAATGAAATAGAAAATGATATTCTAGATTACGAGGTTATTGTCAATAACTGTGACGATTTATGTGAATTTTATAATGAAGACATTTCAATTAATTCTTTTTCATTGCCAAATTTGAATAGTGTCAAATTTGATAAGGTTCTTTTTTTGGATTATGAACATGTCCACACTTATTATAAAGGTTCGGATAATTACTATTATGCAGCTGTAACAAAAGGAGGAAAAAAATATTTGATTAAAGTTAATGGTAAGAATCAAATATTAAGTCGTATGGAGGTAGACTTCTTGCCAGCTTCTTTTTATGAGTATGAAAATAATATTTTTGTTCTAAAATATTTTGAGGAGTATTCCGTGCTATTAAAAGTGGATTTTGAAAAAAATGTATTAAAAGAAGTGATTGATGATATTATGAAAAGTAAAGAAGATTATCATTCTTCGTTAGATAGTGTGTTTGCACGAGATAACAAAATTATCTATTTGAATAGCACTGGTGATTACATCTTATATGGTTCTGATACATTTCAAACTATCAAAACAAGAGATCGTTGTCTTGGTATTATAGATAATAGTAATCTCTTATTTTTGAAGAAAATTATTGATTTTGGTCACGGACTTAACATAAGTATGTTATATTCTTTTGATGTGAACGATGGCAAAAAATCCAACAGACATTTTGTTTTTTTTCAAGATTTTGAACGAAATGTAATTAGTTCAGATGGAAAATACTTGTTGACATTATTTGGAAGTGGAGCTGAGGGCATATATACTTATATCATTAAACTTGAAGGTTTTGAAAGAAAAACGGAGTATAGTGATAGTTGTATTGGTTGGTTTTCAACATTACAGTGGATAAAAAAGAGTTAACTCAGAGGAAGAGAAGACAGAGAACCGTCCCCTGTCTTACACGATGCTGACGGTAGGTTGTCGCTTGTATTAAGAAAGATGCTTTCATCGGGAAGCCTTTACTATTATTATCCCGTACTCAACACCGAGGAGATATAATAGAACTTCACAGCGGCAGCGGAGCATTATCGGCACGGTATACCTATGACAGTTGGGGTAAACTCATTTCTGTTGTTGACGGTAGCGGAGCCACCATAGGTGCAGGTCGTTTCGCACATTATGTATCTCTCAGATACCGCGGATATTACTATGATGCGGAAACGGAACTTTACTACCGGCAGAGCCGTTACTATGATCCGGAAGTTGGCAGATTCCTTAATGCGGATGATGTTAACTTTATTGGTCTTGCGGGTACTGTTGGTTCTTATAACGCTTTTGCGTATTGTGAGAATAATGCGGTGAATGATAGTGATCCTTGGGGTGCGATATCCTTAAATCAGGTTTTCGGCATTTCTTCTATTGTTTCATCGGTTTTATCCGCACTTGGAACTATTTCGTTGTTGGCGTTTAGACAGGCACCATGGGGTAAAATGTTTTCAATTATGATTGCAACCACAGCGATAATTTCAACATTTTATAGTTATTTGTCTGCAACTAATTCCGCAAAAAAAATTTATGGAAAAAACAACAAAAATTATAAAAGTGTATTAAAATATAATTCTGGATTGTTGATTGCTAATGTAGCTTCGGTTATTATTGGTGAAGTTTTAAGCGTGAAATATTTGATTAAGTATAGTTCAAATATCGCTTACACATTAATAAAAATCAGAACTATTACAATATTTGGATTAACAATTTCTTCGGCAGAGTTGTTTACCAACAAATCGTTGTATTATAAAAGTAGGGTAAAAAAATGATTGTTTACGAGTTTGTTAATTATCTGTTTGTGGCAACAGAGCAATCTTTGTTCATTTTTTTGATTTTGTATTTTATGTTGTTCCTAATGGTGGGTATTTTTGCACTTGTCAGTCGAAAATATAAACACAAACAATTAAAATTAATATTGATCGCTTATATGGTTTTATATGACGTAAATTCTTTTGTAATTCCGTTGCTGTTTAGGTGGTGGTTTGCTGCTTTATTATGTTTCTTTTCTATATTGATAATTCATAAATTTTATGAAAAACCAAGTGTAGATATGCACTATAAACAAATAGGAGAAAAAAATAATGATTCAGCGCAAAATGAATTGTCCGTTGTATTTCTATCTTCTTTTGTTTCTTTTATGATAGGATTAGTTTTATTTTTTAAAAACTCCTTAATTGGTTGAGCAAAGGATATAATACACAGGTGACAGTACTGTGGGCGGTGGTCACTCTCCGCCCACTACTTACCGCGGAGCCACTCTCACCTGTCTTTGATTGCACCAAAACAGAACCCCTCGGCTGAGCAAAGCCGGGGGGTTGATTCTTAAGATTCAAACTGAACTTTATCGGAAGCAGTTAATGACATCTGAGCCGTCTTTCACAAAAGCAACAAATTCATCGATGTTTGCCTTGATTTCATAGGTACCCTTTGTGAAGACTTTTCCGTCCTTTGTCAGAATCCACTTACCGTCGGGAATATATACGGTTTTCACGGTCTGCCCCTGATTTACTATAGGCGCAAAGATAATATCATCTCCGAACATATACTGACTGTCAAGAGTATAGCAGATTCCGTCATCGGGGTATTCGAAGAACATTGGTCTCATTACAGGGTAACCCTTTTCACCGGCAATATCCATCTGCTTTTTGATGTAAGGTCTTAATTTTTCTCGGATCATAACAAGATTTTTCAGTATTACGAAATTCTCTTCACCGAAACTCCATAGTTCATTAGGATCACCGCTTGGTTCGAGCAAACCCGGTGTAGCCTCACCGTGTCGGCAACGGGAGCCGTGAAGACGCATTACGGGGCTGAAGAGACCGAACTGAAACCAGCGTACTATCAGTTCTTTGAAATAGTCGCTTGTAATGTCTGCTCCGTAAAAGCCGCCGATGTCTGTATTCCACCAAGGGATACCGCATACCGACATATTGATTCCCGCTTTTACTTGGTGAGCGAGACTTTCAAAGGTGGATTCAATGTCACCCGACCATACAAGTGAGCCGAATTTCTGACTGCCGAGATAAGCGCAACGGGTGAGAGTAATAATATCGTTTCTGCCTATTGATTTGAAGCCGTCATAGGCCATTTTTGAGTAGTAATAGGGGTAGAGGAGAGCCACCATATCGGCTCTGCCCTTGTACCAGATAAGATTATCGAAATGCTCCGGGTGTATTTCCGGTTCCGCTTCGTCAAACCAGAGTGCGTCAACACCTTGGTCGATATAGTTTTCTTTAAGTTTGCTCCATACATACTCTCTTGTGGCAGGGTTGGTGACGTCGATTTCACTCTGCCAGCCGTAAAAGTCGAAAACTCTGTCGGGACCGCGTGCAGTTCGCATAAGCATATTATTGTTCCGCATATAGTGGTAGTTTTCGCTGCCGCCGTTTATGGTGGGCCACATAGAAACGATGAGTTTCGTGTTCATACTGTGAAGTTCATCTGTCATAGCCTTCACATCTGGCCAGTATTTCGGGTCAAATCTGTAATCACCCTGTTCTGTCCAATGGAAATAGTCAGCGATAATTGCCGACAGGGGAATGCCGAGTTCTTTATATTTTCGCGCAACCGAGAGAAGTTCCTGCTGGGTTTCATAGCGTAGTCTGCTTTGCCAGAAGCCGGTTGCCCATTCAGGCATTTCGGGTGCGTAGCCTGTAAGGTCTGCAAGGGTGGTGCAGGCTTCTTTGGGAGTACCTGCAATAATAACATAGTCCATAAATCTGCAACAGTCACAACTCCAGCGTGTTCTGTTGTTGGAAAGTTCGCAAAGCCCCGTTGAAGGGTTGTTCCATATAAAGCCGTAGCCGAGTGAAGAGTAAACATAAGGAATGGTACATTTTGCATTGACATTTCTTATATCAATTGATGAGCCCTTGAGGTCAAATTCATTGTCCCAACTGTGACCGAGACCGAAGAAATGCTCATTTTCATTGGGCTCAAAGGTTACTCTTGCTGACCACAGACCGCTTCCTTTGTTTTCAAAGTGACGGAAACCGCTGTGAAAAGTAAGTTCGGGCTTTTCTCTGAGAATATTTTTGTCGCCGATGAAAAAAGATATCTTTCCGTTGTTTTCGAGTTTTACTTTCAATTTGCCGCAGGTAAGAGTGACACAGTTATTGTGCTCTTCGATTTCAGCATCGGTATTCTGTGGCATAAGGGTATAATTCTCATCAATTACCTGACAGTCGGGAAATGCCTGAAAACGTATAGTGTTGTTTGCGCAGGCGCTTATGCGAACAAGTTCCGAATATCTGGTAAAGAGTATTTCATTATTTTTTATAATCAGGTTATTCATAATATATCTCCTCAATGAACAGCATCAGATTTGCTCAAATATGTTCCAACTTACAATACCGATGCCCTTATCCTTTGCTCTCTGGAGCAAGTCACCGCTTTTTAAGAGCCTGTATTCAAACTCTCTTTTCTGCCACTCTTTTCCGTAGTTTTCGTTGGGAAACGCAGGGTGCAGGAAAATCTCCGTTACACCGTCAAGACAGTTATCAACAGCATCAAGATAGTATTTTCTTAAAGTGTCATAATCCTTGATTTTATCCATTGACCAAGGGTTTGAAACAAGGTCGGTGAGAAGTTTTAAGCCTCTTTTTTCAGCCGAATTGACTATCATCTGCTGAAGTTTTACTACGGGTGAAGGTATTTTCATACCAATCTGTCTTTCAAGAAAGCCGACAGTTTTCGGGAAGCGGAAAGGCAGATTGTGTTCTTTACACAATTCAAAAGCATCAAGATAAAACCGTCTGCCGTTTATGCCGTAGACCGTTCCGCAATGGCTGTCAGCGTGGTCAACTGCTGCACCTTTTTCGGTGATAAAGCGGTACTGTGCTTCGAGTTCTGCCCTGACATCTTTTCGCTTTGCTTTGAAGGCAAGTTTTTTACTTTCGTGCCAGAGTCCCTCTTTGCCCAGGGAAGTCGCGCCCGTAAGACTCGGATAAAGGTCTTTTTCATCGTCGGAGTTGAGGGTTATATGTACACCGACAGGAAAAGAAATATCCTTTGCAAAATCGGTTGCATCCTCTGCCTCGGGTGCTACGGACATAAGCGAGGCAGAGGTTATGAGTTTTTTTTGAAGCAGGTCTTTTATTGCTTCGTTCTGCTCTTTGTTTAAGCCAAAATCATCGGCATTTAAAATAAGGTACTTAGCCATTTTTCTTTTCATCCTTGGGGAACTTGAGGAAGAATGTGATAACGGATGCCACAATCATAGCCGCTGCAGGGAAAAGGCAGAGAAGCACTCTTGCAGCCATAGCGGGATTTTCACCGGGCTCGTCACCGCTGATAAAACCGAAATATTCGGAAGCCACAAAGAAAGCAAGTGAGGTGTAAAGACCGTTGAGTCTGTTCATAACACCCATAAGGCTGTTGATGATACCCTCTCTTTTGATGCCGTATTTACGGTAGTCATCGTCAACAATTTTTGCACCGATACAGTCCATTGTTGTAAGACAAGCGGCAACACCCACACCTACAACTGCTGCAATAGCGATGGTGGGAACAAGGCTGTTCACAAAGAAAAGAGGAATGAATGCCACTGCCATAATAATGAAACCTGTTCTCCAGATTTTCATTATGTCAACCTTCTGAAGAACCTTTGACCATATAACTATACCGATAACGGCAACACCCAGAACGATACCAAGCATAACGGTAGTCATACTTCCGCCGAGACCGAGGGTATACTTTACAAAGAAAGGTATAGCCTGAGAAATGAGTGAGAATGCGGCTGAATAGAAAGCACCCGCAAGACCGAAAATCCAGAAGCGGGGATTTGTAAAGAGTGCCTTGATACTGGCGAAAAGTTGCGGCTTTTCGAGTTCTTCATAGTCTGTGCTTTCACGGCAACCCCAGAAACAGAACATCATAACTGCAAGGGCAACGATACCGTAGATAAGAGAGGTGAGTCTGTAACCGATTGCTTCGGTAATCATGGGAGTGAGGGCTATACTTATTGCCATAGCGAAAAGCTGACAAATCTGACGGAAGCCGTTTGTCTTGGCGCGTTCCTCATCTTTTTTGAAAAGTTCGGGGAAAAGTGAGCCGTAGTTTGCATTGACCAATGAGTCAAGTGTACCCGTGAGTATGTACATCAGAAGCATATAGATAAAGAGCATACCTTTTTCACTTTCGATGAAGGAGGGTACATTGTAGAACAGTATGAAGAAAAGTACAAGCAGGGGAGTGCCGATTAAAAGCCACGGTCTTCTTCTGCCCCATTTTGTACGGGTACGGTCTGAAAGAAAACCGTAAACAGGGTTGTCTATTGCGTCCACAAAGGTGTAGATAAACAGAACGAGTGAATACTTTTTCATATCAAGTCCGAGCATATCCACATAGAAGATTGCCGCAAAGGACTTGAACATATTGATGGGGATTGATGTGCCGAACATGGCAAAGCCATAACGGGCAGGGGATGTTTTCTTCGTCAGTGCATTTTTAGGTGTCATTGTTTTTTCTCCTTTATCTGAAATATATAGGATTTGATATTGCACAAATCCTCTTGAACTTACCAAAGCCCTTACAGACCTTGATGTAAGCAAATTTTACTTTTTCGGGTTTTACTTGAGCGTAGCCGTCGGTAAGGTTTATTTCTTCTTCTCCCTTGTCGGTGACAAGAGTAACCTTATTTGCTCCGGCATAAATTTCTAATGGTGTTTCCTCTTTGTATTCAGCCGTCTGTCCCATAACATACCCACCGTAGATGAGTTTAATTTTTACTCCGTCTTTGCTTTCTGCTATAAAGCAGTTACCGTTTCTGATTGCAGAGAGTATGTCAGCGGAACTTCTTGACGGGGAATAGACACCCGTGACGGGACTGCCGAGTTTAGCAAACTGCTTAGGTTTATGAAAGTCACTTCCGCCAACGGCAGGGATTTGTCTGCCTTTTTTCATAAGTGAGGTCCACCAATCAAGAGCCTTTACATTTGACGGGCGCATAGGACCGTTCCATATTTCCATCATATCAAATGCCTCATCGTCCTCCCATTTATAGGGGCAGATGGGACAAAGAGGATGGTTGACGGATATGACTGCACCGAGGCTTCCGGCGTGGCTGATAATGGACTGCATTTCTTCTTTGGTGTTTGCGATAAAACTGTTTTCAAAGGGTGCAGGTACACCGAAAAAGTTCATATGTCCTTTATAGTGAGTCCACTCAACTGCAGGTATAAAGGTAAGTCCGTCAATGTGAGGCAGTGCAAGATTTTCAGAGAAGTTGTTATGATTTGCAATGCCGATGAAATCAAGACCTTTTTCTTTTGCGAGTTTTCCGAGTTCAAAGGCGCTGAACACACCATCGGAAGCCGTGGAGTGCATATGTAAATCACCGAATAAAAGAACTTCACCCTCATACTCAAAATCAATGTTGTATGTAATATCAACACCTTCATCCATCACATGGTAAGCACCGATAATTATCTGCCATTTGCCGCTGTTGATTTTCTGGCATAGATAGCCTGCCGAGGAATCGTATTCACCCACATATATGGTTTTGTGTGAACTTCCCGACCAGCCGAGAAAATTGCCTTTTTCATCCATGAGACCTATGTCTACGGTGTTTGACGGCTTAAGGTCGCCCATGAGTCCTTTTGTAGGTTTGTAGTAGTCATAGGTGACGGTGATTTTCACCGCTTTTTCGGGCGCGTCAAAGGGAAGAGTGTAATACTGCCCCTCTTTGTCTTTTGTTATCTTATGTTTTATAACCGTAATACCACCGCCTGACATTTTCTTATTATTTTTATTTTAGCATTTATGTTATCGGTAGTCAATGGGTTATAAGTGATATGTATTTTTATATAAATAATTGAAAGTCTGTAATTTTTCGGGAGAAAAGAATAAAATAAACAGGTAAAACTAAATAAATTTGTTGAAAAAGATGGTAAACTTTGTTATAATGAATCTCGATAAAATATCAGGAGAAATGTATATGGAAAACAATGCAACAATTATCGCTCTTTCCGGCAAGGGGGGAGTAGGCAAAACTTCGGTTTCGGCGGCTATCGTAAAACTTCTTGTGGAAAATTATCCCGATAAAAAGATTCTTGCCATTGACGCTGACCCTGCCGTAGGACTTTCGACGGCTCTGGGAATTGAGGTTGAGACCACAATTGACGATATCAGAAAAGAAATAGTTTCAACTGTTGAAGACGGAAACACCAAGGCGGCAATTGAACTTCTGGGTGATGCAAGATATAAAATCTTTGATGCCCTTGTTGAAACTGACGGCTTTGCTTTTATCGCTGTGGGCAGACCTGAAAGTGCAGGCTGTTACTGCAAAATAAATGCTTATCTTAAAGAGGTTATAAGCCTTCTTTCTGCAGATTTTGACTATGTTGTTATTGACGGTGAGGCGGGAGTTGAACAGATTAACCGCCGCGTTATGGAAAAGGTTACACACCTTCTGCTTATTACCGATGCAAGCAAAAAGGGTACACAGGTTATCTCCACCATAAAGAGCGTCGCCGATGAACTTGTTATGTATAAAAAAATCGGTGCTGTCGTAAACAGAATACCCGACGAAAGCGTAATACCTCACATAAATACAAACGGCATACCCGTTTTGTCATATATCGAAAACGATAAAAATCTTGCAATTTATGACATTGAAGGCAAGAATATAACGAAACTGCCTGCTGATTCCAATGTTGTAAAGGGCGTAAAAGAAGCCCTTGAAAGGTTAGAGATATTATAAGGAGAAAACTATGAAAGATTTAAAGCACCTTTATGAATTCGAAAAACTTCTGCAGGAAGCCAACAATGAACTCGTGCAAAAGGCAAAAACCGACGGAGGCATTGCGCTCGGTTATACTTGCTACCATATTCCTGAAGTGCTGCTTAACTGCGGAAACTGCTTTTCTGTCAGATTAAGAGCGCCCAGAACAGGTTCAATGGATATAGCCACTTATTATATGAGCAACTTCCTTTGCGGTTACTCAAAGGCGATACTTGAAAGGGCAATAGAAGGCGGCTATAATTTTCTTAATGCACTTCTTGCTTCCGAGACCTGTTCCGAAATGAACAGAACGGCTGAGCATTTCGAACTTCTGAACCTTGTTCCCGATGAAAAGTTTTTCCTTACTTTTCTTGATATGCCTTTTAAAATTGAGGAGCATACCGTAAGACATTACGTTAAGCAGACAAGACTTAAAATTCTTGACAAACTCAATGAGGTTTACGGTGTTGACACTTCAGACGAAGCACTTCTTAAAGCAGTTGAGGAGCATAATGAGGTCTGCCGTCTTATGACGGAAATCGGCAACTACCGTAAAGAAGATAATCCGAGAATTACCGGATACGAGTATCATATTCTTAACCTTATTACATACTGTTGTCCGAAATCTCTTATACTTCCCGCACTCCGTGAAACTGCTGAAGAACTTAAGACAAGAGAGCCGGACGCTAAAAAGAATTACAGAGCAAAGATTGTTGTTGTAGGCTCTGAAATGGATGACCCGGACTTCACGGCACTCATTGAGGACAGCGGTGCGCTTGTTGTGGCAGACAGATATTGCTTCGGTGCTTTGCCCGGCAGACAGGAAATCATTATCAAAGAGGACGAAGATGTTCTTACTCAGATTTGTCTTCACTATCTTAAGACAAGCCAGTGTCCCCGTTATATGAGCCACGAAAAGGTGCAGGAAAGACGCGACTATGTAAAGGCTCTTGTGGATGAATACCATGCTGACGGCGTTATGTACGAACAACTTAAATTCTGTGAATACTGGGGTTATGAAAGGGCACTTGCCTCTTATGTAATGACCAACGATTACGGAGTACCCACTGCCGCCGTTGACCGTCAGTATACTGCTTCGGCTTCGGGACAACTTCGTACCCGTGTACAGGCTTTTGTGGAAAGCCTTGAAATCAAAAAGATACAGAAAGAAAGGCAGGCGAAGGAAAATGGATAACTACGGAAAACTCTATAAAGAGCATACCGCCATACTTAAGCACAGGGAATGGCGCGGCTTCAAAGATACGATGTACGATTATTATCGCTGGCTTATCACCTGGAAGGATATGATAAAAATGGTGCTTAAAGCACCTGTATCCACTGTGAAAGGTTTGTGGAGATACCGCTGGATGGCTTCCTATCTTTCCACTCCTTCCTTTATTGACCGTCATGTTGCAGGTCTCAGAGGACCCCACCTTCGTATAGCGCACCTTCATTATAATATGATTGTTAAGCATACGACAAAACTTATCAACATTTCCTTCCGTGCCGACGAGAAAATCAATCCCGGCAACAAACTTTCAAAGAAAATTGTGCTTATGGATGAAATCGTTCCCAACGAGGTGTTTACGGGTTTTCCGAATCTTATTCCCGTACCGCTGCAGACTTTACCTATCTTTCTTTCGTCCATGGTTGACCAGCAGATTACGCCTCCCTATCTTGAGGTAACGGAAAGTTTCGGTGTACCTGCCGATGTCTGTCCTCTTCCTTCCGCCGAGGCAGGTGTTGCTATTGAAGATGACTATCCGAAAATGGGCTGCTGTATGATCGGAACCAATATGCCCTGCGACGGCTCGATTATGAACTCCTCATTCCTTGACAGAAGACTTAATCTTCCCACCCACTGTTTCGGTATCCCTCTTCGATATGACGGTGAGGACGTTCAGGAATATGCTGTCGACGAAATCAAATCTCTCATAAAATTCATTGAGGATCAGACAGGTGAGAAATTCGACTGGGATGCATATTTCAAACGAATGAAAGACTACAACAAACAACTTGAATATGAAAGACAGAAATGGGATATCAACAAAACACCTTATCCTCAGATGACAGGTGCAGCCTTCTGGCTTTACAGGATTTATTACTTCAATCTCTCCGGCGGCTCAAATGAAAACTTCCTTAGGGTTGATAAAAAAGTAAATAAAATTATGGTGAAGGCTTATGAAAAGAAAACACCCGTTTCAAAGCATATGCGTCACAGAGCAGTTGTGTGGTCATGTCCTGCAAACTATTACACCAGTTTTGCTAACTGGCTTGAAAACTGTTGGGGTATGAATGTTGTTATGGATATGGAAACTATGATTTCCTATCTTGAAATCGACACAGAAGATAAAGAGCAGTCTCTCAAGGATCTTGCCAAAACCTATCAGCGTTCAATTATGCGTAAGCATACAAAGGGCGGTTACAGAAATGTTGTTGACGAACTCTGGCGTATAGTCGAAGAGTACAATGCGGACACGGTTATTATGTATGACCAGATTTCCTGCAAGGGTATGGACGGACTTACAGGTATTTTTGATGACCAGGCCAGAGAAAAGGGAATCAATTTCATCTGGGTGCGTCAGGATCTTATGGATCCGCGTACAATCTCAAGACGCGAAATGCGCGATCAGGTAAACAAATATATGCAGACAGTTCTGCAGGAGGAGCCTGTGGACGCTTCACTTATGGATTTTGAAGATGATTTAGCTTGGTAAAGGAGAAGAAAAGAAATGAAATATTTTGGCGGATGCGATGTAGGTTCAACCTACACTAAATGTGTAATACTTGATGAAAACGGCACAATGGTTGCCAATGTTACAAACAGAAGTAAAATCAACCCTGTACAGAGTGCCGAGATAGCCCTCGGTGATGCGGTAGCACAGGTAGACGGTCTCGAAAACGCCGAAGGACTTACATATCTTATCGGTACGGGTTACGGCAGAAATAAGGTGCCTTTTGCTGATGAAAATATATCGGAAATCAGTTGTCATGCTATGGGCGTACACGTAACCAACCCCGAAGTAAAGGCTATTATAGACATCGGTGGGCAGGACGTAAAGGGTATATCGATTGATACCGACGGTACCGTAAAAAACTTTGCAATGAACGATAAATGTGCCGCAGGTACAGGCAGATTCTATGAGGCTATGGCAAATGCTTTTGAAATGACCTTGCCGGAATTTTCAAAACTTTCCCTTAAGGCAAAAAACACTATTCCCATTACTGCACAGTGTACTGTTTTTGCCGAAAGCGAGGTTATTTCTCTCGTAGGTGAGGGTAAGCCTATGGACGAAATTGCCGCAGGTATTCAACTTGCCGTTGCAAAGCGTTGTTTTGTTATGGCTAAAAAAGCAGGTGCCACAGACAGTATCACTCTAACGGGTGGCTGTGCAAAAAATGACGGACTTAAGGCTGCTATTGAAAAAGTGCTTAAAATCAGGGTTGTTGAACTTTCAACCGACCCTCAACTTATGGGTGCTCTCGGTGCGGCTGAATATGCCCGACAGAAAGGTCTTGCACAGGTGAAGTAATATGGAAGTTTTATTGATTATTATCAGTATTATAGTCGTATTTTTTGTCGTGACTTTTGCTGTTTATTGGTTCAACCTTGATATGAAACTTGTCCGTGCGGTTTATGACTGGCTGTGGAAAAACCGTTATGACAAAATGAAAAAGGATAAGAAACTGTAATGGAGTTTTTTGATTCACTGATAAATGAAGTTTATACTCTTGTTGAAAATGCACCCCAGAACTCTCTTGATTACAGTCAGAAAAATCTGTGGAAGGATACCGGATACAGTCAGGTTATTCTTCAGCGAGATACTGCTTTTGAACTTGACGGGGTAGGGTTTAATCTTGTTACCGGCGGACAGGTGCATGAGGGTATCACAGTAGTGGGTGATGACCTTTACGGTATAGATAAAAACCGTAAATTCGCACGTATATGCATTGTACAACTGGAAAACTGCGGTGATGAGCAGGATATTTATAAACTCATAAAAAAGGTCGATTATGTCAAATATCATCATTTCCCTGAGGGCTATATGATAAGGACAACCTCACGTTCTCACAAGGAGAGTGTGCGTGTGGCTAAAAGTGCCCTGAAATCAGGTATAGATTTCGGTAAGGTCGGCACTCTGCTGATTGAAAAATACAAGGAAAACCCGAAGGTGAAAGCAGTAAGGGTAATTTATGTCACGGCGGAAAAGGCTGATTATAAGCGCCTTGAAGCATTGGCACAAAAGACTACGGATATTACCGAAACCCTCAACCATGTAATGAACAGTATTACCTTTGACTGTGATACCTGTAATCTTAAGCCTATCTGCGATGAGGTAGAGGGGATGAAAGAACTTCATTTCAAAAGCGCGTCCATGGGAGGCTGAGTATGGATAAAAAACAGGTTATCAAATTCTTTGATGCTATGGCACCCGATTGGGATGCCAATCAGGAGCGCAATGAAAAAGTTATAGATTTTATCCTTTCCGTCGGTGGAGTTTCCGAGGGCAGACATATCCTTGATGTGGCTTGCGGAACGGGAATACTTTTCCCTGATTATCTCCTTCGGAAAGCACGGGTTACGGGTATCGATATTTCTTCGGTTATGACAGCGAAGGCGAAAGAGAAGTTTCCCGAAGCGGAAGTAATCTGCGGTGATGCGGAAGATTATGTTTTTGAGGACAGATACGATGCAGTTATGATATATAACGCTTTTCCGCATTTCACAAATCCGCAGAAACTTTTTGATAATCTCGCCTCATCATTGAAAAATGAGGGAAGACTCACTGTAGCGCACGGCATAAGTGAAGAGGAACTTTCTCTGTGTCATTCCGGTGCGGCCAAGGATGTGTCATTGCCCTTACCGTCAAAAGAACAACTTGCCCGGATGATGTCTGAATTTTTCACGGTTGATATTATGATATCTGACGAAGAAAAATATATCGTTTCCGGGTTAAAGAAATAGTGAAAAAACAGATATTTGTCATCAGAAACATTGTTAATAATTTAAATTAAGATCAAACGATATTTACAAAAGGAAAATAGTGTGTTATAATTTTCCAAACAAAACAGAAAGAAGGAACTGTATATGGATATTACAACTGTTGCAATCTATCTTAAAGACTTATTGGCGACCATTCTCACACTTGTTATGATGATGTCACCTGCTTTTGGAAATGCTGTTACTCCCTACACAGCAGAAAATTCTGATGAACTCATCACAAGTTTTGCAGTAGTATCAGACATTCACGTAGAAACAAATAATCCTACAGCTTATAAAAACCTTAAAGGTGTTCTTGAAGGCATCAAAGCAGGTTCAGACATTGACGCTGTTGTTTATACAGGTGACAACGTTATGAACGGTCAGCTTCTCGAAGATTTCTTCTTCTATTCTGCTATTAAAGCAGTAATGCCCGCCAAAAAGAATTATGTTGTTGCAGGTAACCATGACCTCGGTAACGGAGCAGGTGACTATTATCAACTTCGTAACAATTATATTTATAATAACAACTTCTATTTCGGAAGCGGCATAAACAGAACTTATTATTACAAAGTGCTTAACGGATGCTATATGATTGTTCTTTGTTCGGAAGATCCCACAACAGGAGATTTCACTATGAGCAGAGAGCAGTTCGATTGGCTTGAGGGCGTTCTCATGCAAGCCAAAGAAGCAGGCGCTCCCATCTTTATTTTCAATCACTTCCCCCTTCGTTATCTTGACAACGACAGCGAAGTTCAAAAGGAAGAACTCGGCGCTCTTCTTGTGAATTACGGTGCAGAACTTTTTGTACACGGTCATATTCATGATAAAATTGATGCTAACAATTTCTTTAATTCTTACGGTGTTGACTGCATAAACCTTTGTCGTGTAACCGAAACTGTTGAATACGAAGCAGGCGACGGTATCGTAGTCGAGGTTTATGAAGATGAAGTTCTTGTAAGAGCCAGAAACTTCATAACGGGCGAATGGCTTGACGGCCTCGAATACAGATATCCCGTTACAAAATAAGTATAATGTTTATTACGGACACAGGGCAGATTTCTGCTCTGTGTTTTTATAAAAATAAATCCGATATTTACAAAGTAAATTTTATGTGTTATAATGTAAAAAAACTTACAGAAAGAAGGATTAAAATATGGAATTTTCAACTGTTGCAATTTATCTGAAGGACTTAATGGCGACCATTCTCACACTTGTTATGATGATGTCACCCACTTTCGGAAGTGCTGTTACTCCCTACACAGCCGAAAATCCTGACGAACTCATCACAAGTTTCGCAGTAGTATCAGATATTCACGTAGAAACAAACAACCCCGCACCCTATAAAACCTTTAAAGGTATCCTTGAAGGCATCAAGGCAGGTTCTGATATTGATGCTGTTGTCTACACAGGCGACAACACTATGAACGGTCAGGTTGCAGAAAACTTTTTCTTCTATTCTGCCGTGAAAGCAGCAATGCCCGCAAAAAAGAATTTTGTTATTGCAGGTAATCACGATTACGGCAACGGAAACGGCAATTATAATAACTTCCGGAACAACTTTATTTACTTCAATAATTTCTATTTCGGAAGCGGTATAAACAAACCTTATTATTATAAAGTGCTCAACGGTTGTTATATGATTGTTCTTTCTTCCGAAGACATTACAGTAAACGATTATGTTTTGAGCGACGAACAGCTTACATGGCTTGAAGGTGTTCTTGAAAAGGCAGAAGCAGAGAATGCACCTATTTTTGTTTTCAATCATCATCCCATTGATCTTCTTCAGGGCGAAAATCCCTATGCACTTGCAGACCTTCTGAGTGCTTATGACAATGTTTTGTATTTCTACGGTCATACCCATAACGGACTTGATGCAGATAACTTCGGTGTGCAGAGCGGAGTAAACACAATCAATGTTCCCCGTTCTACTGAAATGGGTGACGGTATCGTAGTTGAAGTTTATGAAGACGAAGTCCTTGTAAAAGGAAGAAACTTCACCGGTAACGAATGGATTGACGGTCTCAGATACACATATTAATTAAGATTATCAACAGCATTCCGCAAGGAGTGCTGTTTTTATAAAGTTTTATCTGATTCAAACAAAAGATTAACAAATCATACATTTTTTTATAATGTGTATTATAACTGTCAAATCAATTGACAAAGACTTTCTTTCGTGTTAAACTCACAGTATTGTTAATATTGTTTTTTTGAAAAAAAGAGAACGGACGGAAAAAGTAAATGAATAAGTTTCAGAAATTCATAAGTGATGTTACCCACGGTCCCGTAGAAGGCGACAAAATAGAATATTTCAATCTCAAGGCAAAGATATCGGGAAACGTTCTGACCAATGCTCAGGATATGCCTACTCCCGGCTATACCTATGATGCTGATGTGACAGAATTCTGGGAGGAGTTCCGCAAACTGAAAGCAGAGTGCGATTACAATCTCACTTTCAATGACCTTATGATGCGCGCTATGGTTGAAGGACTTAAGGTTGCACCGAGACTTAATTCTTACATTGAATATAACCGTCTTGCTACAACGGGAAAACTGATTATTAAAAAGCATGTTGATATTGCAGTTCCCATTCTTCTTGAAACAGGGGAGACCTTTCCCGTTAAGGTAAGCGCCTGCGAAGAAAAGAGCCTCAAGGAAATCTCTTTGCGCACGGCTGAACTTGCAAAACTTATCCAGACCAGTGATGTTGACCGTGTTCTTTTTGATCTTCTTACAAAGAGAACCGTCGGTTTTATTGTCAAGGGTAAGTTTCTCACTACTTTTGTACAGACTTTCCGTGGCTTTTTCGGCAAAGGCAGAGTTGCCTCATTCAAGGGTATTTTTGAACACGCGCCCAGAGGGGAAGGATGTCTTTCTCCCGATGACCTTGACGAGGGTACAGTATGTCTGACCAATCTCGGTGCCGTAAATAAAACTCTCAACGGCAGAGTTACCAATGCACCTCTTCTCTTTCCTCAGGTTTTCCTTATGGCTGTGGGTGTGGCAAGAGATGAAAATTATGTTTATAAAAACGATAAAGGTGAAATTGAAATGGGCACAAAGAAAATTCTTCCCATCACTCTTACCTTTGACCACAGAGTAGGCGGTTTCGGTGATATTCTGCCTTATATCAAAAAACTTGATGAAATCTTTGCAAATCCCGAAGTTATCAGAGAGTGGTAAAAGTAAACAATCCGGCTGTCACTTTTTTGTGGCAGCCTTTTTTGATTGCACGATTTCATAACCGAAAGGCAGTGGGCAACCGTCTCTACGCCGATTGCGGTTTATGTTTCAAGAATGCCGACACAATGTTTCCTTTAAACCCCTGAGAAAACCTAATCCATTTTCTTAATAATTTCTTGTAACCATATTGAATTTGCAGATTTAATTTGATATACTTAGAAAGGAAATTTATAACAAAGGAGATTAAATATGGATACCTTACAGCAAATTAAAGAACAGATATGTGATGTATGTCACAAAATGTGGCAACTCGGTTGGGTTGCAGCCAATGACGGTAACGTCAGCGCAAAACTTCCCGACGGAAGAATAGTTGCAACTCCCACCGGAATCAGCAAATCTTTTATCACTCCCGATAAACTTGTTATTCTTGACAAAGAGGGCAATATTCTTGAAGCAGAAGAAGGCTACCGTCCTTCAAGCGAAATTAAAATGCACCTTCGCTGCTATGACAAAAGAGAAGATGTATTCAGCGTAATTCACGCCCATCCTCCCGGAGCCACAGGTTTCGCCGTTGCTCACAAGGCTATGGATATGTACAATATGATTGAAGATGTGGCTGTTATCGGCTCTGTGCCTCTCACTCCTTACGGCACACCGTCCACATCTGAAGTCCCCGATTCTATCGAACCCTATCTTGAAGAGCATGATGTAATGCTTCTTGAAAATCACGGTGCACTTGCTGTGGGCAGCGATGTTATAACTGCTTTCTACAGAATGGAAAGCCTCGAACTCTGGGCAAAGATAACAATCAATGCGGTTATTCTCGGCGGAAGCCACGATATCAGCAGAGACAATATCCAGAAACTCATTGACCTTCGCGGATATTACAGAGTAACAGGCAGACATCCCGGCTACAAAGTCTTTAATCCCGAAGATGATATGCTTCACAAGAAAGATTAAGAGGTGACATTATGCTTAAAGGAATATCACCGATTATTTCTCCAGAACTTCTCAAAGCCCTTGCTGAAATGGGCCACGGAGATGAACTCGTAATCGCTGACGGTAATTTCCCTTGCCACAGTGTCGGTAAAAATTCAATAGTTATCCGTGCTGACGGACACGGTGTACCTGAAATTCTTGACGCAGTGCTTGAACTTATTCCTCTTGATACATATACTGAAAAACCTGTAGCACTTATGGAAGTTGTGAAAGGGGACACCTGCGGCACTCCCGAAATATGGGGCACTTATGAAAAAATACTTTCAAAGCATGAGCCTGACCGTCACGCTGTTGATTATACGGAGCGTTTCGCTTTTTACGAAAGAGCAAAGGGAGCCTATCTTATCATCGCCACAGGCGAAAAGGCAATCTATGCCAACATTCTTCTGAAAAAGGGTGTGGTAAAATGAAAACAGTTTTAGCCTTTGATTTCGGTGCTTCCACAGGCAGAGCCATTAAGGCCGCCTTTGACGGTAAGGAGATAAAGTACGAGGAAATCCACCGTTTTGAAAATATCCCCAAAACCGTTGACGGACACGTTTGCCACGATGTTGATATGATAATCGGCGAGGTGAAATCTGCCATAGAAAAAGCAGGCGAGGTTGATTCTTTGGCTTTTGATACCTGGGGCGTTGACTATGCTCTTGTCAATAAAGAGGGCGAGATAATCCATGAGCCCTATCATTACCGTGACGAGAGAACGAAGGATGCTCTCCCAAAGGCTTTTTCAAAAATGAATGCAGAAGAGATTTATGCTGAAACAGGCAATCAGATAATGAACATCAACACTCTCTTTCAACTTATCTGCGACGAAAATAAGGATAAGGCAGATAAACTTCTGTTTATGCCTGACCTGTTTTCTTATCTTCTTACAGGAAAGAAAGTCTGTGAAACTACCATTGCGTCAACATCACAGATGCTCAATCCCTTGACCAAAAAGTGGAGCGATAAGGTAACTGAGTGTTTCGGAATCAGCAAAGACCTCTTTCCGCAGATATGTCCGAGTGCAACGGTCAACGGAGATTATAAGGGTATTCCCGTTGTAAGTGTTGCCGGTCACGATACCCAGTGTGCCGTTGCCGCTATGCCTGCCAAGAGTGAAAACGCCGCTTTCCTTTCCTGCGGCACATGGTCGCTTATCGGCTGTGAACTCGACGAGCCTGTTATGACAAAGCAGAGTAATGCTCTCGAACTTTCAAACGAAGTGGGCGCCAACGGAAAAATCAATTTCCTTAAAAACATCAGCGGTTTGTGGCTCATACAGGAGACAAGACGTGACCTTGCGAAAACTGACCGCAAATATTCATATAACGAACTTGAAATGCTCGCCCGTGAAAGTGAAAAATTCAGAAGTTTCATCGACCCCGATGCACCTGAACTTTCTGCTCACGGCAATCTTCCCGATAAAATAAGAGCCTACTGTAAAAAGACAAATCAGCCTGTTCCCGAAACCATCGGACAGGTGGTAAGATGTATTTACGAAAGTCTTGCGCTTAAGTACAGACTTGCTCTGGATCAGATTACGGAATGTACGGGTAAAAAGTTTGATGTGCTTCATCTTATGGGTGGCGGAACAAAGGACGGCTTTTTGTGTGAACTTGCTGCACAGAGTCTCGGTATTCCCGTGATTGCGGGCCCCATTGAGGCTACTGCTTTAGGCAATATTGTTCTTCAACTTATTGCTTTAGGTGAAATCGAAAGCATCGAAAAGGGTCGAGAGATTATTGCCGAAACGGAAAAAGTTAAAAAGTACGAACAAGAGCATACTTCCGATTGGGATGAAGCTTTTGAAAGATTCTGTAAAATTATTAAAAAATAAACATAAAGGAGAAAAATGTTATGTTATATCCTAAAATTGGCATCAGACCTGTTATTGACGGACGTTGGGGCGGTGTAAGAGAAAGCCTCGAAGCACAGACTATGGGTATGGCTGAAGCAGCCGCAAAACTCATCACTGAAACTCTTAAATATCCCGACGGTACTCCCGTTCAGTGTGTAATTTCCGATACCACAATCGGTGGCGGTGCAGAAGCCGCAAAATGTGAAGAGCAGTTTTCAAAGGAAAACGTTGTGGCAACCTTAAGCGTTACTCCCTGCTGGTGCTACGGTTCTGAAACCTTCGATATGAACCCCAACACGATCAAGGCTGTATGGGGCTTCAACGGTACAGAAAGACCGGGTGCTGTTTACCTTGCCGCAGTTATGGCTGCCTATGCACAGAAGGGGCTTCCTGCTTTCTCCATTTACGGCAAAAACGTTCAGGATATGGACGACAGAACAATTCCCGACGACGTTGCGAAGAAAATCCTTTCCTTTGCAAGAGGTGCCGTTGCAGTTGGCTGGATGAAGAACAAGGCCTATGTGAATCTCGGTGGCATTTCGATGGGTATTGCAGGTAGTTACTGCGACGCTTCTATGTTCCAGAAGTACTTCGGCATCCGTGCCGAGTGGGTGGATATGAGTGACATTATCAGAAGAATCACTCTTGAAATCTATGATAAAGATGAATACGAAAAGGCTCTTGCATGGATTAAGGCTAACTGTAAAGAGGGCTTTGATGTAAATGCAGGTAAAGACCTTCCCGAAATCATCAGAAAATCAAAGGTTGTTCCCGCTGACAAGGATTGGGAATTTATTGCCAAGTTCTCAATTATCGTAAGAGATATTCTTTACGGCAACAAAAAACTTGACGAACTCGGCTGGCACGAAGAAGCACTCGGCAAAAATGCCGTTGCAGGCGGTTTCCAGGGACAGAGAAACTGGACAGACTGGCTTCCCAATGCTGACTTTACCGAAGCAATTATGGCTTCTACTTTTGACTGGAACGGCCCCAAGGCTCCCACACCTTTCGCTACAGAAAACGATACGCTCAACGGTGTTGCTATGATGCTCGGTACTCTCGTCTCAGGCAGTGCTCCCTGCTTCCACGATGTACGTACATATTGGTCTCCCGAAGCCTGCGAAAGAGTTACAGGCTACAAGCCCGAGGGCAAGGCTAAAGACGGCTTTATCCACCTTATCAACTCGGGTGCTACAGCTCTTGACGGAAGCGGTGCAGCAAAGAACGATAAGGGCGAAGGCTGTATGAAACCTTTCTGGGAAATGACAGAAGAAGATATGAATGCTTGTCTTGAAGCCACAGACTGGTGCAGAGCCAACTACGAATACTTCAGAGGCGGCGGATTCTCAAGCCACTTCCGTTGCAGAGCAGAAATGCCCGTTACAATGCTTCGCGTTAACATCGTCGAAGGTATCGGCCCTGTTATGCAGATTGCAGAAGGCTACACAGCAGACCTTCCCGATAATGCACATACAACCATTGATGTGAGAACAGACCGCACTTGGCCTACCACATGGTTTGTTCCCAATCTTACTGGTAAGGGCGCATTCAAGGATGTATACTCAGTAATGGCTAACTGGGGCGCTAACCACGGTGTAACTGTTTACGGCCACGTAGGCGATGACCTTATCACTCTGGCATCTATGCTCCGTATCCCCGTAAATATGCACAACGTTCCCGAAGAAAGAATCTTCCGTCCCCATTCATGGGCAGCCTTCGGTACAGATGACAGCCAGAGCGCTGACTATAAAGCTTGCGAAAAATACGGACCTATCTACGGCTAAAAATTTTCTCCTATACCTTCCTTGTGAGGGTATAGGAGACTGTATTATTAAAGGAGTAAGAATATGGCAAAAACTTTTGAAGTAAAGGGTGACCGTTTTTGTCTTGACGGCGAGCCTTTTAACATATATTCGGGTGCTATGCACTATTTCCGTACTCTTCCCGAATATTGGGAGGACAGACTTCTTAAATTAAAACTTGCAGGCTTCAATACAGTTGAAACTTATGTCTGCTGGAATCTTCACGAACCGAAAAAAGGAGAGTTTGATTTCAGCGGTATGCTTGATATTATCGGGTTTTTGCAGACAGCACAGAAATTAGGTTTATACGCAATAGTAAGACCGGGCCCCTATATCTGTGCTGAGTGGGAGTTCGGCGGTTTTCCTGCATGGCTTCTTAAGGATAAGAATATCGAACTTCGCTGTAACAGCAGTGAATATTTAAAGCATGTCAGGGACTACTTTGAAAAACTCTTTTCACTCCTCGTGCCTCAGCTTATCACAAACGGCGGTAATATTATTGCTATGCAGATTGAGAATGAGTACGGAAGTTACGGAAACGATAAAAAGTACCTTAAATCTCTTGAAAAGATGTACGACGAACTGGGCATTGATGTTCTTAAGTTCACTTCTGACGGTACATGGTGCAATATGCTTTCGGGCGGTACTATAGAAAATGTTCTGCCTACTCTTAATTTCGGTTCACGCACGGCCACTGCGTTTTCTGCTCTTGAGCCTTTCGGTAAGGTGCCGAAAATGTGTATGGAGTTCTGGTGCGGTTGGTTTGACCATTGGGGCGAAAAGCATCATACAAGAGGAGCAGACAGTACTCTCAAGGAAATTGAGGAGTTCATAAAGCAGGATGCTTCCTTTAATATGTATATGTTCCACGGCGGAACCAATTTCGGCTTTAATGCAGGCGCAAACCACAGAGGTAAGTATCAGCCCACGGTAACGAGTTACGATTACTGTGCGCCACTGACCGAGTGGGGCGATTATACGGAAACCTACCATAAAATAAGAAAACTCCTTTGCGAAAAGCAGGGTATTGCTATGGGCGAACTTCCTCCTTCACCAACTATGCAGAGCGTTGGTCAGGTTAAACTTACAGAAAAAGCAGACCTTTTTGAAAATCTTGACCGTATTTCCGTGAAGCACGAATCGGCCTTACCGAAAAATATGGAAGCATACGGACAGAATTACGGACTGATTTATTACACCACGAAAATCAAAGGTAAATATGATGCTGGCTTCCTCGGTATAGAGGATGTTCACGATTATGCTCACGTTTATTTTGATAAAAAGAAAATTGCCTCTGTTGACAGAATGAAGGAAGGCTCTCTTTTTAATAAACTGAAACTGAAAAAGCAACTATTCATCAAAGGTGTTTCAGGTGAAAGCGAACTCGGTATTCTCGTTGATACTATGGGAAGAGTCAATTACGGCTTCGACCTTTATGACCGTAAGGGCATATCCAAGGTTACTCTCGCCAATCAGGTTGTGATGGACTATACGGTTCACAGTATTCCTCTCGATAATCTTGATAATCTTGAATTTTCCGCCAATGGGGACAAGACAGCAACAGGCCCTGTCTTCCTTAAGGGTACTTTCAAGGCAGGAAAAGGGGACTGCTTTGTGAATATGAACGGTTTTACAAAGGGCTATGTATTTGTCAACGGCTTTAATCTCGGCAGATACTGGTCAATAGGTCCGCAGAAAGCCTTATACCTTCCCGGCTCTCTTCTCAAAGAAGATAATGAAATTATAATTTTTGAAACTGAGAACTGCAAAACCGACACCGTAACAATTCAGGCAGAGCCTATGCTTGGCTGATAAGATAAAAAACAGTTTCACAATGAGGCTGTTTTTTCTTTTTCTGTTGCACTTTCCTTTCATATATGAGATAATGAAAATACCGAAAAAAAGAAAGGTTGATTTTATGGATAAATTCAGATGGTGCTTCATCGGTACGGGAAGTCTGGCAAAGACGGTAGCCTCGCAACTTAATAAAAGCGGTAGACATGAAATTGTCTCCTGTTATACGAGAAACTATGAACAGGGGAAAGCCTTTGCGGAAAAGTACGGCGGTACAGCCTGCGATACACCTGAAAAGGCAATTACTGCCGAAGGAGTTGAGGGTGTATATATCGTCACACCTCACAATGCACATTTCCGTTATGCAAAACTTTCACTGGAACTCGGCAAGCCTGTTTTCTGTGAAAAAGCATTCACCGTTACTGCAAAGGAAACACAGGAACTTATAAATTTTGCCCGTGAAAAAAATCTTTATTTGTGTGAGGCTATGTGGACATGGTTTTCACCCTCGGCAAATATGACTAAAAAGTGGATTGATGAAAACAAGATAGGCAAAATACTGTCAGCGGATTTCAGTTATCACATAAGAATCGTCGGCAACAAAGGCAGACACACAGATCCGAAAAGGGCAGGTGGTGCACTTCTCGATATTACAATTTATCCCATAACCTACGCTTACCGTCTCTGGGGCAAACCCGAAAAGATTGAAAGCACCGCAAAACTTAAGGACGGAATTGACCTTGGCGAAGATATAATCTTTACTTACCCTGACGGATTAAAAGTAAAC
Source organism: Acutalibacteraceae bacterium (assembly GCA_045537395.1). Taxonomy (GTDB): domain Bacteria; phylum Bacillota; class Clostridia; order Oscillospirales; family Acutalibacteraceae; genus UBA6857. The sequence continues at coordinate 14,122 of JAZSPI010000012.1, read as the reverse complement.
ATCACCGCATCCATAAATGATAACACCGGTCTGGAAAAGATGACAATCAAAGGGGAAAAGGGAAAAATCACAGCACCCTTTTTCCATGCAATGAACGGCGTAACCTGCAGGACAGGTCTTTTCCGTAAAGAAACCTTCAAGGGCGACGGGCCGAAAATCAATTCCTATCTTGATGAATTTGATGCTGTGGCTGAGGATATGCGTACAGGCAAAACAGAAAGTAATATGGTGCCTCTGAAAGCCACACTGGAGGTTATGGAAATTCTCGATGAAGTAAGGTCACAGATAGGACTGGTTTATGATAATCTTGAATAATATGACAGTTAAACTCCGTAGGGATTCTTGCGGAGTTTAATTGTTTTTAATAAATTTTTATGGATGTCTTATTGCTATTATCTGTAATATATAGTATTATATATACAATAGCGGGTTAGTACGCTCTTTTTTGGCATATTTAAAGTAATATTTACGAGACGCAGGTGATTATTATGTCAGAATTTTTACTTAAATATAGAATATTTGCACCGACAGTTATGTATGTTGTAGGATTCACACTTATGATGGTTGTCAGTCTTACTACCTGCAAAAAACATGGTGTTTCGAAACTCAGCGCATTTCTGTTTACGCTCGTCAGTTATGTTGGCGGTGTTACCGGAGCAATGTTTATGGGAGACCAGTTTACAAAGGTTGCCGTCAAGTACGGAGGAAGAGAATCTGTAGTTGCTATTTTCGGTGCGGTAATGTTTGTTCCCTTTTTCATCATCGGCGCGGCTTTGATTGCAGGAAAGCCTTGGCGTAATGTGATGGACACTATGGCACCGGGTGGATTTATTATTCTTACCTGTGCTAAGTTTGGATGTGCTGTTTTCGGTTGTTGTCCCGGAATTCCTTGGGAATCAGGAGTTTACAATCCTGTTTATAAAATGGTTATGTTCCCTTCGCAGCCTCTGGAATCACTGACTATGTGTATAGTTGTAGCCTTCTGCTTTTGGTACGGCCTTAAGTATAAAAACAGAGTACCCGGTAAGGCTTATCCCTTAACCATTATGTTTTATTCGGTTGTAAGATTTGCATGGGAGTTTGTCCGTTATTATGATGTCGAAGAAATGCGACATATGTTTATGGGACTTACTTTCTGGCAACTTTGGTGTATAGTAACCTTCCTTGAGGGCTTTGTGTGGCTTTTAATACTGAAAATACCCAATCTTCCCGAGTATGAGGAAAAGTACTATGCTTTCCATAAATCAGTTGTGAAAAAAATCGAAAAGAGAGTCCCTGTTCTTAATAGGAAAAAAGTTAAAGCGGAAGAAACCCTTTAAGTAGTTCACTTTGTATATGGTGCATCGGTATACTATGATTATGGTGATGCCGGTAGATTATATAAAAATACATCGAGAGATGAGCATAGGAGGTCTGATAAGTTTAACCGTCAACCTTTAATTAAAGGTGACAGAGAGTGGTTTGGCACTCTTAACCAATCAAAAACAAATTTATTTTAATGGAGGAAAAAACATGAAAGTAACCAAAAAACTTTTATCCGTGTTCTTGGCAGTAATAATGCTTATGTCAAGCATGAGCGTGTGCTTCGGTACATTCGGTTTCACAGCAGCGGCTGCTGATGATACAGCCACAGTTCAGGCTTTTGTTGATGCTATGAAATGTGATGCTATGAAAACCTTCAGCACGACTGGTGGTAATGTACAGTCATCCGGTTCAAATAGCAATAAAACTGAAACCAGAACATGGACCTATACCGCACCCTCATACAGTTACTATGAGCAGGTTGTGAACGTTATTACAAAACTCGATGCAGCCATAAAAGGCCTTGACGAGTACAAGAACGGTCATACTCATAACAGTAACGGTAACTGCTCCGACGGTTGGTATGATAATGCACCGTTCTATGTTCCGGAAGAAAGTAAGAACGAGTGTACAGACCTCGGCTTTATCCGCAAGTATCTTGAATATGCCATCGGCGATGCAGAACTTGCTACCCTTAACGGTACATACAATCTTTCCGGTCTTTTCGGTGCCGTATTCAATATGGATGATGTTCCGTACCGTAACGCTGACGGTTCCGAGGATTATGACGATACAACCACAGAGCGTAATGTTCTTTCTGCAAGACACAATATTCTTGTTGTTAAGGTCGCTAAAGTTTCCGATAAACTTTTAAGTTACACCACAATTAATGACGTTCCCGAGAGTTTAGGCGGTGAATACCAGTATAAACTTTCAATGACCAGACAGAATTATACAACAACAAGTGGCTGTGACACTACAAACCACTATCACATTGCTATTAACAGCAATAATGATAACGGTAAGATCAATGCTCCTACCCAGACAGGAACTACTACTACCGATAAGGCAGTTCTCGTTAACACTGAAACTGTTTTTGCTAACAACGCAGACTATATCAATACTGCCGATGTAAATGCTGTTCTTGCTCTTTCAGAAGACATAGATGCCCTTACATTAATTAAGGAAGCAATCGAATCAGCAAAGAACAGTGTTATCAGCACTCACAGTGAAGCTGTTTATAATCATTTCTTCGATGAAGTTAAGATTGCCGCTGCTATCAAAAACCTTGAAGATGCTATCACATTCCTCGGTTTCAAGGCAACTGTTGATGAACTCAACAGACTCAATGCTGTTGACTACAGCGAATACACAGAAGAAGAACTTCTTGCTCATCTTACTGTTTTTGAAGCAGAACTCGCAAAGTTCTATATCCTTGAAGATGCTACACAGCAACTGATCATTAATTCCTTCGATCTTGACATTGACGGTATTGCAGCAACCTGTGCTGATGTAAGACATGAATATGAAATCATCGGCATCAGAAGACTCAAGGTTCAGACTGATGCAGATATGGATATGTATGACGAGTGGACTGTTGAGATGATCGATGAGGGTACATTAACATCAGCCGAGATTATCGAAGCTGTAGCTACCATTTCAAATGATATAACTCTCTTTGGCAATTATGTTCAGACATATGTTAGAGAAGTTTGCGGTGAGACTTATCTCACTACTCTCGGCGAGTTCAAGTTCAATCTTCAGCAACTTGGTATTGCAGCAGACTATAATGAAAGTTTCCTCAGCGAGTATGATAAATACAGCAAAGAAATCAAGAATGCTGTTGCTGAAGATTCAGAAACACTTCTTGAAAGTGTAATGTCTTATGATGATTGGTTTACAGGTCTCAAAGCACTTATTAATGGTATGAAGTCAGACCTTGGTGAAGAAATTGCAAATCAACTCTTCGACGACCTCAATGAGCCTATGGTTGAATACATCAACAACGCTTACATTGTTCTCAACGTAAGAACAGAAGGCGAAATCAACACAGCTTATGATCTCTATACTGCTTATGTAAAGGCTAACGGCGAAAAGATCACTATTGCTACCGTATCAGATTATAAGGCTCTTACCAATTCAATCGGTCTTATCAATACGACTGCTTACGAATTCCTTGTAACTTCACCTAACTTCACAGTAAGTCAGGATGCAGTGGCAAAGTACAACGAACTTATGAATGTTGACTACGGTTACGAAGAATTCCTCGCTTCTTACGGTTTTTCAACCTTCCAGACCAGCGTTATCGGTGACTTTGTAAGAGAAGATACAACTGATGATATTGCTCGTAAAAATAATGATATCGACGAAGACGGTATCGGTGAATATGTGACAGATGATGACAAGATTAATAAGGTAATAGATGTTCTTGACACAGCACTTACAAATGCTGATGTTTCAGCACTCCTTGGTCTTGATCTCGGTGCAATGCTCTCAGAAGCAGTTGAAGGCGCCATCATTTCCGACTCCTTCATCAATACAGTAGTTGATATGCTTTATCCTCTCGTTCTCAAAGAGTTCGGTAAAGTATTCGCAAATGACCTTCCTGCTGAATCTTCAGGCTTCACTGTAAACTATAAAAAACTTCTTCATGCTACTCTCAGAGATGCAGGCTTTGAAATTTACCCCGACCTTCTTGCTACAGAACTTGGTAAGGTAAATAATAAAGCCGCTTATACAGAGACAATTTCAAGACTTAATGCCGCTTATACTGAATTTAAGAATGCTTACGGTGAAGACGGTTACACTACAGTACTTGATCCTGAGGGTGGTCTTAACTCAAATAATAAGGATAAGGTTATCCTTTCTACAACACCTTGGGATTCAACTCAGCTTCGTGATGAAAACGGAAAAATCAACCTCACATGGGGTATTGATGCCGCTAAGGAAGCAGGCGTTACCGGCGATGAACTCAAAGCTCTCTTCTATGAGACATTTGACGATGCTGTTGAAGGTCTTAAACCTCTCCTTCTTGCTATCGTTGCAAACAAGGAATGGGATGCTCCCACAGTAACCGGTTTCGCTAATGCTGCATACGGTTTGGCAACAGTTGAACTTGAACTTTCAGCTACACCTAACAGCGGTTATGCTAACCTTCTTGTACCTATCTATGAAGCACTCGGCGTTTCTTACACAGATGTTTCCACCATTGAAGGTTCATTCTTAAATGACGCTACGAAGGATGTTGAACTTATTATTGAGGCTATCCTTAATCCTATCTTTACATTCGTTGATCAGATAGGAAATGCTCCTCTTGATACACTTCTCGGTGCGCTTCCCAACATTTGCTATGCTCTTTCCACACAGATGGTAACTCCTCTTCTGAGCATGCTCAAGACACAGATTGCTTACATTGCTCCGGTTGGTGGTCTTGGTAGTTGTGTTGGTGCAGAGTCACCTTCAGGCGCTGTTGACATTGACGTTGGTTCAATGCTGAACATCAATGACCTTATCGACCTTTCTGACGGTATTAACTCCATTCTTGCTCAGTTCGGTCTCGACATTCCCGCTATTAACCAGGGTTATGTAGCAACTCTCGGTGATCTCGTTAAGATTAATACTCAGAGAAAAGAAGCAATCTATGATATCGAAGCAGGTAAGGCTTACCACATCAATGCTAACAAGGCAGACGTTCTTGCTTATGTAGTTGATTATCTTCTTGATGCTCTTGCACAGCCCGGCTTCCTTGATATGATTGCTGGCCTTCTTGCAAAACCTGAGGAAGAAATTCCCTCTGATGGTGAAGAAGTTACAGAACCTGAAGTTCCTGCAGAGCCCGAAGAACCCACAGAAGGTGAAGAAGGCGAAGAAGAAACTGATCTTCTTACCACAATCCTTGAAGCAATTCAGGAAGATCCCGACACTGCAATCGCAGCAATTGTTGAACTTCTTAACATGGATGAGTATGACACTCTTAAGAAGTACAGCTGGTACAACGGCTATATTAACAATGTAGAAGTTGGTACTCTCACAGGTACTCCTGCATATAAGATTTATATGAACCCCGAAAATGACTGGACAAAGGCAAAGGCAGAATTCCTTCTTACAAACCTTACTTCAATCATTGATGCTGTTCTTCCCATGGCAGGAGCCGACTTTACACTTAACTCTAAACTCGCTGAAGTTATCGGCGGTCTCCTCACAAACGCTAACATCACAGCTATCATTGAACTTATTGCAGGTCTTGAACTTGATGAAAATCTTACTAACCTTCTTAAGAATCAGATTGGTGTTGACCTTGCTGCTTTCGCAGAGATGGAATACACAGCATTTGAAGACGGTGATGTTGACGGCTTTGTAACTGCTCTTACTGAAGTAGTTGCTCCCTTTGCACCGGCTGTTGGCTTCCTCTTCGAAGGTGAAGCTCTCAAACTCTTCGCAGGTACAGAAGGTGAAGTTTCTATTCCCGGTAATGACGGCTATAACAATGCAATCATTCCTCTCCTTGAGGCACTTGGCTTAGAAGTTAAGGCACTCGGTGAAAATGACGATGCACTTGCACTTATTCTCGATGCACTTAAGGGCGTTATAAAGTCAGTTCTTGCTGATCCTGTAAACGCAATCTTTGATATTCTTCCCGGTCTCCTCTACTTCCTTGCAGGTAATAACCTTGCAACAGTAGTAAGAAACCTTCTCCATCCCGTATATGTACTTCTTGATACAGTCAGACCTATCTATGATCTCGATATCGCTGAACTTATTGCTAATATCGAAATCGGTGAAGAGGGAGATAAGAAACCTCTCGGTCTTGATATTGATCAGATTGATCTCAATGCTGTATTTGGAATCGTATCACAGTTTGTTGACCTTGGCACTCTCTTAGATGACATTAAGGTTCTCATCTATGATGTATGTAAGGTAATCGGTACAGAATACGATTCAGTTTCAACCTTTGTTAAGAATGCTGATGACTGGAAGAAGGGTGCTTACAGCGCAGCCTTTGATAAGGCGGATATGCTCACAGTAGTTCTTTCATTCGTACTCGAATGGGCAACTGTTCCTGCTAATGCAGAAAAACTTGACGAACTGCTCGGTACAGAAGGTATCATCGCTGCCATTGACTCTGTATTTGCACATATCGAAATAGCATATGCAGATCCCAACTGGATGTATTGGTTCAGCACAGAAGAAGAGTTCAATTCCTACGTTGAAGGAAACACAACTCTTCCCAACACTCTTGCAATGCTTACATATCCCAACGATTGGTCAGATGAATCAGCACAGTATATTGCTGACAATCTTGCTTCACTCGCAGATATGGTAATCGGTCTGATCGAAATTGACGGCACCAAGTATGCATCACTTTCCGAACTTATCGGTGCAAAACTTGATGTATTCAATGCTGAAACAATCAACAGCATTATCGCTCTTATCACTGACCTTCTTGCAGAAGTAGATGATAATCTCCTTTCAGCAGGTGTTCTCCTCGATGTAGATATCGTAGGTCTTAAGAACTACGAATGCACAGCAGACATTACTGACGTTAAGTCATTTGCTGCTGAACTTGCTTATATTCTTACAAAATATGCAGGCGGTCTTGTTAACTGGCTCTTCTTCGGCGATGACTTCAGATTCGCTAAGAAGTCAGATAAAACAGATACAATTGTAATTGATGGCGGTCTCGGTTACGAAAAGGGTCTTGCACTTGTTCTTGAAGCACTCGGTTGCGAACTTCCCGAAAAAGCAACTGTTGAAAGCATACTTCTTGCTCTTGCTACCCGCGCAGAAGCCATCCTTGCAAATCCTGTAAACGAAGTTATCGACCTTCTTCCCAACCTCGTTTACTTCCTCAATGCCGACGGTGCAAGCGTTGCAGTAAATAACCTCCTCGCTCCCGTTTATGCACTTCTTGATAAGATTAACGGTCTCGGCGTTCTTGAAGAACCCATTGATCTTGCAGGCCTTCTCGGCTTCGACCTTAAGTATCTCTCACTTGCAGATATCCTTGCTCTCGTTAAGGAGAAGACAGGTCTCGACCTTAAGGCTGCAGAAGAAATCCTTGTAAATCTCTGCTTCGGCAAGATTGAAAAGGCAGATTACACATTTAAGATGGTTGCAGACAGAAAAGATGTAATAACAGTTGTTCTTACCACAGCGCTTCTCCTCGTTTCTGACGAAGACTTCGCTGCAAAACTTGAAGAACTTCTCGGTACAGACGTAATTTCTGCTATCACTGAAGTATTTGAGTCTGCACCCGTAACTTACAAGACACCCGAGTGGTATGCTCTTGATGAAAACGACATCGACTACGATAACGAAACAATCGGCGTAATCGAGTATGCTATCACTTATCCCAATAACTGGACAGAAGAAAGCGCAAAATATATTGCTGATAACCTCGGTTCTATCGGTGATATGGCTGCAGGCATTATCGACAGCAACTACGATTCACTCGGCGCTCTTCTCGCTGATAAAGTTAACCTTTATTCAGAAGATACCCTTAAGGCTATCCAGACTCTTCTCGGTGACCTCATCGCCGGTCTTGACGAAAACCTTAAAGACATCGTAAATGTTGGTCTTGGCGCAGCAGACGCACTTCTCGGTGCAGACGTTCAGGGACTTCTCGATTATGATGTATCCGGTGTTAAGGATAAGGAAACCTTCGTAGCAGCCCTCACAGGTATGCTCATGGAAGTTGAAGGCCTTATTGATTGGCTCCTTCTCGGTAAAAATTACAAACTCTTCGTAGACGACAAGAACGACAACGGTGCTTACGATGAGGGTGAACAGATTATCACTCTTAACGGCGGTCACGGTTATGCTGAAGGTCTTGCACTCGTTCTCGAAGCACTCGGCGTTGAAGGTCTTCCCGAAGTTTACGGTGAAGACGAAATCGATACAGAAGCAGTAGTAAACGGTGTTCTCAGCGCAACATTCAGTCGCGTTGATGCTATCCTTGCAAATCCTGTTGAAGTAGTATTTGACATTCTTCCCAATGTTCTCTACTTCATCAATGCAAACGGTCTCACCGTAGCAGTTGAAAACCTTCTCGGTGCTGTAAATGCTCTTCTTATCAAACTTGAACCCGTCGTTGGTGAATTTGCTATTGCATCTCTTATCAATATCGAAGAAATGCTCGGCGTAGAAAAAGACCTTATGCTCGGTCTTGATAACCTTTCAATGGAAGCAGTTATCGAACTCGTTGCTGAACTCACAGGTCTCAACCTTGGCAAGATTTCTGATGTACTCGTTGGTTTTGCACTCGGCAGAGTAGCCGCTTATAATTCAGTAAGCAGCGCAGATATTACTGCAAAGATGTACTACCACGATGATTTCGCTAAGTACGATATGATAACAACTCTTGCTACAGTTGCAATTCTCACTCTTCTTGACGATGCAAACGCAGATAAGATCAAGGAAATGCTCGGTGAAGATGTTTACCAGTTTATCCTCAATCTCGTTAATATGGGTGAAGTTGCTGTTCAGGAATTTAACTGGCAGTTTACTGATAAAGCCGATACAGATTATATCTTCTCTGCTATCAGCACATCTGAAATTCTTCAGGATCATCAGTACGGTCCTCTTTACACCTACGATATGTCTCAGTTTATTGCTGACAACTTCGGTGATTTTGTTGACAATGTTATCTACCTTCTCGGTATAGACGTTGACGGCGACGGCGGAAGTGAAAAGGACATTAAGGAATTAATCAACAGTTTCCTTGGCGGTTCACTTTACACAAGCAATAATGTTATTGCTGTTCGCGATGCACTTGTAGGCATTCTCGAAAACTTAACCAAACTCGAAGTTAACGGAAAAGTTGTTGGCGGTATTATCGCTGACGTACTTAAGACAACCGGTATTGCTGATATAGCAGCAGTTGCTGAGGTTGATGTTCCCGAATTCAGCGATGACAGAACAATGTTCGTTTCTGCTCTTTGCGATGTTCTCGAACCCATCTACGGCATTCTCAAGTATGTTCTTGCTGACGAAGATATTTCCTTCTTTGTAAATGCAGAAAAGACTGATGCTATCACTCTCAAGGGCGCAGAAGGTTATGCTTACGGTATAATTCCTCTTCTCGAAGTTCTTGATTGTAAGAATATTCTCACTCCCTCTGACTACTATGCAGCAGTTGAGGCTGACAGTGCTGTTCTTCTCACATCAATCCTCAATCCGCTCTTTGACAGAGTTGACGAAATTCTCAAAGATGACCCTGCACAGGCAATTCTTGATATGCTTCCCAACCTTATCTACTTCATCAACTCCAACGGTGTTGATACAGTAGTTAAGAATACTCTTAATGCAGTATTTGCACTTCTCAGCGCTATCGAACCGGTTGCAAAGATTGACATTTACGAACTTATCGGTGTTGATCTTGCCGTAATCGACTTCCAGTGGCTCTTTGATAAACTTCTTGAAGTCATCAATAACGGTACAGGTTATGATTTCGCATCAATTGATGCAGATGCAATTCTTGAACTCACAACAGGTAAACTTGAATCTTACACATCAGCAAACGGCAAGACCGCTTACAAGATGGTTTATGCTCCTATGGAGGAACTTTCAGGCGGTAAGGTTGAAATGGTTACTGTAGTTGAAAGACTTATCGTTGCCTTTATCGTTCATGAAAACAATCAGGAATTACTTCTCGGTCTTCTCAGAGATTACCTCGGAATGAGTGAAGAAGCAGAACCTTATGTTGCTTCCATTATCAAGATGTTCGCTAATCTTGCAGTTGAAACACAGCTTGGTATGGATACTGCTCTTGCAACTATCTACTATATCTTCTACGGTTTAGATGCAGGTGCTGACGGTGCAGCAGGTGGCGTTAAGGAACTCAATGCTCTTTGGAAGGATGCATTAGCAGAATTGAGAGATAAAAATGCTCCCGCTGCTGACATTATTGAAGAAATCCTCGGCTGGGATATCTTTGAAGATGTTCTTGATCCATATGACGGTGTCGCTCCCAACGGAATTATCGCATTCATTAAGAAGATTATCAGTTGGTTCCAGGCAATTCTCGATTGGTTCAGAGGCTTAGGCGAATAAAATAATCAGGACTGTCCTTAACGGGCAGTCCTTTTTTAGTGAAAAAGCAGAAAAAATATTGAAAAGAAAATCATTTCTGTTATAATAAAGGAAAGCATACAAACAGAAAGGTAGAAAACATTATGAAGATTACATTTATGGGTGCAGGCAGTACTGTTTTTGCAAGAAATGTTATAGGCGACTGTATGTGCAGCGAAGCACTCAGAGACAGCGTGTTTGCCCTTTATGACATTGACGGTGAGCGTCTTGAAGAGAGTCGCGTTATCCTTGAGGCTATGAGAAAAGCCAAGGGCGGCTACGGTAAGATAGAATGTTATGTCGGCGTTGAAAACAGAAAAGATGCTCTCAGAGGTGCTGATTTTGTTATCAATGCAATTCAGGTCGGTCTCTATGACCCATGCACAATTATTGACTTTGAAGTTCCCAAAAAGTACGGATTGAGACAGACAATAGCAGACACTCTCGGCATTGGCGGTATTATGCGTACTCTTCGCACCATTCCCGTATTAAAGGATTTTGCCGACGATATGGCAGAAGTTTGCCCTGATGCACTTTTCCTTAACTATGTAAATCCCATGGCAATGCTTACAGGTTATATGCTTCGTTACACTCCCATTAAAACCGTTGGTCTTTGCCACAGCGTTCAGGGCTGTTCAGAGTGGCTTCTGAAAAAACTCGGTATGGAAGATAAACTCGAGGGCAGAAAGGAACTTATTGCAGGTATCAACCATATGGGATGGCTTCTTGAAATAAAGGATAAAAATGGTATTGACCTTTATCCTGAGATTAAATCAAGGGTAGATGAATATATGGCGAAACCTGATGCTGACGACAAGGTAAGGATGGACTATATCAAAAACTTCGGCTATTACTGCACAGAGTCAAGTGAGCATAACGCCGAATACAATATGTTCTACATAAAATCCAAGTATCCCGAACTTATCGAAAGATATAACATTCCTCTTGACGAATATCCCCGTCGCTGCGTAAATCAGATTGAGAAGTGGAAAAAGGATTATGCCGAAATGCTTGAAAAGGGTGTAAGAGAGCATGAGCGTTCCAATGAATATGCTTCACGAATTATGGAAGCGATGGTGACGGGCGTGCCTTATGAAATCGGCGGTAATGTTCTTAATACGGGACATCTTATTACCAATCTTCCCGAAAATGCCTGCGTCGAGGTTCCCTGTCTCGTTAACGGTTACGGTGTACAGCCCTGCCGGGTAGGTTCCCTTCCCGTGCAGTGCGCCGCCATGAATATGACCAACATCAATGTTCAGCTTCTCACCATTGTAGCGGCGGTAACGGGTAAAAAAGAGCATATTTATCAGGCTGCCATGCTTGACCCCCATACGGGCAGTGAACTTGACATTGATACAATCAAGAAAATGGTTGATGATCTTCTTGAAGCACATAAAGGCTGGGTGCCGGAATTTAAATAAAGGATGAGATAAAATGAAAACGATTTCTGTTATAGGTCTCGGTAACCGAGGAACTGAATATATGGGCTTTATAAAAGGGTTTCACTCTAAAAAAGCCCGTATTGTCGCTTTGTGCGATATACGACAGCAGGCACTTGATGATATTGCGCCAATGTATAAAATCTCTAAAGAGATGCAGTTTAATTCCACTGAAGCCTTCTTTTCAAAGGGAGTTATTTCCGACGCACTTATTATTACCACTCAGGATGCAAGTCATTTTGAAATAACGAAAGCCGCTATCGAGACAGGCTACAAATATATTCTTCTGGAAAAGCCTGTAAGCGGTGTAAAGGATGAATACAGACTTCTTCGTGATATGGCAGAGTCAAACGGTGTAATACTTATTATCTGCCACGTGCTTCGTTATTCTAATTACTACAGCAAGATTAAAGAGATTATAGAAAGCGGAAAAATAGGGGATATAGTTTCCGTTAACCACACGGAAAATGTAGGCTACTTCCACTTTGCACACAGTTTTGTAAGAGGTAACTGGAGAGACGAATTTACTTCCACGCCCTCCATTCTCGCCAAATGCTGTCACGATATCGATCTCATTGCCTGGTTTATTGATTCTCCCTGTGTTTCCGTAAGTTCTGTGGGTGATGTAAAATATTTCTGTAAGGAAAATGCTCCTGAGGGGGCCACGGAAAGATGTCTCGGAGGATGCAAGGCGAAGAAAAAATGTCCCTATGACGCGGAGGCTTTTTATATAACCGACCCTTTCTATAAGGCAAAATTCATTAAACATATGAAGCGTACCCTCACGGGAAAGGCGCAAAACAGCAAACAGGACATAGTTGATGCTCTCAAATACGGGGACTACGGTAAATGTGTTTTTCTTAACGATAACAACGTCTGCGACCATCAACTCGTTACAATGAAATTTGAAAACGGCGCTGTGGCTGTTCTTAACCTTAACGGATTTTCACAAAAGATGTTCCGTGAGTGTCACATTGTAGGAACAAAGGGTGAACTCATCGGTTACGGAACGAAGTTAAAGATGAATATCTTTGGCGGAAAATCTTCTGCCGTATGGACAGGAAGTCCTGCCGTAAGCGGTCACGTTGAGGGCGATATAAGACTTATTTCAGGCTTTATCAAGATTATCTGCGGTGAAAGAAAAGACCTTAAGAATGTCACTACCATAGATGCTACGGTTATCAGCCACGATATTGCTGTTGCCGCAGAAATTTCCCGCAAAAACGGCGGAGAAAAAGTTTTAGTTGAATCTATATAAACTAATAAATATCCGAATTTACTTCTGACGGGATGCTATCATCCCGTCTCTTTTTTTGTTTAACTGATGATTAAAAAGCCTCTCCTGAAAGGCAATGTCATTAACTTAATAAACACTTCTTTAGAAGTGTCATCTTGGACGAATGTGAAAGATCTTTGCGGAAAATAGAGTTTTTAAATCTTTCGCCATGCTCAAGATGACAAACTGAACTTTAAGTTAATGACATTGCCTGAGAGGAGAGGGTTATGGCTCTTCCGTGACGCAGAGGTTCTCCACCGATAATCTTTCTATTTAGATTGTGCTATCTTTGTTTTAAGGAAACAATAAGATAGATACGCTTCGCTGAGTGACTTTTGTGCTTTACTCACCGTTCTGCTTTTTTATTAAACCGAAAAGTAGCGGGCAATCGTCTCTACGCCGATTGCTTTTTATGTTTCAATAAAACAATTAGTCGTCAACGCTCGAGCCGCTTGGGCTTTTACTTTGGCACGATTGAGCGCCAAAGTAAACAAAACGCCACGCTTTTTTGACGGGAAAAGAGAGTGCCTTTCGGTTAAGTAGTGCCTACAATAAGAGTTAGTTTTTGTTGGACAGTTCTAAAACAAATACTTTCCCTTTGGGGGCGACCCGTGGTAGGGTCGCAGACAGGAAACTGCCGTTCTACAAAAGTGTATTTATTTCTTTAACTTGCCTTCTTTAGCAGTGTTTCTGCCTTTTCACCTTTCAGTACCTCCTTACAAAACGTTCTACAAGGGGTTGCCCCGTGGCAGGGGCAAAGACAGCCGATAAGATTTTATCTCTGTTGAAAGGTTAGATGTGACTTATATTCTTTTTATGTTCATATATTCAAAAGCACGGAGTTACTTTCCTTATCACGCTTTCCCCCACGTTATCCGATTTGTCTTTGTAGGAATACTCATCTATTTGCAGGACGCGGGAACGACGCGGACATAAAACGGAACCACGGGAAAGCCCAACGGAAAATGAAGTAAAACTATTTATACTTACGGTGCGAAATCTAATTTTTCGGTAGTGCTGTCTGTACAGTTAA
>JAZSPI010000092.1:0-80884 GCA_045537395.1 Acutalibacteraceae bacterium | reverse complement strand
GGATAACGATTACCTACGTGAAGAAAATCAAGAGCTTGTCGGAGATGTACTGAAGTTCAGACTTCTCAGAAAAGTTTTCGGTGATGAAGAGGTTGATAAGCTCGTTGATAAAGCAACGGAGCTTGAAAGAGAAAGCCGCAGAGCTCGCAATCGTAATCGCAGCGGCTGGGAACGATAAAATTTTTTGTTTAAGGAGGCATTAAATGGAAATAATAAAAATAAAAAATAATTTAAGAGGTGTGGCTTATTGCGAATAGAAGTGCGAGACGCTCCCCACAAAGTCGTTTACTTCTGGTTATCAAAATCAGAAGCGGCAGACAAAAAACTGATGGATTCCCTGAAACTTCAATTCAAAGAATGGAAGAACAAAAATTACCTTCCTGTAGTTTTCGAGTCCGGCAGTGAAAGTCTTGAGGACAATATGTATATGCTGATGAAACGTAATATGGAGCTTTTGGCAAAGAAGACAGAGCTTTCAATCTGACTTTAACGTGATGTGGTTACTCACATCACAATACATAAATCGTACTTGATTATATTACTATTGTATATAGATTTCTGTTTTACCGTCGGTGGAAAATATCGGCGGTAAAAATTTTTATGGAAAAGTGTTGACTTACTCCTAAAACTTGTGGTACAATGTTGTCAGAAACAAAGAAAAAATACAAGACTTTATTGAAAGAGTGATTGAAAATGAATGATAACATCCAATTGTATGAAAACCAACCTATCCGTTCTGCCTGGGATGAAGAAAAAGAAGAATGGTATTTTTCTGTTGTTGATGTGGTTGGGATTTTGACTGAACAGGAAACTTATGATGGTGCAAAAAATTATTGGAAGGTTCTGAAGCATCGCATCAAGGCGGAAGGTAATCAGTTGGTTACAAACTGTAACCAACTGAAAATGAAATCACCGAAAGACGGAAAAAAGTATCTGACTGATGTTGCCGACACCGAACAGCTTCTTCGTATTATTCAATCTGTTCCTTCACCTAAAGCGGAGCCTTTCAAAATGTGGCTTGCCGAAGTGGGCAGAGAGCGTATCGAGGAAACAATAGATCCGGAACTTGCAATTGACAGAGCGCTTGATACATATCTCAAAAAGGGATATAGTGAAGATTGGATTCATCAGCGTATTTTATCTATTCGTGTCCGTAATGAGCTGACAGCAGAATGGCAATCCCGTGGCGTTGAAAAAGGAAAAGAATATGCAATTCTGACAGATGAAATTACACGGGCCTGGTCAGGTATGACAACACGCCAGTATAAGAAACTCAAAGGTCTAAAAAAAGAAAATCTTCGTGATAATATGAGTACAACAGAAATAATTTTAAATATGCTTGCTGAAACTGCAACAAAAGATATTTCTGCACAAACTAAACCTGAAACCTTTGAAGAAAGCAGAGCCGTCGCCAAGCGTGGCGGTAAAATTGCAGGTAATGCGAGAAGGGAGCTTGAAGAAGAAACAGGAACTTCTGTAATAACAGAAAAGAATGCTGCCGAGCTTAACGCTGTTGTTACCGGAATGATAGAAGCTGTAGTGAATGATAAAAAGGAGGATTGAACATGATTGAAAAATTTGATATTGCCGGTTATTGTCGAATCTCAGTTGACCTTGAGCTTGACCGTGACAATACCTCAATCGAGAATCAGAAGGCAATCATTGAGGATTATGTGAAAATAAATTTCCCCGGTTCAACTCTTACTTTTTATGAAGACAGAGATAAATCGGGTTACACCTTTGAACAGCGTGACGGTTATCAGCAGATGCGTAAGCAGTTAGTATCAGGCCGAAAAGATATTCTTATTGTCAAAGACTTTTCCCGTTTTTCAAGAAGAAACAGCCGTGGCCTTGTTGAACTTGAAGACTTACGTGATGCAGGAGTAAGAATCATATCTATCGGTGATGTTATTGACTTTCCGAATGATGACGACTGGCTTAAAATTCAGTTTCAGTTCCTTATAAATGAAATGCCTGTTACCGATACTTCGAAAAAGGTTCGTTCTGTTATCAAACGCCGTCAGTCAGACGGAAGGTGGATTTGTGCCGTACCTTACGGTTATGTTATTACCAATACTAAGACAATGGCGTTTGAGGTTGACCCTGTTCAGGCTGAGGTCGTCAGAGAAATCTTTTCTCTTTATATCGACGGTTGGGGCTACAAGAAAATTGCAAACCACCTGACCGAAAAAAATATTCCCACACCAAGGATGTGTGAGAAGGCAAGAAAAGAAGCTCGTGGTGAGGAGTGCAAAATCAAAGCAAAGCCTGTATGGAGCATTGTTACCATTCAGGGCATACTTGCAAACGATTTTTACATCGGTACTCTCCGACAGGGTAAATACACCCGAAAGAAAATTAACGGAGCCGACATCAAGATAGATGAAGATGACCATATAGTATTTGAAAATAATCACGAGGCAATCATTGATTACCGTACTTTTGCTCTTGCTAAAGAAGCTATGAAAAAACGTACCACCAACAATTACCGTGGTGTTAAGAAATACGACAATGTTTATTCAGGGCTTATGGAGTGCGGCGACTGCGGAAGTCCGATGTTTCCTATGAGCAGAGCCGATTTGCCCGACGCTTATCGATGCGGTGCTTATCATACAAGAGGTCTTAAAGCGTGTACAAGTCACCATACAAGAGTTGATATGCTTGATGAAACCGTCAAAGAGTATCTTACCGAAATCCGCATGACTTCTGCCGATATGATTGAAAAATTGCAGAAGGCTATTGCAGGAGAAAAGGATGCTATCAATAGTAACCGAAACACGGTAAATCTTCTTCAGAAACAGCTTGATGAAGCAAGAGAAGAACGCAAAATCTATATCAGACAAAAGACCAGAGAAGTAATAAAGCATCCTGAAAAAGAAGCTCACATTGAATCGCTTTATGAAGAAATGATTGCCGAGTGTGATGATAAAATTCAGGGGCTTGAAAATCAGATTGAACTTACTGAAAACAAGCATAACACAATCATAAGAGTTAACCGTATAGCGAATCTTGCTATTAATATTTTTGATGAAATTCTTAATAAAGAAAAGCTTGATAAAAATGACCTTGAGCTTCTTATTGAAAGAATTTATGTTTATGAAGACCATATACACATCAAATTAAAGGCAGATATAGAGTCGATTTTAACAAGCGGAATGCTTCCCGAACAGCAGGAGGAAGCCGTAAATTTTAATTCAGACATCGTAGATATCTCAGTATTCAAACGCCAAAAAGTCCTTAAAAGGAACAACCATAAGGACAAGGTTTACGATGTCAGTATTGTCAGTAACGGCGACCCGTTAGAAATCTACACCCAGGCAGACGGAGAGGTGATTTTCAAAAAATATTCGCCCGTAGGTGAACTCGGTGCGGACACAAAGCAGTATGTGGATGTGCTCAGCCGTACCACAGGTCTTGCGGCAGTTATCTGTGACAGAGACAGGGTGGTTGCGGCGGCAGGTATGCCGAAGAAAGACATTGTCGGTAAGAGAATTTCACCGATGCTTGAAAGTTATATGGAAAGGCGAAGCGGATTTACTCTCGGCACGGATAAGGATACCGTTGTTATTTCAGAAGAGTTTCCCAAAGAGATTTCTGTTATGAGTCCCATTATCGGAGCAGGGGATATTCTTGGCGCTGTGGTGCTCTTATGTGACGAAAAAAAGAAAACTCCAGGTGTGGTAGATGTAAAACTTACACAGGTTGCGGCAGGGTTTATGAGTAAGCAGATGGAGGAATAAAATAAGCAGGTATTTTCCGGAAGAAGGAAAATACCTGCTTTGTTTTATCGGGTGTCTATTTTGACAGCAGAAGCAATTTCAAGCAATTGCTTACGGGAGGAAACACCGAGTTTGCTGTAGATGTTTTTGTTGTGATATTTAAGAGTATTTTCTTTAATGCCAAGATTTTCCAAAATCTCTTTTGTGCTTTTGCCTTCAAGATATAAATTGAAAACATTTTTTTCGGTGGGTGTGAGATTTTTTATCTGCGAAGCAAAGTGTTCACACTTTACAAGATATTCTTCGTCTTTGATATCTGCCTGCTCCTTTTCGGCAGGGGATGTTTCCGTTGCCGAAAAGGAGGTTTCACAAAGATTTTCTTTCGTATTCGAGGTATCAGCAGGAGGTTCCTCCTGAAGCATAAAACAAAGGCTGAGCAAAAACAGTTCGCTTATTATGTATGAAACGGAAAGAAACTCAAAGTCGATTTTTACCAGTTGTTCAATCAGCCATACACCTATATTTACCATAACTGCCGTCGTAAGAACTATCGCCTGACGATTAGAGGAAATCTGTTTTTTTGCTGTGGCGTAAGCCGTGCAGACAATCATTGCTGCAAAATAGATTACAAGGTAAAACAGATAAAGTCTGTGCCAGGGACCGTAGATCTTGTCAAGAACGGTAACTCCGTTTACGGTAGCAAGTGTGACCTGCTTGTAGTATATGTCAAGATAACCGGGTGAGGCGGCAATAAGAAACATCATAAGACTGATGATTCCCAAAAATATCGGTGTGCGTTTTTTGTATTTGTATCTGCATACATTAAGGATGATGAAGAGCATGGAAAAGGGAAGGAAAACAGAACCGAGATAGGAAATTCTGTTTGCCAGAAGTGCTTCTTCCAGAGTTTTGGAAATAGAAAGAGCAAGGTAGCCGGTGTTGACAACGGATACCATTGAAAACAGCAGAAGAAACCAGATATCTCTTTTGCGGATAACACAGCAGTAGGCCAGCAGTATACCGAAGGATATTACTGTTGTGCCGATATAGATTATGGACAGACTTGCCGTTTTATCACCTATTGGGCCGCAGCCCGTAAGAATGAAAAGCATCATCAGACAAGTTGCCAATACAGTGCAGAATTTTTTCATAAAAGTCTCCTTCTTTGTAAAACAGTTGCTAAAATGAATTTCCCACCCTTTTTCCCACCCTTTTTTTGTGATTTTACGTGGAAAGTGTGGGGACTTTAATAAAATACTATAGTAAAATACAATTGCAGGAGTATACGAAGGAGGGTATAATCTTGCGCCGAAAAGGGGCTCCCTATTTATGTTTTTCATAAAGTTTCTGTCTGCGCGCCAACGAATACAGAAGCCGCCCCGTATATTTATCAATACTTAACTTTATTATAGCATAAACCTGTTTTTTCAATCAAGACTATGCTGTGATAAATGAGTAAAAATTTTGTAAAAGGAGATTTGATTATGAAGAAAAAAGTATTGATTTTATTAATGACAGTGTTTGTGATGCTGTCTCTGTTTACTCTGACTGCCTCTGCCGCAGTTACCGTGGAGGAAATCGAAATCGTGAATTTGCGTACGCCTTTGGCAGGAAACCATCCTGATTTCAGTTTCGAATTTAACGGTGATATTGAAGTGGCTCCCGCCGGTTCCGCTTTCGCTGCCATTAACGGCATTTCATGGTACAGAGTTGATAAGAAGAGCGCCGGTTCCGCTGAAATTGAAAAGCAGTTAAAATCTACCGACACCTTTGAACTCGGCAAAAAATACCGTGCGCGAATTTTTTTGAAACCTGTTGAAGGTCGTGAATGGGCAGACACAATCGTAACAACAGTCAAGGAACTTGATTCACTTGATGCAGAGCCTTCTAAACTCGAATTAATTACACCCACCGGTAACGGTAAAACCGATCACAAGGTAGTTGTATGCACTTATGAATGTACAATGAGTGCTATTGACACCGTGGAAATAACAGGACTTAAACTGCCTGAAATAGGTGCAAAACCTGATGATGACTGTAATATTCTTACAGAGGGCGTATATATAAATAGTCCGGACGGTAAAGTAGAGTGGTCACACAACGGCATTACGATGGATCCTGCTACGGATACTTTTGAAGCCGGCGAAACTTATAAACTCTGGCTGTGGCTCAGAACAGAGTTTGAAAACGGATTTTATTTTAAAAGTGATTCACTTGGTGAAAACATAGCACAGGTGCTTGTAAACGGTATTCCTTTCGAGGTCTGTGATACTTATGAGTATGACTATATCCGTAATATTGAATATGAGTTTTATGTTCCTTATAATATGGTCAGCAGAATAGGTCTGGTAGGCGTCGACAAGCCGGTGGCAGGTATGGTGCCTGATTACGATGCTGCTCCCACAACCGCAGGCTATGACATTGCCGAAATGTATTGGTCAGATGTTACCGAATTTAATACACTTTACGATGGCGGTAACGGAATGAGCAGAGCCGAAGCTTTTGAACAGGCGAAACTTTCAGAGGGTGACGGTAAGACTTTTGTTGCAGGTCACGAGTATAGTGTTTACTTTTATGTAACTGCTCAGCAGAACTATCAGATATCCTATGACGAAACAGATGATTACGAACTTCTTGAGTATGTTGCAACCGTAAACGGAAAGGATGCAGTTCAATATTCAACTCACAAAGATAGTCCGGCAGAATTTTCCTACAACTTCGGCACACCAGAATTGCAGATAATTGATGAATTAGATGTCACAGATATAGATTCTCCCATAGCAGGTAATGTACCTGATTATGATGGCGCAGTTGACTCCGAGGGTGTGGATATTGTCATTACCTGGTATGACAGTACTGCTGAGGAAGTGCTCAGGGAAGGTGACGAAAAAAAATTCGTGGCAGGCCATAAATATTCAGTTTGCGTAACTGCAACTGCCAAGTTGGCATATGCTTTTAAAGATGACGGCGACGTGTTGGATGCGGATACATATATAAACAGTTATGTTGCCGATAGCAGCAGTGCTTATGCAGATTCAAGAGAACTCTACTTTACTTATGGTTTTGAAACAATTCCTTACAAAGGAATATCTGAATTTACAGCAGACGGCTTTGATACTCCTGTTGCAGGCAAAGCAGTTGATCTTGCAGGTACTGTTACAGGTACAGGTATACAAGTAACGGAGATTTATTGGTACGACAATACTGCAAATGTAAAACTTGCAAGTGCTGACAAGACTTTTACTGCAGGTCATCTTTATAAATTAGTTATTTCTGTAAAAACAGAAGACAGTTATCGTTTTCCGATAGGGGATCAACTTCAACTTTTAAATGCAAAGATTAACGGAGAAACAGCAAAGGTTGATGTTGGCGTTTCCGGAGCTTCTGCTCTGATTCACCTTGAATTTGCCCATACATGTTCGTATGATCTTGTTAAAAAGGTTGAGCCGACCTGCATTAAGGAAGGTAAATATGCTTATTATGTCTGCGACTGTGGCAAGATTAGCGAGGATGCTTACGGTGATAAAGCAATAGCAGATGTGACCGCATGGGGTGTTATCCCTGCAACGGGTGTGCACACTTACTCAAATGCTTGTGATAAGGAATGTAATATATGTAAAGCAACACGTACAGTACCCGCACATAAGTATACAAATTCTTGCGACACAACCTGTAATGTCTGCTCTGCAAAGCGTTCAATAACGCACACTTACTCAAATGCTTGTGATAAGGATTGCAATATATGTAAAGCAACAAGAAAGATTTCACACACCTATAAAGATGTAACAACCAAAGCAACCCTTAAAAAGAACGGTAAAGTAGAAAACAAGTGTTCGGTTTGCGGAAACGTTTCAAAGACAACAACAATCTACTACCCCAAGACAATCAAACTTTCCGATACAAAGTACACCTATAACGGTAAGGCTAAGAAACCCTCAGTAACCGTTAAGGATTCAAAGGGTAAGGCTCTCAAAAAGGATACTGACTATACCGTTAAGTATGCTTCCGGAAGAAAGAGCACAGGCAAGTACACCGTAACAGTTACCTTCAAGGGTAAATACAGCGGTACAAAGAAACTCACTTTCAACATTCTTCCCTCAAAGACAAGCAAAATCACACCGACTTGCGACACAACATCAATCAAGGCTTCATGGAAGAAAGTAACAGGTGCAGACGGTTATAAGGTAGAACTTCTTAATTCAAAGGGTAAGGTAGTAAAAACTGCAACTACAACAAAGACTGCATATACCTTCAAGAAACTTTCAAAGGTTACAACCTATAAAGTAAAAGTAACTGCATATAAGACAATTGACAAAAAGAAGGTATATTCAACTGTATCAACCACAATCACAACTTCAACTGCACCTGCAAAGGTAACTCTTTCAAAGGTAACAGCAGGCAAGAAACAGGCAACACCTGCATGGAAAACCGTAAAGAGTGCATCCGGTTACGAAGTACAGTACTCAACTTCAAGCAAGTTCAAGAGCGCAAAGAAAGCAACAGTCAAGAAGGGCTCAACCAAGAAGACAACAATCAAGAAACTTACAAAAGGTAAGAAGTATTACTTCAAAGTCAGAGCATACAAGACAGTTGACGGTAAGAAAATCTACGGTGCATGGAGTGCTGCAAAGAGTGTAAAGGTTAAATAAAAAAGCAGCAGATGCTGAACAGGAAAATCCTGAAAAGCATCTGCTGTATTATTTTTGCCTTCATAAAAACAGCGGACACGGCAACGCCGTGTCCCTACTGCATTATAACATATTTTTCGGTAAAGCATAGTTATCCTTCCGATAATACCTCTCCGTCTGCTCCCGTTGGTCGCATCCATCTCTCCTTTCAGGCGAGGCATAGTCAGGCTCTCCTGAAAGGAAAACTGTCACGGAGTGACTGAGAGGTTCCGCATTCCGAATTATTTAAGTATTTCCTTATACATTTTAATATACTCGTTAGCACTCTTGCCCCAACTGAAATCACACTCCATGGCTCTGATTACGAGGCTGTCCCAATACTCTTTATTATCGTAAGCACCAAGGCTTCTTCTGATAGCGCCGAGCATATCGTGAGCGTTGTAGGTCTTGAAGGTAAAGCCGTTACCCTGACCGTCACCGCTGTCAGTGATAGAGTCACGAAGACCGCCTGTCTCTCTTACGATGGGAACTGTACCGTAGCGCAGAGCAACCATCTGTGAAAGACCGCAAGGCTCACTCTTTGAAGGCATGAGGAAGATGTCTGCACCGGCATAAATCTTCCTTGCCAGAGCAGGAATAAAGCCAAGAGAAAGACCAACCTTGTCAGGATACTTGGCAGCCATTTCCTTAAAGAAGTTTTCGTACTGCCAGTCACCTGAACCGAGAACAGCAATCTGAACATCGGTGGTATAAAGAAGTTCATCTAAAATACCCTTGATAAGGTCAAGTCCCTTATGGGATACAAGACGGGTAACAAGACCGATAATAGGCACATCCTCTCTCTGGGGAAGATTGAGGGCTGCCTGAAGATCTTTCTTGTTTTCTGCCTTACCCTTTTTAACTGTCTTGACAGTGTAATTCTTAACAATATTTTTGTCAGTTTCGGGGTTATAGTTGTCAATGTCTATACCGTTGAGAATACCCTGTAATTTCCACTGACGGTCACGGAGAATAGTGTCAAGACCATGGCTGTACCAGGGGTCAAGAATTTCATTTGCATAAGAGGGAGAAACGGTTGTTACCTTATTTGAGCACTCAATAGCACCCTTCATAAAGTTAACGTCGCCGTCGTATTCAACGATGGAAGTATCTTCCGGATTAAGACCGATAACATCGTTCACAAGTTCAAGACCGTAAGTGCCCTGATACTGAATGTTGTGAATGGTGAAAACAGTTTTGATACCCTGATACCAGGGATCTTTGCTGTAGAAGGTGGAATAGAAAACAGGTGTAAGTGCTGACTGCCAGTCATTACAGTGGATGATGTCGGGCTTGAAGTCAACAACAGGAAGAATTTCAAGAACGGCACGGGCAAAGAAGGTGAATCTTTCCGCGTCGTCATAGTGACCGTAGATTGTATCACGCTTGAAATAATACTGATTATCGATAAGATAATAGATAACACCTTCGTGCTTTGCCTGGAAAATACCGCAGTATTGTCTTCTCCACGCAACGGGAACAGAGATATTTGTGACAAAGGTCATCTTATCCTTAAGTTCCTGCTTAATGGTATCATAAAGAGGCATAACCACACGGCAACCGATAAGTCTTTTACGGAGTGCCTGAGGGAGTGAACCCGCCACATCACCTAAACCGCCACTGGCCATAAAGGGAAGTGCTTCACTTGCTACATATAAAACTTTCATTTTTGTTAATTCCTTTCGGGAGATTTGCTTTTTTACCGCATTGCATTATACGGTTGTATCCTTACCTATATAAAGAGGATAAGTCTCTGCACCGCTGAGTTCACGGTTAGGTTTGATAACAACATTTTTGTCAAGAATTGCACAGTTAACTGTTGCACCTGCACCGATAAAGCAATCCTGCATAATGATGGAGTTTTTAACCAATGCACCTTCAGCAACCTGTACACCTCTGGAAAGTACTGAATTTTCAACAGTACCCTTGATAATACAGCCGTCAGCCACAAGAGAGTTTGCAGCCTTGGAGCATACACCGTAAATAGCAGGCATATCGTCACGTACCTTTGTGAATACGGGGTTTTCCTTTGTGAAAAGATCTCTGTATTCGCCGGAAAGAAGTTGCATACTTACATCATAATAACTCTGGAGTGAGTCGATTGTCTTTGCATAAGAGTCAACCTTGTAACCCTTTATTTTGAGGTTGGCAACATTCTTTGCAATTGCTTCCTTTTCAAAACTTTCACGGATTGAACCTGAGCCTGCTGCAGCACTGATGATTCTCTGAAGAAGGACACGGCTCATAACGATGATATTGAGAGCATAATCGCAAGCCTCATCACCGTGCTGGTCAACAGTAACCTTTTTAATATCATTACCGTCAATTTCAAAGGTCATAATATTCTTAAGTTTGGGTGCAATGCCCCTCTTATAAGCAATAGTGATATCTGCACCGCTTTCCTGATGAGCATCAAGAAGATCAGCATAGTTGATATTGCAAACTGCATTACAGTCAGCAAGAACAACATAATCCTTGCCTGACTTTGAAATATAGCCCATCATACCCTGTAATGCTTCCAGACGGCTTTCATAAACACCGCTTTCGGAAAGATTAAAGGGCGGAAGGATTGTCATACCGTCTCTTTTTCTGGAAAGATCCCATGCCTGACCTGAGCCGAGGTGGTCCATAAGAGACTGATAGTTAGCCTTGGTGCTGATACCTACCTTGGTAATACCGCTGTTCACCATACCGGAAAGAACGAAGTCAATAAGTCTGTATCTGCCTGCAAAGGGAACGGAACCCATTGTTCGTACGGTAGTAAGTTCGTTGAGGTGGTCATCATATACATTTGAATAGATAATACCTAAAACATTTGAAGCGTACATATTATTTAACCCCCTTTACGTCTGTGTCAATCATTTCTTTTACGGCAACTGATGCCCCTTTACCGATGGTTACCTTTTCACCGATAACGGTTACGCCCCAATCATCACGGTTTGCGCTGTCTTCGGGGCTCTGTCCTACCTGTGCATTCTCCTCAATAACTGCATTTTCAGCAATGATTGAATATTCAACACAGGCACCCGCTTTGATTGTGGTACCGGGCATAATAATTGAATATCTTACTTTTGCGCCCTCCTCAACAGTAACATTAGAGAAGAGAACCGAATAATCAACTTCGCCGCCGATATAGCAGCCTTCACCTACCATTGAGTTTTCAACTTTTGCGTTTGCTGAAACAAAGTGAGGAGGAGCAATAGGATTTCTTGAATAAATTTTCCAACTGTCATCGGAAAGATCAAGGTCAACCTTCGGATTGAGAAGGTCGAGATTTGCTTCCCAAAGGCTGTCGATTGTTCCCACGTCTTTCCAGTAGCCGTCAAACTTGAACGCAAACATTCTTTCACCGTTTTCGTGCATAGCAGGAATAACGTCGTGACCGAAGTCGTTGCCTGATTCGGGATTATTTTCGTCATCGATAAGATACTGGCGGAGTTTGCTCCATGTGAAAATGTAAACACCCATTGAAGCCTTGTTGCTCTTGGGATTCTTCGGCTTTTCTTCAAATTCGCTGATGGAACCGTCATCGTTTACGAACATAAGACCGAAACGTGATGCTTCTTCCCAGGGTACTTCAAGCATAGCGATGGTGCAGGCCGCATCTTTTTCCTTATGGAACTTGAGCATCTTGTTATAGTCCATCTTGTAAATATGGTCGCCCGAAAGAACAGCAACATATTCGGGATTATAACGGTCGATGAAATTTATGTTCTGATAAATTGCATTGGCTGTACCCTTATACCATTCTGTACCCTTAATCTGCTGATAGGGAGAAAGCACATGAACACCGCCGTAGGATCTGTCAAGATCCCAGGGACGTCCGTTGCCGATATAGTCGTTCAGTTCAAGAGGCTGATACTGGGTAAGAACGCCGACTGTTTCAATACCTGAATTGATACAGTTAGAAAGAGGGAAGTCGATAATGCGGTATTTGCCGCCGTAAGGAACAGCGGGCTTTGCGATGTTTTTGGTAAGTATGCCGAGTCTGCTTCCCTGACCGCCGGCAAGGAGCATTGCAAGACATTCTGTTTTCTTGACCATAATTGTTTCCTCCGTTTCTTTGTTATATAAGATTATTTATTAGTTTTTTTGGTGTCAGCCTTAACCGTTTTTGCCCTTGTTTTTTTAGGTTTTACTCTGAACATCACACAGGAAAGACCGGGAAGGTTGACTGTTATACTGTTATCGAAGCCGTGCATAGGTACCTTTTTTGAAGAAACCCTAGTCTTTGTACCGAGACCGCTTCCGCCAAATTCCTCGCTGTCGGAATTGAGAATGACTTCATAAACGCCTTCTCTTTCCACACCGAAGGAATATTTTTCTCTGTAAACGGGAGTGAAGTTACAGGCAATTACAATTTCATCACCGTTTTTGTCTTTTCTCGAGAAAGCGATTACACTGTTGTTTTTGTCATCACTGACGAGCCATTTAAAGCCTTCCCAACTGTAATCTATTTCCCACATAGAGGGATATTTAAGATAGATATGATTAAGTTTCTTGACATAGTTTTTCAGTTGCCTGTGCTTTTCGTATTCAAGAAGTACCCAATCCAGACCGCTGTCATATTTCCATTCGATAAACTGTCCGAATTCCTGTCCCATGAAAGTAAGTTTTTTACCCGGATGAGCCATCATATAACCCATAAAGGATCGGATACCTTTGAATTTATCGTCATATTCACCGGGCATCTTACCTATAAGGGAGCATTTGCCGTGAACAACCTCATCATGAGAAATGGGAAGAACGAAGTTTTCCGAAAAGGCATAGAAGAAAGAGAAAGTAAGAAGATTATGGTTATACTTTCTGGAAAGACCGTCCATTGAAAAATACTTCAAAGCATCATTCATCCAACCCATATTCCATTTGAAGTTAAAACCGAGACCGCCTATATCCGTAGGCTTGGAAACCAAAGGCCATGCCGTACTTTCTTCGGCAATCATAAGAGGATTTTTATGTTCTCTGAAAATACCCGAATTGAGTTTTCTTAAAAAGTCCACTGCTTCAAGATTTTCGTTTCCGCCGAATTTATTGGCTATCCACTGACCGTGCTCTCTTCCGTAGTCAAGATAGAGCATTGATGCAACAGCGTCAACACGAAGACCGTCGATGTGGAATTTATCAAGCCAGAAATTGGCCGAAGATGTAAGGAAAGATATAACCTCGTTTCTGCCGAAGTCGAATACCTTTGTGCCCCATTGCTTATGTTCGCCTTTTTTATCGTCCTTGTATTCATAGCAGGCTTCGCCGTCAAAGTTAGCAAGTCCGTGCTCATCCTTCGGGAAGTGAGCAGGTACCCAGTCTAAAATAACACTGATACCACTTTGATGGCACTTGTCAACAAAGTACATAAAATCCTTCGGTGTGCCATAACGTGATGTTGCTGCAAAATAGCCTGTAACCTGATAACCCCATGAACCGTCAAAGGGATATTCTGAAAGAGGCATAAGTTCAATGTGGGTATATCCCATATCTTTTACATAAGGTATCAGTTCATCCGCAAGATCTTTATAGGAATAAGGAGCTTCTTCGCCGTAAATCTTCCATGAACCTGCGTGAACCTCATAAATATTCATAGGGGATTCATAGACATTGGTTTGTTCTTTTTCCTTGATCCATTTGCCGTCTCCCCATTTATAACCTGAAAGGTCATAAATTTTTGAGGCTGTACCCGGCCTTGTTTCACTGTGGAAAGCGTAAGGGTCACTCTTTGCAGTCTTTTTGCCGTTCGGGGCTGTAACGATGAATTTATAGTTATCAAATTCTTTGACACCTGAAAGATAACATTCCCACATGCCGGCATCGTTGATTTTTTCCATCGGGCTTATGTTTTCGTCCCAGTCATTGAAATCACCGACAACGCTTATGGATTTTGCGTGGGGTGCCCAGACACGGAAAGACCAGAGATTCTTTTCACCTGCAACCTTATGGGCGCCCATATATTCATAGGCTTTCATATTATTGCCTTGGTGGAAAAGATAAAGAGCAACATCATCGCCGCGCTGTTTCTTTTCAGCCATTTTTTCACCCTCTTTTACATTCTATTTCGTAATTTTTAAAGGGAGAAAGGCATACCTCCCCACCTTTACAATTCTACAAATACCATAATAGCACTCCAAAAAATAAATTTCAATAGTTTTTGTTATTTTGTTACAAACTGATTAAAAACGATTAACATTATTTGTGTAGTTTGTTAGAAAAAACAATTCTGTTTAAGATATATAAATGGCAAAGATTCGTTTTTGACGACAGAGATTTATTGTAACACGGAGAATATAGGAAAAAAGTCGAAAAAAACAAACATCGGACAGACTTTTCATAGCCTGTCCGTTTCTATACTATACAGTTTTATGTTTTACGGCAAAATAAATCCACATTTTTTCATTGCCTTACTGAGTGTTCTGTTAGCCACTCTGTTTGCGCTTTCTGCGCCCTTTGCAGCAAGCTCCTTAAGATATGCCTGATCCTTCATCAGCATTTCATATCTTTCTCTTACGGGACGAAGCTCTTCAACCACAGCCTCACCGACTGCCTTTTTAAAGTCTCCGTAACCCTTGCCCTCAAACTCTTTCTGAATCTGATCGTAACTGAGGTCTGTGCAAGCGGAATAAATGCTCATAAGGTTATTTACGCCTTCCTTACCCTCGCCGTAATATACGCCGCCTTCCGAGTCGGTAACTGCGCTTCTGATTTTTTTCATAATGGTTTCGGGTGCATCAAAAACAGAAACATAGGATTTAGGATTGGGATCAGATTTACTCATTTTCTTTGTGGGATCCTGTAAAGACATAACTCTTGCAGAGCCTGTCTTTGAAATATAAGGATCAGGGATGGTGAAAGTCTTACCATAAATACCGTTGAATCGACTCGCAATATCACGGGCAATTTCAAGATGCTGCTTCTGATCTGCACCAACGGGAACAAGATCAGCCTGATAAAGGAGAATGTCTGCCGCCATAAGCACAGGATAGGAGAAAAGACCTACATTGACATTGTCAGCATGTGAAAGAGATTTATCCTTAAATTGAGTCATTCTTGACATCTCACCGAACTTTGTGTAGCAATTAAGAATCCATGCAAGTTGAGAATGTGCAGGAACATGGCTCTGAATAAAGATTATGTTTTTTTCCGGGTCAAGACCGATGGCAAGCAGAAGAGCAAAAACCTCCATAATCTGCTTTCGAAGTTTCTGCGGGTCCTGTCTTACGGTGATGGCGTGCAAATCTGCAACGGCAAAAGCGCTGTCAAATTCATCGGAAAGAAGTTTCCAGTTTTTAAGTGCACCGAGGTAGTTACCGAGAGTGGGAATACCTGAGGGCTGAATACATGAAAGTATCTTCTTTCTTTTTTCGGGGGCTTCTGCCTGAGGAGTAATGATTTTATCTTCCATATTATATCGTCCTTTCAATAGTGCTATAATTATATTAGAAAGAGGTCTTTTTGTCAAGACAGACAAAATCTCGTCAAATAAAAACAGGGCATAAACGCCCCAACATATCTATAATATCAAATCCAAAAAGCAAAGTCAACGCTTTTTGTGCATTTTTCATAGTTTCTGCGTAATATACGAAAAACTAAAGTTAACTTTGTACAATTTAGATATTGCAATTGGTAAAAATATATGTTATATTATAGTCACAGAAAGGGAAAGGTGATACCAATGTACAGGTAAATCCAAAGAACTCTTTAAAGGTTAAAAAAATTAAAGTAAAAACATTTTAAAAATCTTTAACCGAAAAACTAAAGAGTCCAAAAAATCTTCATAAGAAACATCCGGCATTGAAGATATAGATTTAAAAGGAAAGAATGAAAACAAAAAACAGAAGATGCCCGATGAATCTGAAAAATGAAGAAAATCCATTCTGTAGAAAGAGAGGATAACAAAAGATGTTAGATAACAAGAGTTCACAGAAATAACCCCCCAGACCAGTTAAGATGTGTAAAGAAACATCGGTCTCGGGGGTTATTTCATTTTAGGGAACATTTAAGATAGGAAAGTGTAGAAGTGTTGTTGTCGCGGATGCAGTTCGTGGCTTTATTTTTTTGTCCTCCCGCACAGGTTGACTCTAAATCTTGATTTTAACTCATCGACTTGTTATAATGAAAAAAGTAAATGAGGTGAAAATTATGGTTAAAACTGTAGCGATAATCAGCCTTTCCCATGGAACGGCAGGGGAAGATTTTGCAAGACACGAAATAGAACTGGGAATATCTCGATTAAAAAATTACGGTCTTAAGGTCAAGTTTATGGATAACGCTCTTAAAGGTCATGATTATCTGAAAGCCCATCCGGAAAAAAGGGCGGAAGACCTTATACAGGCTTTCAGTGACAACGAAGTCGATATGATTTTATGTGCCATAGGCGGCGATGATACATACAGGCTAATACCGTACCTATTCAAGAACGACGAATTAAAAAATGCTGTAAGTGAAAAAATTTTTTTGGGCTTTTCCGATACGACAGCAAACCACTTTATGCTCAACAAGGTGGGACTTAATACCTTTTACGGTCAATCCTTTTTAGCGGATATATGTGAATTAGAAAATAATATTCTTCCCTATACGGGCAAATATTTCGAAGAACTTATCACTACGGGAACAATCAAAGAAATAACTCCTTCTGATTTATGGTATGAAAACAGAACCGATTTCAGCAAAGAACAAATGGGTACACCATTAAAGAAACACAAAAATAGGGGCTTTGAACTTTTGCAGGGAAAAGGTGTTTTCAGCGGTAAAATTTTCGGCGGATGTATTGAAACCTTGTTCGATATGTATACAGGAGAGTGGTATAAGGATTCACCTGAACTATGCAGGAAATACGGTTTGTTCCCTAACATGAATTTTTGGAAAGGCAGAATACTACTGCTCGAATCGAGTGAAATGAAACCAGCACCCGAGAAATACAAAGAATCTCTTATTACTTTAAAAAATACAGGTATTTTCGATGTAATCAGCGGAATCATAGTAGGAAAACCTGCAGAGGAAGTTTATTACGAAGAATACAAAAAGGTTCTTATTGAGGTAATCGGCAACCCTTCACTTCCCATTGTGTATAATGTAAACGTGGGACACGCTTTACCAAGATGTATCATCCCCTTCGGAGTGGATGCAACTGTTGATACTATAGAGCAAAAAATTACTTTCAAACAAAAATCGTAAAAAAGTAGCCGCATTTTACTGCGACTACTTTTATTCTTTTATGATTTATTTAGCAAGTGCGGCGATTTCCAGCATAAATCCGCCGATCTGTGCACCGAATTCGGGAGCACCGTCCATTATAAGTTTGCCTGCCTTTGTGCTTTCAAGCATATCGTCAGTGCTGAGAAGAATACCGAGTGCACTGTCAAGGTTATTGAAGCGAAGGGTGAAGAAGGGCATTGCTCTCTTATATTCGCCTCTGCCTGCACGGGACTTACCTGCTTTAATACGAAGGTAAGCAGAAACCTGAGGATAACCGTCAACTGCGAAAGCATAAACACGGTCAGGGCTCTTAGAGGTCCAGTCTCTGATTTCTGTGTGTCCCATTTTGTTGAGCTGACTGATAGCGCTGGAAAGAAGATAGAAGTAACATTTAACGAGAAGTTCTTTTGTCTCTTCATCCTTCGGAGCTTCTGTAGCACCTAAAAGACCAGCCATTTTAAGAAGTACCATTACAAATGATACAAGAACACCGGCTTTCTTGAGGCCTTTGATTTTCGGAATGCCTGCCGGGGTGATGTTGCCCTTGAAGAAATCATTGAGTGCTTCCATGCTCTTGAAAGTAAGTTCGATATCGGGGTTTTCTGTAAGACAGGTATGAACAAGCCATTCACCTTTGTTTACAATAAAGTGCATGCCCTGCTTGCCGTCTTCACTTTCAGGGTCAAGACAACTTACCTGGATAACTGCCTCCACATTTTCAAACTTTTTCTTAAGAGAAGGAACGTCGTTTGCAATAACCTTTACAAGCGGCAAAGCTGCATTAAGGAAAATTTTGTTTGAGTATAAGGCTTCTTTTGTATGAGCCATAATCTTTGCCTCCTTGTATTAATTAAAATTCGTCGTCCCAGTTATCGTCTTCTTCAAAGTCTTTGTTCATAACTTCACGAACAGCAGCAATGATACCGTTAGTATCAATACCAACTTCAGACATAATGTCTTCGTGAAGACCGATGGGAGCAAACTTATCCTGATGACCGAGCATCTTGAATGCACAGCCCTTACCTGCTTCAACCATAACTTCGGCAACGGCTGAACCGAGACCGCCGATTACGCTGTGGTCTTCAACAGTGATAATTCTTCTTGTGTCAAGAACTGCCTTGATGATTGCTTCCTTGTCGATAGGCTTAATGGTGTGCATATTGAGAACGCGAACCTTAAGACCGTCTGAATTTTCAAGGAAGTTAGCAGCCTGAAGAGCCTGGAATGCACAGGAACCGCAAGCGATAACTGTGATATCTGTACCTTCGTGAAGTTCAACAGCCTTACCTACTTCAAAGCCGTAATCCTGGTTGCCGGAATAAAGAACACGGTCGAAACCACGGTTGATACGGATGTAGTAGGGACCGGGGTTTTCATATGCTGCTCTTACTGCATGTGCAGTTTCGATACCGTCAGCGGGAACGATAACGGTAAGGTTGGGCATTGCTCTTGTGATAGCAAGGTCAGTAATTGCATGGTGAGTTGAACCTGCCTGACCAAAGGATGTACCTGCATGAGTAGCAATGATTTTTGCGTTTACGTTCTGATAGCAGATATCTGTGTGAAGCTGGTCACAGGCTCTCATTGATGTGAAAGCAGAGAAACCTGACATGAAGGGGATGAGACCTGCTCTTGCCATACCTGCACCAACACCAAACATATCCTGTTCAGCGATACCGACGTTGAAAACTCTTTCGGGGCAAACCTTGAGAACGTCACCTAATTTTGTTGACTTTGCAAGGTCGGGAGTAATAGCAACAACCTTGGGGTCATTAATGATAATATCGGATAAGGTTTTACCGTAAATTTCAGCAGTTGAAATAGAAGTCTGGTCAACTGCGTTATAAACAAATCCGCCTGCCATAATTATTTGCCCTCCTTTTCTGCTCTTGCACAGCGTGCTTTATAATCTTCTTCAAGTTCTTTGTTGAACTTTTCGAAAAGTACATCATCAATAGCACCGTAGTGCCAGAGATAATCGCCTTCCATTGTCTTAACGCCGGCGCCCTTCTTTGTATCCATAACGATACATGTGGGTGCGCAGGGTTCTTTTGCTCTTTCGATAGCAGCATCAATCGCTTCGCAGAGAGCGCCGATGTTGTTACCGTCAACACAGATAGTATTGAAGCCGAAAGCTCTCATCTTATCTGCGACGGGTTCAAGTTTCATAACTTCTTCTGTGGGGCCGTCGATCATGCAGTGGTTACGGTCGATGAATACGATACAGTTGGAAAGATTGTAATGATTCATTGTCATAAAGCCTTCCCAGTTTGAACCTTCACCGAGTTCACCGTCACCGGTTACAACATATGTAAGGTAGTCTTTTTTGAGAACTCTTGCAGCAAGAGCAGTACCTGCAGCAATTGAAGCACCGTGGCCGAGTGAGCCTGTGGATGCGTCAACACCTACAACCTTGTTTGAGTCAAGATGCATACCCATCTTTGAACCGGAAAGGTTAAAGGTCTTAAGAAGTTCAACATCGTTGAAGCCTTTGTCGCAAAGTACGGGAGCATAAGCAATAGCTGCGTGACCTTTTGAAAGGATGAAACGGTCTCTGTCTTCCCATTTGGGATCTTCAACTTTAATGTTAAGATACTTGTGATAGAGAACGGTAAGAAGGTCCATAACGCTCATACCGCCGCCGAGATGTCCGCTGCCTGCCCATACAGTTGTCTGAATTGTAAGCTTACGAAGTTCATAAGCCTTTTTTTCGAGAGCAAGCCATTCATTTTTTGAAAGTGGCATAATGTTTTCCTCCATTATAGTAATTTAATATTAATCTCCTCTCAATAGGAGAAAATTTACATAATTATCTGAAAAGTTCGGGATGATTCTTTGCTACAATACCGAAGCATTCCTCAGCAACTGCGATAGTGTGCTTGATATCCTTGTCGGAAAGAGCAGCATTGATGAAGTGGTTATGGTGAGAAGCAAGGAAAATGCCTCTTGAAACCATTTCAGCAATCCATTCCTGATGGAGAAGCATACTGTCATCGTTGCCTATTCTTAAGTAGAAGAGTGCGGGAGCACCTGATACAACAAGGTCAATACCGTGTTCTGCACCTGCTTTTACAAGACCGTTGCAAAGTTTCTCACCCTTCTGTTTGAACATTGTGGGGATGTCGAGAGCCTTCATCTTATTGATGTTTGCAATACAAGCTGCAAAGGGAACTGCTGAAAGCCAGTAAGAACCTGTATATGCAAGAGAACTCATAGCACCCTTGAGAAATTCCTTACCGCAGATAGCCGACATATTGTAACCGTTTGCGAGTGCTTTACAGAAGCAGATAAGGTCAGCCTCAAAGCCAAAATAGTGGTCAGAGCCTGCAAGATCAAGACGGAAGCCTGCACGAACATCGTCAATAATAAGAACGATGTCATTCTTTGTGCAGATTTCTCTTACTTTAGGCCAGAAACCGTCTTCGGGAAAAGCGTTATCGTGGAAATTACCGTGATCATAAGGCTGAGCGATAAGACAGGCAATTTCATTTTTGTTTTCTTCGATAGTTCTTTCAAGAAGAGGAATATCGTTCCAGGGAAGCATAATGTTGTTAGCAACATCCTCGGGAAGAACGCCCGGATAGTCAATCTTCTGGCACCAGGGAGAAACACCGTGGTAGTAACCTGAGAACATAATAACTTTCTTTCTGTGAGTATGTGCTCTTGCGCACATAATAGCGCCCTGTGTGGCATCGTTACCGTTCTTTGCAAAGAAAGCCCAGTCAGCACAAGCAACTGTGTCAACCAGAAGTTCTGCACATTCAACCATAACTTTGCCCGGCTGTGTGGTGCAGTTACCGAGTGCTATCTGCTTTGCGGCAGCAGCATCAACATCGGGATCACAGTAACCTAATACATTGGGACCGTATGCACACATATAGTCGATAAATTTGTTACCGTCAACGTCCCATACATATGTACCCTTTGCTTTTTCGGCAAACATGGGCCATTTTGATACGGGAATGAACTGACCTTCAGCAGGACCGAGATGACCGTAGATACCTGAAGGGATTACTTTTGTAGCGCGAGAGAACATTTCTCTGCTTTTATCGGTTTTGTATACGGGAAAACTCATATCTGTACCTCCTTATGCAAGATAGAGTGCTACTCTGTCAAGTATTCTGTTAACGTTGTCAATCATATTGATAAGACCGTGCATTTCAACCTTGCCCTCACCGATGGAAGCGATGGCGTTGATTTTGCCGTCAAAGAGAGCTCTTGCAGTACGGATGTCGCAGAACTGCATCTGTGAACGGAAGGCTTCGGGCTTTTCTTTGATTGTAATCATATGGCTGTCCTTAACCTGAATGGTTGCGGAAACGCAATCTTTAATGGAAACGTCGATAATACCGTCAGGAATAAGACTTGCACTGAACTTGCCGATTTCATCGTTGTTACCTATCTGTGAAAGGGCAACGGTGATAACATAGAACATAAGTTTTGTGCTGATTTCAAAGAATCTGTCATCCTTAAGATCTTCGTCCGTAGCCTTGAGATACTTTGAAAGAATATCAGTAAGGGGAGTGAACTTCTTAAGAAGGAAGCCTATCTTTGAAAAGCCCTTTGAGGGGATGGGAGTAACGGTACCGTCGATAAGACCGTTGAATTTTTCGCAGGATGAGAAGGGAAGAAGAACATCACAGTTTGCTGTGCCCTGTTCCATTCTGCATCTGCCGTTTGAGAAGGTGATGGTAGCACTGGGGCCGTCTTTTACTTCAAGACCAACAGAAACAGGCTTCTTTGTTTTAACAAGCTCGCTTGCTTCTTTGTCAAGTTCGCAAAGGTTTTCCAGAGTACCTAAAATAGCATACATGTTTATGTACGCCAAGGTTTTTGCATCTGTCATCATGATATAATCCTCCTTCGGTGAGTAAGCACTCACCCGAAAATTCTTTTGCAACCAATTGCAGTTGTAAATATTTTACCAAAATACGGCCTTTCTGTCAATAGTTATGTTGATTTGTAACAGAATAATAATATTTTTTCCAGGTAAGGGGAATATGTTGTGCAACAGTAAAAAGAGATAACAATATATGATTTTATTGACATTCAAAAAATAGGGTGCTATACTGAATAAAAAGAAATTTGAAAGGCAGGCGGACAAAATGATGTGGCGAGTGATAAAAGAAAAAACCGATATTACTTTGTCCGTGTGCAGATAATTATAACTTTTTACTGAGTTTGCGTTTCTGATTTTACGGTCAGAGACGCATTTTTTATTTTTATGGAGGCAAGATTATGATTTTTGAACCAAAGGAAATCGAACTGAAAAACGGAATTACGGCAATTCTTAAAACTCCTCAAATCGAAGATGGCGAAATGCTTCTCAACAGCATTAAAACTTCAAGCGGAGAAACGAACTTCCTTTCCCGTTATCTGGAGGATTGGGACGGCGTTACAGTAGAAAGTGAAGAAAAATGGATTTCTGATGTCCGGGAATCTGATAAAACTTTGGTTATAGCATGTTATATTGACGGAAAAATCGTCGGAAACTGCGACATCAACTTTTTGAGTGGAAGCAAAACTTTCCACCGAGCAGTATTGGGTATTGCTATTATTAAGGATTATTGGAATCTGGGCATCGGCTCTGCTATGTTCACAGAACTTATAGAAGCAGCACAAGAACACAAAGATACGGAAATTGTTGAACTCGAATTTCTTGAAGGGAACAACAGGGGACAAGCACTTTATGAGAAATTCGGATTTAAAATTGTTTCTGTTAAACCAAAGGCATGTAAACTCAAAGACGGTACATATCAGGATTTGATTTATATGCAAAGGTGGGTGTAATATGAACAAAGTAATTGTAATAGGCTGTCCCGGCTCGGGTAAAACAACCTTTGCAGAAAAACTGAATAAATGCACAGGCTTACCTCTCTATTATCTCGATGCAATATGGCACAAGCCCGACAAAACTCACATTCCGAGAGAAGAGTTCGACGAAAGAATAGCCGATATTTTCTCAAAACCCAAATGGATCATTGACGGCAATTATAAAAGAACAATTGAAATGAGGCTTCAGCACTGCGATACGGTTTTTCTGTTTGATTTGCCAACAGAAGTTTGTATTAAAGGTGCAACCGATAGAATCGGGAAAGATCGCTATGACTTACCCTGGACAGAAACAGAATTAGATGAAGAATTTAAACAGTTTATCGTAGAATTTCCCGAAAAAACATTACCGTATATATATGAACTTATCGAAAAATACAGGACAGAGAAGCACGTGGTAATATTCAAGTCGAGAAATGAAGCAGATGAATATATAAATAAATATAGGTGATGATTATGAACTATACTATAGAGCCGCTTAAAATAGAAGAATACCATAAATGTTCAAACATCTGGAATATGAAAACTCAACCTTTTACCGATACCTGGAGAAAGGAAATTGCATCAGGCAACCGTCTCGTTTTCATTTATAAAATTAATGGGAAGTTTATCGGTGAAGGTGCATTGGTTTTAGATGCAGGTGACCCTGATTACACGCTTCCCGGTAAACGCGTCTATGTTTCAAGAATGATTGTAAAGAAAGAGTACCGTAATCAAGGCATAGGCAGTACAATTTTGACCTTTCTCATAGAAAAAGCCAAGGAAATGGGTTTTAAAGAAATGACTATCGGTGTTGACAAAAACAATGTCAATGCTCTGCACCTATATAGAAAATTCGGGTTTACCGAGATACTCTTTGATGGTGAAGACGAACACGGCGAGTATTTTAAGTTGATGAAAACGATTTAAGAGGATAATAAAATGAACAAATACCTAAAAAATCTCACCCGCATAGAATTTGTTGTCACTATGGCTTGTACCGGCAAATGCAAACACTGCTCACAGGGTGACCACACAAATTGCATAGAAAATATCGATAAAGATATAGCCACAGATGCCATTCGTAAAATAGCAGAGAAATATAACATAACCTCGGTTATGACCTTCGGCGGGGAACCTTTGCTTTACCATGATACAGTCTGTGAAATACATAAAGTCGCAAGTGAAATGAATATTCCTAAAAGACAACTTATAACTAACGGCTATTTCAGCAAAGATTATGATAAAATCAATCTCGTTGCTCAGAAACTGAAAGAAAGCGGTGTCAATGAAATTCTCCTCTCTGTGGATGCTTTTCATCAGGAAACTATACCTCTCTCTTATGTGGAAGCCTTTGCAAAGGCGATTATAAAAGAAGGCATCTCTTTAAAAGTACAACCTGCATGGTTAGTCAGTACCGACGCGGATAATCAGTATAATAAGCAGACAAAAGCAATTCTTAGAAATTTCACGGAAATGGGCATAGAAGAAAATGAGGGCAACATAATATTCCCAAGTGGTAATGCCATTAAATATTTAGGCGAATATTTCGATTTGAGTAAAGAGCATAAAAGCCCCTACTATGAAAATCCTTATGACATAAAAGCAATCTGTTTTAGTGCCAACGGAGATATTTTAGGCAGTAATATATATAAAAAGGATATAATAGAGATTCTTTCAGAATATGAACCGTAAAAAAGCCTCCGCCCGAAATAGGCAGAGGCAATATTGATTATTCACTTAAACAACTTCTTCGGTAACAGCCGGTTTTATTGTCAGTTTTTTTACACCTGTAATCAACTTTGAACCAACTGTTCGTATTATTTTTGAAATAAACATAACTGCAAGACCGCTGGCTAATGATACTGCAATATAAATAAGCAGTCTGTATTTCCAATCCAGAGCCTCCGCTGCCGGTATAATGTCAAACAAACGCTTTGACATAGAACTGTGTATCAGATACAGGGGCAGACTGAATTTGCCGAGGAAGGTGAAGAAATTATTATTGAAAAGTTCATGTCCGAGACTCTTTCCGCTGAAGGAAATAATAATTCCTACAGACAGTATGAACAAATAGAAGAAGTCTCTGAGACCGTTGATTCCCGTAGCCATGTAAACAACAAATACACCGTAACAAGCAATCTCTATAACGGCAAGAACTGCTCTTCCCACATTATTGAAATCGACATTTTTCAGTTTTTTGGAAAGACAGTAGCACAAACAGCCCAGGCTCAGTTCTGCCAAAGCACGAAGAGTTCCGCGATATACAAACCCGTTCCAGTTCATCGGACCGCGGATCGTGCCGTAATTCCGATACATAAAACCGAAAAGAAGAAGAATACCCAGCGGAAGAACTATATTCAGTGCTGCATCTTTATATTTGCGTATGAAGGGATAGAGAATCATCATACATATCAGCATAGAGGATACATACCAGGTGACGGACATAACCGCCTTTCCCCTGAGGCCCGTGGAAATGAGCAAAAAGGCGTCAAACCAACTTTTTTCGATAAGCGGAACCAATTCTGCAGAAGTAAAAACACACATAATAGCAACTCTGACAATATACGCTACCGCCACATCAGGATACAAAGATTTGTACTTTCTGAGCATAAAAATGCCTGTTTCTTTTCCTAAAGATAAAGTGCTTGTCCGTTCGGCTTTTTCAATTGATGTCATAAGAAGACAGCCGGACACCAGAAAGAAAAATTCAACGCTCAGTGAATATCCCGAAACCATTCCTTTTACGCCTTTGGGAAGAATATATTTTGCATGATTAAGTACTACACATAAAGAAAAAAGAAATTTTAAAAGGTCTATTTTTCCGTTTCGTGATGTCTTTTTAATCATAAACTACCTCCTTTTACACAAAAACCATTGTTTCATGATTCATTTTCTGCTTAATATTATCATTTGTTTTTTTCTCTTTGTCAATAATTGTCAATAAATGTAAGATTTTCTTAAGGATTACACAAACAAATAAACCCTGTTATCTTGACAACATAGGTGTATTTGTATTATTATGATATGTAATATTTGGAACTTTTATAAATGAAAGGAGTTTTAAATCTATGCTTTCGAACAAAGAAAAATCAATGGAAAAACTCGTTGCTCTCTGTAAGGGCAGAGGCTTCGTATATGCAGGCAGTGAAATTTACGGCGGTCTTGCCAATACCTGGGACTACGGCCCTCTCGGCGTAGAACTCAAAAACAACATCAAAAAGGCATGGCTTAAGAAATTCGTTCAGGAAAACCCATATAACGTAGGTCTTGACTCTGCCATTCTTATGAATCCCCAGACATGGGTGGCATCAGGTCACCTCGGCGGTTTCTCCGACCCTCTTATGGACTGTAAGGAATGTAAGACAAGACACAGAGCCGACAACCTCATCGAGGACTTTGACGGCACAAATGTGGCAGGTTGGTCTAACGAAGAAATGATGAATTACATCAAGGAAAAGGAAATTCCCTGCCCCGACTGCGGCAAACATAACTTCACTGACATCCGTCAGTTCAATCTTATGTTCAAAACCTTCCAGGGTGTTACCGAGGACAGCAAAAACGAACTCTATCTCCGTCCCGAAACTGCACAGGGTATTTTCGTAAACTTTGCAAATATTCAGAGAACTACCAGAAGAAAGGTTCCCTTCGGCGTAGCACAGATAGGTAAATCTTTCCGTAACGAAATCACACCGGGTAACTTCATTTTCCGTGTCCGTGAATTTGAACAGATGGAACTTGAATTCTTCTGCAAGCCCGGCACAGACCTCGAATGGTTTGACTACTGGAGAAGTTACTGCCGTGACTGGCTCTACTCTCTCGGTATGAAAGAAGAAAATCTCCGTCTTCGCGACCACAGTGCAGACGAACTCTGCTTCTACTCAAAGGCAACCACCGACTTCGAATATCTCTTCCCCTTCGGTTGGGGTGAACTCTGGGGCGTAGCTGACCGAACAGACTATGACCTTACTCAGCACAGCAACACTTCCGGTAAAACTCTCGACTACTTCGACCCCACCACCAACGAAAGATATATTCCCTATGTTATCGAACCCTCTCTCGGCGTAGAAAGACTTTTCCCCGCTATTATGACCGATGCCTATGACGAAGAAGTAGTGGATGCAGAAAAGAACGATTCCCGCGTAGTTCTTCATTTCCATCCTGCTCTCGCTCCCTATAAGGCAGCAGTTCTTCCTCTTTCAAAGAAACTCAGCGAACAGGCAACAGAAGTTTTCCACACTCTTCAGAAGAAGTTTATGGTAGAATTTGACGATGCAGGTTCAATCGGTAAGAGATACCGCCGTCAGGACGAAATCGGTACTCCTTTCTGCATTACCTATGACTTCGACTCTGCCGAAGACGGCTGTGTAACAGTCCGTGACAGAGATACCATGCAGCAGGAAAGAGTTGCTATAAGCGACCTTGTGGCTTACATCGAAAAGAAACTCGAGTTTTAAAAATTAAATTTTAAAAATAATCCGACAGTTTTTTCTGCCGGATTATTTTTTGCATAACAGGTAATATATTGACAATAATAAGCATAAGGTTATACCGAGAGAAAAGAGTTGAAAATTTCTCTCAGTTAAACATAAACAATGATAAAAAGGAGTATTCTATATGAAAAAATTTTTAGTCCTTGCAGTTGTTTCACTGCTTATTCTTTCTGTTTTTGCCGCCTGCGGTTCAGGTGATGAGATGAAGAATGATATGACCACTATGATGGATGATATGTCTTCTGCTCTGGATAATATGATGGACCCCTCAGAAGGCAGAGGTGAAGTCACCGAAGACGAAACTACAGAAGAAATCACCACCGAAGACCTCACTGACGAAATGACCTCAGACGAGACAACGAATGAACTTGAAGGGGACATTACCGAAGCCGAAAGTAATGCAAGAAGCATTTTAGATGATATAACTGAATAAGGCGATAAAGGGACGGTTGCTGTACGACACAGCATATCCGTCCCTTTATATTATCTTTTTGAGCATATTTGATTATAGAT
The DNA here is from genome assembly GCA_045537395.1 of Acutalibacteraceae bacterium. Classification (GTDB taxonomy): domain Bacteria; phylum Bacillota; class Clostridia; order Oscillospirales; family Acutalibacteraceae; genus UBA6857. Next base: position 52,498 of record JAZSPI010000092.1, on the reverse strand, counting down.
GCTTTTTCCTTTGTTCTTTATCTTGTCTGTGATGTTATATTTTTTATTAAAGATTAAAACAATACCCAGCGCAAACTAGGCAATCTTCAATAAAAAAAAGACCGCCGTTTTTAAGCGGCAGTCTTTTTCTTATGCTTCTTTCTTTTTAAAAGCCGAAAAAACTTTATCAAGGATTTTATCTGCAACAGGGAAAAGATATTTTGCAATAAGTACACCTATGAGCGCATATACAACACCTACGAACGCGGCACCGATAACGTCCGTACAGTAATGTACCTGTACATAAATTCTTGAAAAGCCCATAATTGCGGCAAAGACTGTTACAGGGATACCGATTTTTCTGTTATACCATAAAACTGCGATAGCGGCGGCAAAGGCAGATGAGGTGTGACCTGACGGGAAGGAGAAACTTGTAAGTTTTTCAACAAAGTTAGGATAAACATAAGTTGACATCCACTTGGCAGCCATTTCCGGATTCTGCTCGGTCATAGCCTTGATTTTTTCCACCATTACATCAAATTTTCCGAGTCTGCCTGCATCGATGAATGCCTGCTTGTCGGCTAAAAGAGCGTCGAGGTTGAAAATGTAGAAAGGTCTTACTCTTTCAAGGATTTCCTTAAGAATCAGGTTGTTGCATACAAGCATAACCACCAATGCAACAAGAACCGTGAACCCTACCTTGCGGTATTTTTTTGTAAGTAAAAGTACAATACCCATAGCAATAAAGATTATACCTTCATCACCGAGGGTTGTGATAATGACCATAAGAGTTGTGAGAAAAGAGTGCTGTATACTCTGTACCCACTCAAAAACGCCAAGGTCAAAACCTAAAAATGAATTGAAAATTGCGTCCATTTCATTTCCTTCTTTCTTTGGATTTTTTATATTCAGCCTGAAGCTCAATACCTTAATAATATATTTGTCTTTTCAGTTTTTAATGACTCAAAGGGTTTTCTGTTCCACATCAAAAATTCCCTTATCCGTAGTGATTATGCTGTACTGTCCCGAGGCAAGAGAACCGGGATTCAGATGAAAAATACCGCTGACACCGTCATTATATGTACTCTGTATATGTGTATGTCCGTAAAGGGCTATATTACCTCTCACCGACCTTGCGTGCTCCGTGAGGTCGGTAAGCCATCTCTTCACATTATATTCGTGACCGTGACAAGCAACAAAAGTAAGGCCGTCTATGTATTTATAGGCTATAGTGCTTTGCGTGCTGTAGTAGTCACAATTACCCTTTACCGTTATATGCTTTATATGCGGATACATTTCGGCAACTTCCCGCGCCTCACTTATTCCGTCACCTAAAAAGAAACAATAATCCGCATCTTTTTCCTTTTCAAACATATAGCGGACTTTACTTTTGCAACCGTGAGAATCGGAATACACTAAAATTTTCATTCATAATCCTCCTTCACGGTGCATAGATTTTACTGACATATATTTTATCATAAGTCAGGTGGTTTTTCAATGGATAATGAAACAAAACTTTCGCCCGAGCAGATTAATTCCATAAAAGATGCACTTTCGGACAAAAACGATCCTGAAGACATTGAGCAGATTATGAATAAGCATCTCAATGAAAAACAACGGCAGGCTGTAAAGAGTTTCCTTTCTGACGAAAAGAAAATACAGGCACTTTTAAAATCACCCTTTGCAAAAGCATTTATGGAAAAATACGGTGGCAAGAACAAGGAGTAAGTTATGGATTTAAGCTCATTGAACATGGAAAATATAGAAAATATTTTATCCTCAATGAGCAGTGAGGATATGGAAACACTCTCAGGAATGGCGCAAAATCTTTTTTCTTCTATGAATCAGAAGGAAGAAAAAGAAGAAAAATCTTCTCCGCCACCTCAGAGCAATAATCCTTTTTCTTCCTTTAATATTGATTTTGAAACTCTCGGAAGAATAATGAGCATAATGGAAAAACTGAACAGCCGTCCCGATGACCCGAGATATAATCTTCTCCTGTCTCTGAAGCCGATGTTAAATGAAAAAAAACAGAGCAAAATAGATGAAGCACTGAAAATAATATCTCTTTTATCTTTTATACCTCTGATAGATGAAATGAGGGGAAATACAAATGGATAAATTCTTCTTCCCACAGAATAAACCGAGCCAACCGCCCTTTATCAATATTGACGGAGATACGGCGCTCATACTTATGCTCATACTGATTATACTGAAAGAAAAGGGGGACTCTCTTCTAATTCTCGCTCTTATTTATATTCTCACTTGACAAAACATCTTTTATCTAATATTATTTATTTAACAAAACTCAGGAGGCAAAAAATGGATTATACTTTTATACCAAAAGGAGTCTGCTCCAGAAAAATAACCTTTGAAATCGAAGGAAACACAGTAAAAAATGTACGCTTTGCAGGAGGCTGTTCAGGTAACACACAGGGACTTGCTGCCTTAGCCGAGGGTATGGATGCCGATGAACTTATCGGAAGACTTTCAGGTATCCGTTGCGGATTTAAGGGTACATCCTGTCCCGACCAGTTAGCAAAGGCTGTGGCAGAAGCAAAAAAGTAAAAAACAGATTACAAAAAACCGTTGTATCAGCAGTTTGCTTTTACAACGGTTATTTGTTGTGCTTTTTCGATTAAACCGAAAGGCAGGGGGCAATCGTCTCAGAAACGATTGCCTCTGATTACCGTTTAACAGGAAAAGAAGATGATACTTATCCTGAAACAGAACAAAACCCTTATAACAGACCTTTCAACATCTGTTATAAGGGTTAATATTACTTATACCTTTTTAATCTTGTTAAGTTTTGCATTAAGTTCAAGGAGTTCTTCCTTGGTGAACTTAACTTCCATAGCACCGATAAGGTTTGCGATTCTTAAAATTGAGAATGCACCTGCCATCTGAAGAAGTTCCTTTGAGGGCTTCATTCCGCCGGGAAGTCCGCCACCGCCTTTTTTGCCCTTGCCGTCATCTTTCTTTGTAGCCTTGAATTTTTTGAGAAGCAGGAGAACAAAGGAAACAGTGACTAATTTACCCTTGAAGGTTTTACAGATTTCGGAGAACTTGTCATTGATGGTGTAGTATCCTTCGGGTGCAGTAATGTCAAACCAGTTAAGGATTGCGCCTTTCTCCTTGAATACATAGTCCTGATTGATTTCTTCTACTTTTCTGATTGTGCCTTCATCCTTATATTCACCTGCAACGGCAGTAAGAACTGTTTCGCCTGTGTTGGGAACGTCGAAGCGGAAGAAGTGGTCATCGGCTGCCTTTTTGCCGAGACTGACACCGTTAGCAAAAAGTTCTACCTCAGGAAGATTTGAGTATACTGTAACCTTGGTAACGGCCTCAACTCTGTCGATATATCTCTTACCGCAAAGGTGAACGAAGGGCTCATCGGAAAGCCATGCCTTGTAAGCATAGAAGGAATCTTTCTTGTACTTTCTGTCCATTGTTACAAGACCTTTGTGGTTCTGTCCGTTTTCGCCGCCCTCCTGTCTTGCATCAGCGCCGAAGTCAAACATATTCCAAACATGAGTTGACCAGATGTACTTTCTTGAGAAAAGTTGCTTTATAAGTTCTTCATGATAATATGCCTGATATTCTTCCGTATAGTCACCCTGTGTGGGGTTAGATGTGTGCCAGTTAAGAGCCTCACAGCCGTATTCACTGCAACCGATGGGAATGTTCGGGTGATTCTTGTGGAACTTGTCAAACCAGGGACCGTTCATAGAAGTTTCACCGCCGTACCAGCCGAAGTAATGGTTATAGGAAATAACGTCGGGGATTTTTACATATTCGCTGTCGGGGTCGCACATTGAAAGACAGGCAATGGTTGTAAGTCTTGTCTTGTCCATTTTGTGTGCAAGGTCATTGAGGATTTTATGGTTTTCGATAAGGTCGGGGTCAGCAGCACCGTGCATTGTGATTTCGTTTGAAAGTCCCCATACCACGATAGAAGCGTGATTGTAATTCTGAGTGATGAGTTCTTTCATCTGTGAAACAGTGTTTTCTCTGCCCGTAGCCATATGCTGTGAGATGTAGGGGATTTCTGCCCATACAACCATACCTCTTTCATCACAGAGGTCATAGAAATACTGGTCGTGCTGATAGTGGGCAAGACGGATTGTGTTTGCGCCTACTTCACAGATAAGGTCCATATCCTCCTTATGATGTTCGGGTAAAAGGGCATTACCGATACCGAGTCTGTCCTGATGACGGGAAACACCGTGAAGGGGATATTCCTTTCCGTTAAGGAAGAAACCTTTTTCGGGATCGATTTTAAAAGTACGGCAACCGAAACGGGTGGAAACGGTATCAATTACCTCATCGCCTTCCAAAAGTTCGGCTTTTGCAGAATAAAGATAGGGATCTTTTCTGCCGTTCCAGAGATGAACGTTTTTGATTTCAAAATCTTCATCATCGTCATCGGTAGTTTTCGATGCAATTTCAGTACCCTCTGCATCGTAAATAGTGTATCGAATTTTCTGTGAATCCTTTTTATCAGTGAGATAAACTTCAACCTCAATCTCTGCCTCTGTACCTTTGATTTCAGGAGTTACCTTGATACCGGGTGTGCCGAAATAGTCAAGGTCAAAGTGAGATTCGGGAACACAGATAAGGTTTACGTCACGGTAAATACCACCGTAAAAAGTAAAGTCAGCCATCTGAGGATAAACTCTGTCATTGGGAGAGTTATCAACATCGATTTCGATTAGGGTTTCATCCTTTATTTCTTCCGTAATATTTACTCTCCATGTAGAGTAACCGCCGTGATGTTCGGCAAGTTTTTTGCCGTTTGCATAAACAGTTGCTGAGGAGTTAGCGCCTCTGATTTCAAGATAGTAGCAGTCAGTTTCGGGAAGTTCGCTTTTTTTGAGAGTTTTTGCATAGCGGCAGGTACCTCTGTAATAGTCTGCACCGCCGTCCTGCCCGTCGACAGCATTCCAGGAATGAGGAAGGTTTACTTCTTCTGTGGTTTCCTCCTTGGTAAATGCCCATGCATTGTTGAGATTAAGAATTTCACGCATAGTTTCTTACTCCTTAGTTTATTTCATTTTAATTATTAACAGTCTTACGTTAAAATAAACGGAGACAAAGTTCAATTGTTTGCCACGAAAGCAATAAAGCGCTCAAAGGCTGCTTTTCCCTTTTCGTTTCTTTCGTAAACGCCTGCGTGTTCGAGACATTTAACGAAAACTTTTCCGACTTCTTTTTTCACGATAGCATCAATATTTTCTTCGGTAAATTCATAATTATCTTTAAAGGAGTTTACCCAATCAGTGTGCTTGCTGATGCTTTCATCGGCAGAAAGATCTTTGCCTTCGAGAATAAATTTCTCTACCTTTGCAAGTTCATTCTTAAGTCTTGAAGGAAGAACAGCAAGTCCCATAACCTCGATAAGACCGATATTTTCTTTTTTGATATTGTGTAATTCCTTGTGAGGATGATAAACACCGTCAGGATGCTCGTCTGTTGTGATGTTGTTACGAAGTACAAGATCAAGTTCGAATTTATCCCCTCTTTTTCGTGCAATGGGAGTGATGGTGTTATGAGGTGTGCCGTCGGTTTCGGCAAAGATAAAGGCTTCTTCGTCTGTGTAGCCTCTCCAGGCGTCGAGAATTTTTGAGGAGAGAGCGACGATTTTTTCTGTGTCTTCACCGCTTACTCTGATAACGGACATAGGCCATTTTACAATTCCTACGGTTAAATCTTCGTAGCCGGTGAAGGTGAAAGTCTTTTCAGTTTCAGCCTTTGCCATAGCAAATTCATAATTACCGCCCTGGAAATGTTCGTGGGAAAGAATTGAGCCGCCTACGATGGGAAGGTCAGCATTTGAGCCTACGAAGTAGTGAGGGAAGAGTTTAACGAAATCGAAAAGTTTTCTGAAAGCGCCTTCGTCGATTTTCATAGGTGTGTGTTCGCTGTTGAAAACGATACAGTGCTCGTTGTAATAAACATAGGGAGAATACTGGAAGCCCCACTGTTTACCGTCGATTTCAACGGGGATGATTCTGTGATTCTGTCTTGCAGGATGGTTAAGTCTGCCGGCATAGCCTTCGTTTTCCACACAGAGAAGACATTTCGGATAAGAACTTTGCTTTGCATTTCTTGCAGCAGCAATATCTTTAGGATCTTTTTCAGGTTTTGAAAGGTTAACGGTAATATCGATTTCGCCGTACTCACTTTCGGTTTTCCATTTAAGATCCTTGCATACTCTGTATCTTCTTATGTAGTCTGTGTCTTTGCTGAGTTTATAGTAGTAGTCTGTAGCCATTTCGGGAGATACGGCATAGAGAGCATCAAAGTGCGAGATAACTTCGCTCGGTCTGGGCACAAGAGCACTCATAACCTTGGTGTCGAAAAGGTCTCTGTTTGTAAGGGTGTCTTCAATAAGTCCCTTTTCACAGGCAAAGTCAAGAATATCTTTGAGAATATCTTCAAGATTATCCCATTCACATTCTGCAGGCTCTTCATATTCATCGAGGCCGAGTATTTCAAGAATACGGTTTGTTGCATAGATTTTGTCTTCCTGTTCGATAAGACCGCAATCAAGACCGTAGTTTATAAGTTTTGCTATGCTTTCAAATATCATAAAAACATCTCCTATCATATATTCCTTCACATAACATAATACACCAAAACGGGACTAAAAATCAAGATAAAGATTAAAATGAAGGGACATTTTTTGTTTATGGGAATAAAATAATAATGAAAAATTTAAAGGAGGATTTCTATGTCCCTTGTAATGAGTTCGTTTATGGGAGCCAATTCCCCTATCGGTTTCTGTTCATTTTTTGAGGAAATTTATAATCCCTATCAGAATCACCATCCGTATATCATTAAAGGAGGACCGGGGACGGGAAAATCAACACTTATGAAAAAAGTAGCACGTAAGGCACAGGAAAAAGGTTATGAAACGGAACTGATTTATTGCTCTTCGGATCCTGACAGTCTTGACGGGATTATTGTAAAAGATATAGGCGTTTCCGTAATTGACGGAACTTCCCCCCATGTTATTGAACCGAAGTTTCCCGGCGCGGTTGAAAATATTATTAATACGGGCGACTTCTGGGACAAGAAAAAATTAGCGCAGAAAAGCGACATAATCCGTGCTCTTACTCTTGAAAATTCAATGCACCATTTTCGCTCTGCACGGTATCTCAGTGCCGCGGGAGCCATAAACAATGAGAATATACGACTTGCCTCTTCTTTTATCAAAGAAGACAAGATAAACAGTTTTGCCGTGCGTTTTGTTTCAAGGGAAATGCCCTCCAAAAGGAAAAGCAGCAGCGGAAAGAGAATACGAAGATTTTTAAGCGGTATAACTCCGGAAGGGGTTGTATTTCTGAATGAAACCGTTTCTGCCGCTGCGGTAAGAGTAATAGGAATTAAGGATAATTATTCCGCTGTTTCCCCTCTTCTTTGTCAGAGAATCGGAGATCTTGCAGTGAAAAACGGATATGATGTTATTTTCTGTCAATGTCCCATGAATCCAAAAGGTGACTGTGAGCATATTATTATTCCGGAAGTCAGCCTTGCGTTGATTACGGTAAAAAAAGAACATAATATTTCCCTTGAATGTGACAGGCTTATTCACTGTAAAAGATTTATGAATCCTGAAATCGAAAATTATGCGGGCAGGCTCAGACGAGGCAAAAAATTATGCTCTCACCTTATAAGTGAAAGCATAGATTCTTTAAAAAAAGCAAAGACAACTCATGATAAACTTGAAAAGGAATATATTGAAGTTATGGACTTTCAGGCTCTTAACGATTATACGGATATAATTACCGAAGAAATGTTCAGCATCTTCGGGATTTAACGGAACTTTTTTTATTAAACCAAAAGGCACAGGGCAATCGTCTCCACGGCGATTGCCCGACACCTTATTGTTTAACAATATAAAGTCTCAAAAAGTTCAGTTCGACAAAAGTTGCCGCACCATACAATTAATTATAACAAACCCGTTGTAATCAGTCGAAACGTCCGACTTTTACAACGGGTTGAATGTTTAGTGTTAATCAACTTTCCCTTAAATCAGTACAGGGTAAAATCTGTCTTGCCTTTTCTGTGAGACTTCTCATTTCTTCCTTTGAGTAGGCGGAAAGCCCATCTTCAATAAGGTTTCCGCTGTCCTTGAATTGCTGAAGGAAAAACCGAACATTACCCTTTAAAAGATGTGCGATTTCCGCTATATCCTTTTCCGTGTGAAATTCCTTAACCACGGTGGTGCGGAATTCGCAGGGAATTTTACCCTCTTTTAATATTGAAATGCTCTGAAGGATTTTATCTGTGTCAATATCCTTTCCTACAGTGAGAGCATATTTTTCCGGTGTGTTTTTGATGTCCATGGCAACATAATCGCAAAGGTCTTCATCAATAATTTCTCTTAAAATGTCGGGCTTGTAGCCGTTGGTGTCAAGTTTTACGGCAAATCCCATATCTTTTACCTTTTTAAGAAAAGCCTTAAGATCCTTCTGTAAGGTAGGCTCGCCCCCTGTCACACACACGCCGTCAAGAATACCCTGTCTTTTTCTGAGAAAAGAGAAAATCTCTTCTTCATCTATGAGGTTTTCTGCTTTCTCTGTAACTAAAAGGGCATTATGGCAGAAGGGACAGACAAAATTACAGCCGTAGCAGAAAATGGTACAGGCGGTCTTGCCGGGAAAGTCGAGGAGTGTTAATTTCTGTATTCCTGATATTAGCATCATTTATCTCCTTAAGAGTTTTACGGCTTTGATTTTTGCCTTTTTAGCCGTTGGCATAAGTTTTGCATAAGAATAATATTTCATCTTATTTCCGATAAGAACATATTCACCGATAAACTCATGATAGTCGGCAGAGAAACTCTTTTTGAAATCGTAAATACCTTTGAAATTATCCTGTGGCTCAAGAGTGCCCAATGTGCCGTCTTCCTGCAATCCGGGAGTTTTGACTATAACATAGCCAAGGTCATGAACATCGCAGCCACGGTTGATGCTTTCGCAAAGCCTGAGATAATTCAGGTAATGGCTTGAACGGGTATTGTTTCTTATAACGTTTCTTGTTCCGCCGAAAAGACAACTTCCCATTCCGGCATAATAAATTGAAAGACCGCCTGCCACACAGATTCTGTTTTCCTTTGTAAAATCTTCTGCCTCGGCCATTCTCTTTTCGAAATGCTCCGTCTGCTTATCAACGCTTGTGATGATTTCGTTAAGTTGTCGAGCCTTCTTTTCGTGGGCAGTTTCAAGGTCTTTGAGAGCCTGTTCTTTTTTACATAGGCGCTCTGCCTGTAATTTTCTGTCAAGATTCTTATCATAGTAAACAAGTTTAAGGTCGCTGTTATCCTTGAACTCTCTTAAAAGTTTGGTGCAGTAATCACCGTTTCTTTCAACAAAGTTGTCTCTTTCGCTGGTGTCGTGCATAACGTCCATAAAGTCATCCATAATTGACGGGTCTTTTTCCACATCTTCATAGGTGAAGGTCTTTGCTACAAGACCTCTCTGTTCACCGATTCTTATACTGTATCGCACACCCTTATCACATTTTTTGAGGATTTTTTCTGCTGAAAGGCTGTCACCTTCTGCTGTTTTAAGGGGAACGAAAAGTTGAACAGGCTGTTTGTAGGTATAGTTTTCGATGGACGGATTAAGTTCATAGCCCATATCAAGAAGAACTTTGTGCATTTTGTGACCATTTTCCTGATCTTCGCCGTTTATACGAAGAGAAACGGGAGGATCCATAATGAAACAGGTGATGCCGTTTTTCTTTATTTCTTCTTTTATAAAGTCTGTAAATTCCTTTAAAAGTTCTGTATTCCCGTAGTCACATACGGCACCGCCGGAGGCATACCATATCTTACCTGCCACGGGTAAGGCTCTTTCCATAACGAGGACACCGAGGACAATTTTTTCGCCCTCATAGCCGCAGTAATATCTGCATTTCCATGTGGTCTTGACGTTCTGCCAGTTTGAGCACTGGATATACTGTCCGCCGTTATTACAGATGAATTCGTCATATTTTTTCAGGTCTGTTTCTATTCTGAATGTATACATTTTCAAGCCTCTTTTCTTTCTTTCAAAGCCTTTAAAACTTCTGCTTTTTCATTGAAGGGAATTTTTTTACCTTCGATTTTCATATATTCTTCATGTCCCTTGCCGGCAAGAATGACTATATCACCTGCACGGGCATTTTTTATGGCATAGTTAACAGCTTCTGCCCTGTCGGGAATTATGATATATTCTCCGCCTGCTTTTTTGCAGTAAGAGGCAATCTCTTCGCAGATTTTAAGTGGGTTCTCGAAATCCGGGTCATCACTTGTAATGATTGTAAAATCACTGAGTGCACCCGAAACACAGCCGAGTTCTTCTCTGCGGCATTCGGTTCTGCCGCCTACAGAGCCGAAAAGAGTGATTATGCGATTATGTTCGTAATCGTTTGCTGTATCGATGATACTTTTAAGACTGACACCGTTGTGAGCGTAGTCGATAATTACGGTTATATCCTCACATTCACGGACGATTTCACATCTGCCTTTAACGAATACCGAGGCGAGGCCTTCGGCTATAACTTTATCAGAAACTCCGTAGTTTTCTGCAATTGCAAGGGCAACAAGAGAATTATGGCAGTTGATTTCAGCGGGAAGGCCGACGGTAAAATGCTTTTCTTCACCTTTGGCGAGTACATCAAAAGTCATTGAAAGGATATTACCTTTTTTAAGTTTTTCGCATTTTCCTAAGATATAGTCTGCCTTTTCATCATATCCGTAGGTAATTATTTCACCTGAGGCTTTTTCTTTTATTTTTTCGCTGAAGGGGTCGTCTATGTTAACAACAGTCGTTTTGCATAAAGGGAAAAGTTGAGTTTTCCAGTAGGCATATTCTTCGAAACTTTCGTGTTCGTTGGTGCCGATATGGTCGGGGTAAAGATTGGTGAAAACGCCGAAGGCAAATTCCGTTCCGTCGGTACGGTGAGCCTTGAGGCCTAAAGAAGAAACCTCGATAGCTGCAGCCTTGCATCCGCCGTCAGCCATCATACGCAGCATTTTCTGAAGTTCGTAACTTTCAGGGGTAGTATTAACCGTGGGAAGGATCGTATCACCGTAACTTGCACCGACAGTACCGATAATTCCCGTCATAATTCCTGCCCTGTCGAGGACGAACTTTATCAGGTGGGCTACGGTAGTTTTGCCTTTTGTTCCCGTGATACCGATAACATCGAGTTCCCTTGAAGGATTGCGGAAAAAGTTACAGCTCATTTTTGCAAGGGCGGCACGGGTGTTTTCTGTTTTTATTATGAGGGCATCGTCGGGAAGAGAAACTTCCTTTTCACAGACGAAAACTCTGCTTCCCTTTTCGTAGGCGCTTTGGGCATACTTATGACCGTCGGCAAAGGCGCCCGTGAGACAGACGAAGATAATATCATCACCTGCTTTGCGGGAATCGTAGGCTATGTCCTTAATTTCCCTGTCAGAAAAGGCAGGAGAAGTAAAGTCAAGTCCGTTTAAAATTTCAATAAGTTTCATTACTGCAACCCCAATTCTTTGAGTCTTTTAACTTCTGCTCTTTCGGCAAGATATTTTGCACGTCTTTCGTGACGTCCTTTACCTCCGATTATACCTACACGGCGGAAGGATTCAATAAACATTGCCGCAAGAGCACCGCCTGAGCCGAGCATAAGGTCTATCATTGTGTCTGTGAGTCCGTAAGCACCGTCATAGTGACCGTGCTGCATAACAAAGCCGTAGAGCCTGTCCATTGTAAATTCATAAAATTCCCAACCGACTATAACAAAGAGCGCACCGCCCAAAGCGAAGATAGCCTTGACGGAGATTTTGGCGGGAGTTCTTTCCCCCTGCATAATTTCGATGAGGGCAAAGGCACCTGTACAGGCAAGATAGCCTGCAAAGATATGTTCGGGAATATCTATACCTGTGAAAGATGTTCTCGTATTGAGTGTGGTGCCCACCACACAGCCGAAACAGGTGAAGACATTGAGCATTGTCTGCAGATAGGCAGGGTATTTAGTGATGAAAGATTTTCCTCCGAAAAGTTGGAACATGTCCCACAGATGGGTAAAGATTATAGCGAAGGTTGCCTGTATAAATTCGGAGATGTAGCCGTTAAGCATACCCCACACGCCCCACACAAAAAGCAGTCCTCTGCATACCCACCAGGTAATTTGATGGCCTTTTGAAAGTTTTGGAATGGCACGAAGTTTTTTCATATGTGAATCCTTTCGGTTGTATTATCATAGTAATAAAATATTATAACACAAAATATATTTTTTTACCATATTTTTGACCGGTTTTACGTATAATAAATGTAAATTTTTTTTAGAATACCATTTTAATTCTGAAAACGCATTGACAATATTTTCTTTTTACTCTATTATCGTATTATGTGAACGTATCTTAATTATGGAGGAAAGTAAAATGGAACAAGCTGTAACAATTATAAAAGAAATACCTGTTATTTTCAATCAGATTTTAACCGGTCTCAACACACTTATGGAGGTTGTACTTTCCGTACTTATGGCATTCGGAATTATTACGGGTCCTGCTACGGATGACCCTATTACTCTTAAGGACGCAGAAAATGTAAATCTTGCCGTGGTTGCATTCGCTGATACACATATCAGACCCACAGCCATCAGTCCTTACCGTTTTGAATGCGGACTTGATGACATTGAAAATTCAGGCATCGATTTTGATGCTCTGCTGATAGCAGGCGACCTTTCCGAACTCGGTGACGATATTTCCTACAACCTTTTGTGGAAATCTCTTGACGGGTTCGAAACAGAAAACATTCTTCTTGCGACGGGAAATCATGATATCCGTGTCCTTTACGATCTGAGAACAGAGCAGATAACGGATAAGACAAGTGAATATCTGGAGAGAGAAATAGAAAAGCCTTATTACTCCTATGACATAAACGGTTATACCTTTATCGTTATGAACTCTGATGCAAGACTTTTTGAAAAGGAATTTATTTCTGATGAACAACTGGCCTTTATTGACAGTGAACTTGCAAGAGCCACCAAAGACGGCAAACCCGCATTTGTGATGTGCCATGAGCCTTTAGAGGATACTCACGGTCTTCCCGAGGTATGGAAAAACGGCGGTATCGGTAAGCAGTCACAGGCGGTAAGAGATATACTCGTTAAGTATAAGAATGTATTTTACCTCAACGGTCATCTTCACGACGGCGTTTATGAAAAGAGTCTGGAAGTATTAAATGAAGAAAACGGAGTTTATTCCATTAATCTTCCCGCATACGGTAAGGAAAATGACTACGGTAAATTCCTTCAGCCGGGACTCGGTACATATTTTGAGGTTTATGACGATGAAGTAGTTTTCACCGCCAGAGATTTCTGTGCAGGCAAATCACTTGACGGTTACACCAAAACCTTTGATCTCAGATAAAAGGAGAAAATATGGGAATTTCATTACAGATCTTTAAGATAATCAACAGTTTACTTTTTATAGTATATTCACTTTTCACCCCCGCACCTTCTACAGCGGAACCGATTACATTCAGTGATGCTGACAGTGTAAATATGTCTTTTGTGGTTTATGCCGACCCTCAGATTATGCCCTTGGGTTACCATCAGGTTTATCTTGAAAACGGTTTTGAGGATATTTCAAACTCCGGAGTTAATTTTGATGCTCTTGTTATTGCCGGCGATATTACGGAAAACGGAGATAAAGATTCTTACGATATTTATTGGGGATGTATGGAAAAGTCGGGATTTGAAAATATTATTCTCGCTACGGGTAACCATGACCTTCGCCCTAATTATAAATATAATCTTAAAATGATTATGGGCAAAGTTGAGGAATATATCGGCGTAGCAACTGAAAAGCCCTATTATTCTTATGATGTGAACGGATATACTTTTATTGTATTGGGCTCTGAAAAGATGCTTTTCGATGATGCATATATTTCAGATGAGCAGCTTTCCTTCCTTGACAGTGAACTTGCAAGGGGCACACAGGACGGAAAACCTGCATTTGTGGTTTGCCATCAGCCTCTTACATATACTCACGGCACTCCTGCCACAGCCTTTGGTACCGGTCATATCGGTGACCAGTCGGAACAGGTGAGAGAAATACTCGAAAAACATACCAATGTTTTCTTTCTCAGCGGACACCTTCATGACGGTGTAAGTGAAAAGAGCCTTGAGGTACTCAATGAAGAAAACGGTGTATATTCCCTTAATCTTCCTGCTTACGGCAGACCTAATGAGGTTGGTGAATTCAGACAGATGGGACTCGGCACCTATGCAGAAGTTTATGATGATGAAATTATTTTCACAGCCAGAGATTTTAAAGCCGGCAAGGCTCTCGCAGGTTATACAAAAACCTTTGAACTCATAAAATAAACAGGTCTCCCTCACTTAAAAGCAGTGGGGGAGTTTTTGAAAAAGAGGAAAAGTTATGACGGATAATCTGACAAACGCACTCCATATTCTGAAAACAAACGACAGCAAACTCGTTATGACAGACGGAAAAACTCTTTATTCTTCATCGGTGAGAGGAGTTTATTCCTTACTTGACCTTATTGATAAAAATGAATATAATTTAAGTAACTTTTCCGCCGCAGACAAGGTTGTAGGCAGGGGTGCGGCACTTCTTTATGCTAAAATGAGAATCAAAGAAGTTTACGGAATCGTTATGAGTGAAAAAGCAAAAGAGATTTTTGATTTTTACTCTATCCCCTGTTTTTATAATACCCTTGTTCCCTTTATAATAAACAGACAGGGAGACGGCACGTGTCCCGTGGAAAAGGCAACTGAAAATATGATCGACTGTGAGAAGGCTTACTCTGTAATTCAGAACACCGTAAATTACAAAAAGACTGAGGGTGTCAGTGTAAGTGTTCCTATTTTGAAAAAACAGACAAAGGAGATAAAGAAATGAAAAAATTAGGTTTTGGTTGTATGAGATTACCTCTTGCAGATAAAAAGGACGATTCTGCAGTAGATATTGAGCAGGTAAAGGAAATGGTTGATGCATACCTCGGTGAAGGCTTCAATTATTTTGATACGGCATATATGTATCATAAAGGTAAAAGCGAATGCTTTGTAAGAGAGGCACTTGTAAAGAGACAACCGAGAGAAAGTTTCTTTCTTGCTGATAAAATGCCTGTAGGAATGCTGAAAAAAGAAGAGGATGTGGACAGAATTTTCCTCGACCAGAAGGAAAAATGCGGTGTGGAATATTTTGATTATTACCTGCTTCACTGCCTTGACGCAAAGAACTTCAAGACTGCCGAAGAGTACGGAGTGTTTGCTTATCTCGGCGAAAAGAAGAAAAAGGGCGAAATAAGAATATTAGGTTTCTCTTTCCATGATACAGCAGATATTCTTGATGAAATACTCACAAAGCATCCCGAAATGGAATTCGTTCAGCTTCAGATAAATTATCTTGACTGGGAAAATGAAAAAGTTCAATCCCGTCTTTGTTATGAGACGGCAAGAAAGCACGGTACTCCCGTTATAGTTATGGAGCCTGTCCGCGGCGGTGCTCTCGCCAATGTGCCCGGCGTGGTAAAGAATATGTTTGCCGAAAAAGACAGCAGTTCGTCTGTGGCTTCCTGGGCTATACGCTTTACGGCAAGTCTCGACGGCGTGTTTATGGTTTTAAGCGGTATGTCCGATATGGCACAACTTAAGGACAACATGAGTTATATGAAGGACTTTATCCCCCTTACTGAGGAAGAAAAGTCTCTTTGCCTTAAAGCAGGCATCATCATCGCAAATAAGGACACCGTACCTTGCACAGCCTGCCGCTACTGTGCTGAGGAATGTCCCGAAAAGATAGCCATTCCGGAACTTCTTGCTCTTTATAATAAAAAAATTAACGGTGAAGAAGTTACCAATGAAGAGTACGTGTCTGTTACAAAGGACAGCAAACCTGAAACCTGTATTAAATGCAAGAAATGCGAAAAGATGTGTCCGCAAAAAATTGATATTTCAGAGTTGATGAAAAAAGTCAGTAAGACATTCGAATAATAAACAGCCTTATAATAATCACCGTTGTAAAAGCAGAAATGCTGATACAACGGTTTTTTGTCCATTGATAAGTTTTATATGGTTGATATATTGCTTAATTTGTCATCGGTAGGGGCAGATATTATCTGACCGTGTATTACTGCAAACTCAACGTTCTACTTTTTTATTAAACCGAAAGGTATCGGGCAATCGTCTTCTCGGCGATTGCCCGATACCTTTCGGTTTAACAAAATAAAGCCTCAAAAAATTCAGCCAACAAAAGTTGCCGCACCATAAATTAATTATAACAAACCCGTTGTAATCAGTCGGACCTTTTTACTCTTATAACGGGTTGAATATTTATTATTAATCAACTTCACCTCAAATTAATATAGGATAAAATGTGTCCGAATTTTTTGGTAAAAATCCCCACTAACCCCTTGACAAAAGCCCTTTATAATGTTATTATTTATGTAGTTAGTTATGACTAATTATCTTTTTTGCTCATGCAGTTAGTTTAACCTAATCATACACAGCGAGGTATAAGTTATGAATTTATCACAGGCTACGGAAGGAAAAGAATATATCATCCGTGAAATCGAAACGGACGATGAAGAACTTGACGCTTTTCTCTTTTCTTTAGGCTGCTACAGTGGTGAGCCTATCACCGTAATATCTCACCTTAAAGGTTGCAGTATCGTTTCCATAAAGGATGGCAGATACAGCATTGACAAAGGCCTTGCACAGGCTATTGCTATATAAAATTTGCGGCAGATTAATTCTGCCTTATACTTGAAAAATCGGGTTAGTCTTATATAACTCCTTTAAAGCAAAGCATCCCTATCAGGAGGAATTTATTTATGAGAATTGCACTTACAGGCAATCCAAACAGCGGTAAAACCACTATGTTCAATGCTCTCACAGGCAGGAACGAAAAAGTTGGTAACTGGGCAGGTGTTACCGTAGAAAAGAAAGAACACGCCATTAAAAAGATCTACTGTGACACCAAAGACAGCATTATCGCCGTTGATCTTCCCGGTGCTTACTCCATGTCACCCTTTACGGGAGAAGAGAGCATCACAAGCGACTATGTAAAAAATGAAAACCCCGATGCTATAATAAACATCGTCGATGCCACAAACTTAAGCCGAAGCCTCTTTTTCACTACTCAACTTCTCGAGTTGGGTATTCCTACGGTGGTGGCTCTCAATAAAACGGACATCAATAAGAAAAAAGATACCAGGATAAATATTAAAGCTCTTTCTGAATTTTTAGGCTGTCCCGTAGTGGAAACTGTTTCTACCTCCTCCGAAGGTCTTTCTCTTCTTATGAAGGCCGCCCTCGGACAGGTTGGCAAAAATCAGACAGCCCCCTACATACAGGGAAGTATAGACCTTACGGATAAAAGTGCAGTTTTCGCCGCAGACAAAAGGCGTTATGCATTCGTTAACGAAATCGTCTCTGCCATCGAAAAGAGAAAGGTTTTCACCAATGTGAAAAATTCACAGGATAAAATCGATGCCGTACTTACTAACAGATGGCTCGGTATTCCCATCTTTGCAGTTATAATGTTTGCCGTTTTCTGGATTGCACAGGCAGGCCCCGGGGTATGGCTTGCAGACTGGCTGACTGCATCAATGGAGAAGGGACAGGAGTTTATCGGCTCTCTTCTCACCGATGCAAACCCCTTGCTTTACGCTCTGCTTATTGACGGTGTTATCGGTGGCGTTATTGCCGTTGTCGGTTTCCTTCCTCTTGTGATGGTTATGTATTTCCTTATCGCTTTACTTGAGGACTGCGGTTATATGGCAAGAGTTTCGGTTATTCTTGACCCTATTTTCAAAAAGGTAGGTCTTTCGGGTAAGTCGGTAATTCCTTTTATCGTTGGTACAGGCTGTGCCGTTCCCGGTGTTATGACCTGCCGTACCATCCGTAACGAGCGTGAGAGAAGAGCCACAGCTATACTCGCTCCCTTTATGCCCTGCGGTGCAAAACTTCCCGTTATTTCTCTTTTTGCAGGTGCTTTCTTTGAGGACGCCACATGGGTAGGTCCTATGATGTATTTTTTGGGAATAGTGATTATTTTCTTTGCCGCTCTTCTTGTCAATATGATTACGGGCAACTCTGCAAAGAAATCATATTTCATTATCGAACTTCCCGAATATAAAGTTCCCTCATTTATGAGAGCCTTCAAATCTATGTGCAGTCGCGGTAAGGCTTATGTTGTAAAGGCCGCTACCATTATCCTTTTATGTAATACAGCCGTTCAGATAATGCAGTCCTTTACTCTGAGTTTACAGCCGGCTGAAACTGCCGATACCTCAATTCTTGCATTTATTGCGGGTCCCTTTGCATATGTTCTTCTTCCCGTAGCAGGTGTCCTTTCATGGCAACTTGCCGCCGCCGCAATTACAGGCTTTATTGCAAAAGAAAATGTGGTCGGTACTCTCGCGGTCTGCTTCGTAGGACTTGAGAATCTTATCAATGCAGAAGATTTCGGCATTATAAACGGTGCAGGCGGAGAGGTTGCAGGTGTCATGGCTATTACCAGAGTTGCCGCTTTGGCATATCTTATGTTCAATCTTTTCACTCCTCCCTGCTTTGCGGCTATAGGTGCCATGAACAGCGAAATGAAAAGTGCCAAATGGCTTTTCGGTGCCCTTGCCTTCCAGTTCGGCACCGGATTTACCGTAAGTTTTGTTGTATATCAGACAGGTACTCTTATCACCACGGGTTCTTTTGGCAAAGCCTTTCTCCCCGGTTTTGTTGCAGTGTTGATTTTTGCCGCTGTAATAGCTTTCCTCTGCATTACTTCCGTAAAAAGAGTAAAAGCAGAACAGGCACTTAAGTTAAAGAAAAAACAGACAGTAAAATAAAGTAAAAGGAAGTAACTATGGATAATATTATAATTGTTGCTCTGGTTGTGCTTATCGTAGCCCTTGCAGGAGTTTATGTTTACAAAGAAAAGAAAAAAGGGAAAAAATGTATCGGCTGTCCCGATGGCGGAAACTGCACATCGGGAGACTGCGAAAACTGCGCAATTCACAGTAAAACAAACTAAAAGCAAAAACCTCTCTTTTTTTCGGAGAGGTTTTCCTTATATTATCCTTGAAATTATCAGTCCTGCCACCAATCCGCCAAGAACAGAAAGTACTATCTTTAATACTGCCGTTGTTCTTTCACCCTTAATTTTCGTGGGCGGTGCTTTATCTGTTCTCCCTGCAATAATTCCGGCTCTCTCTCTTATTTTGCCTTCACTTATACCGGCATATTCGGGTTTTACAAAAAAGAGAATCCTCTCAAAATAATCGCAGTCAGTCTCACTTACTTCCACAACCTGTCGGTTAACACCTTTTATCATAATAATTACCTCTTCCTAAAAATATTTACAATTTTAGTTTTGTAAGATTATTATTTTTTATGCCTTGAATTTAATTACAAAAAATGCTATTGTTAATTAAGAGGTGTAGTTATGGTTAATTATCAGAAAGAACTTGAAAAAATTATCGAAGAAAATGAGAAAAAAGGTCTTGTACCAACTCTTATGCTTCATGTGTGCTGTGCGCCCTGCAGCAGTTACTGTCTGGAATATCTTTCACAGTATTTTAAAATTACAGTCTTTTATTATAACCCCAACATTTATCCCGAAGAAGAATATACACAGAGAGTAAACGAGGTTAAACGGCTTATCAGTGAAATGACCTTTAAACATCCCGTTGATTTTATCGAAGGAGATTTTAAACCCGCGGAATTTTATTCTGCCGTCAGGGGCTACGAAAAGGAAAGAGAAGCAGGGGAGAGATGCTTCATCTGCTACAGACAGCGCCTTTATGAAACTGCTCTCAGGGGTAGGGAAATGCACTTCGACTATTTCACCACCACCCTTTCCATAAGCCCTCTCAAAAATGCAGAGAAGATAAATGATATCGGTCAGGAGATTGAAAAAGAACTTGGTATAAAACATTTACCCTCGGATTTCAAAAAGAAAAACGGATACAAGAGATCCATTGAACTTTCAAAAAAACATAATCTGTACAGGCAAAATTACTGTGGCTGTGTTTTTTCTCTTAAAACTGAATAATTAAACTCCTTTTGTTACACAATAAATAAAAAGTAACGAAAGGAGTATTATTATGCAGACAGATACGGTAAAACTTTTAAGGGAATGTGATTCGGGAGCAAAGACAGCAGTAAACTCCATTAACGAAATGCTCGACAAGGTAAAAAATCCTGATTTACTCGCTCTCCTTACCAAAAGTCTTCTTACTCATCAGAAACTTCAGGTGGAAATAGGGGAATACATCACGGAAATCGGTGCGGAAACCAAAGATCCGCCTCTTATGGCAAAGGCTATGTCATGGATGAAAACAAACATTAAAATGATGGAAAACAACGAAGACAAAACCATCGCCGCACTTGTGCTTGACGGCTGCAATATGGGTATCAAACAACTCTGCTCTTATATTAATGAGTTTAAGGGTGCCGATGAAAAATCCCAGTCTCTGGCAAAGAAGATTGTAAAGGAAGAAGAACATCTTATTGAGGAACTGAAGAATTATCTTTAAAAATAATTCTACCATGAAACAGCAAAATCTATAACTATACAAAAAAACCATTGTATAAGCCGTAAGACTTTTACAATGGTTTTATCATTATCATCAGTTGATTTTACCGTAAAGGGAAACCTTTTCAGCTCCGGCATCTGTTCTGGGTGCTCTGGAAGGAGCCTCAGTCTGAACACTGTTGTTGCTTCTGCCTCTGCCGCCACGGTTATAACCGCCTCTGCCCCCGCGGCCTCTGTTATAGCCGCCCTTTGAGGGATGAGTGGGTTTTACACCTTCTGCAAGAGTGATAACAACTCTTCTGCTTGAATCAGAGCCTACAGAGTGAGAGGAAACACCTTCAATTTCCTGAACTGCTGTGTGAATAATTCTTCTTTCATAGGGATTCATCGGCTCGAATGTTACATTTCTGCCGTACTTGAGTACCTTTTCGGAATTTTTCTTTGCGAGTTCACGGAGTGCGTTGTTTCTCTTTTCGCGGTAGTTACCTACGTTTATAGAAATTCTTGAATATTCTCCCTCCGTCTTGGACTTATTTGCAACAAGTCTTGTAAGATACTGGATGGAATCAAGAGTTTCACCTCTTCTGCCGATTACGATGCCGTAATCATCACCGCAGTCAAGTTCAAGAACAACTTCATTATCCTGTGTACGGTAAGCCTCAATATTAACATCACTGACACCCATACCTGAAAGAATTTCTTTAAGATATGCAGTTGCTGCCTTAAGGCTTTCGCTTTCATCAACATTTACAGATGTTTTAACTGTTTCGGCTGCCTTTTCCTGCACGGGCTTTTCTTCCGCTTTAGCAGGAGCAGCCTCCTTAACGGGAGCAGGCTTCTTTTCTGCTTTTGGAGCCGCCTTCTTTTCGGGCTGTGCTTTTTTTACGGGTTCGTCGGGAACTTCATAAAATGCTTTTGCTTTGGCAGGTGAACCACCGAAAATACCTAAAATCTTTTTCTGAGGATAAGCAACAATTTCTGTATGAACATCTGCACCTGCGGGAGCATTCAGTTCCTTGACAGCATTTGCTCTTGCTTCTTCAATAGTCGCACCTGTTCCGATAGCTTCAAATTTCATTATCTGTTTTCACCACCATTTTATATGAAATAATATAACTGTTTAATTCGATTATTCTTCAAAATCTGCTTTTTCTTTTGCAGTGAGTTTCATTTTTTCGTATGCTCTGCGGTTGATGGTTTCTTCAACCATAACTTTTGCAAGTACCTTTCTGGGAGCATAGAAGTGACCGATGATAAGGGTCTGGAAGAAAGCAATAAGGCTTGAAAGAATCCAGTACATACCCATACCTACGGGGAAACTCCAGCAAAGGAAAACAGACCAGACAGGCATCATAAACATCATACAACCCATCATCTGCTGATTTTGCATTTCCGGGTTTGTTTTCTTTTGTCTTACCTGTGTGAGAACACTGGTAAGCATGGATGCAAGACCCGAAAGAACGGGAATTGCGAGAATGAAGATAGATTCCTTAGTAATACCCATCTCATTATAGATATTGCTGGGAATCATACCAAGGTCAATACCGAAAATACGGAAATCAAAGTTACGGATTGCCGCAATTTCATTGGCGTATGTTGTAAGAAATTCAGGTTTTGCCTCAAGAATCTTTTCGATGTTTGTAATAACGATGGGCTCAAGATAATAAGCACCTCTGTTACCTGAAGTCTGCAGACCGAGAGCAGTTGCAGATTCGGTAAATGCAGTAATAACATCTGCAGAAAGATTAAGAACATACGTAAGAGGCTTCTGAATTATGCCGTAAAGACCGATAAGAATAGGAAACTGTAACAGCAAGGGCAAGCAACTTGCACCCATTGAAGAATATCCTTCTTTCTGGTAAAGTTCGCTTGTTTCCATCTGGATTTTCTGCTGTCTTTCCTGGGGATTGTAATCCTGATACTTTTCTCTGATTCTCTTGAGTTTTGGCTGAAGACGCATCATTTTTGCCGAAGACTTCTGCTGTTTGATATTTGAAGGCAGAAGTATGACACGGAAAAAGACGGTGAAAATTACAAGTGCAATACCGTAATTAGCAACAAAACTGTAAAGAATTCTAAAAAGATATCCAAAAATGCCGTATAAGAAATTCATTCTTAAATACCTCCGTAAAATTATCCCTTAAAAATAAAAGAGCATAAAATCATCTTAGCCTATGATTTTCGTGTTTTGGCGGCACCGGGTCATATCCGCCCGCTGAAAAAGGATTACAGCGAAGAATCCTCCACAGAGCAAGTAAAGTTCCTTTAAATGCACCGTGAGTTTCAATTGCCTGAATGGCATAAACGGAACAGGTAGGATAATACCTGCACATAGCCGGCAGATTAGGTGATATAAAACGGCGATAAAGCCTTATTATAAAAAGAATAATTTTTTTCATTTTATTGCACCAAGTGCCTTCATACACTCAATCATACTTTTTTCAACTTGAGTACTCTTGAGATATTTTGTTTTACTTCTCGAAACGAAGACAAAATCAAAATTTCCTGTAATTTCATAACTGTTGAAAACTGATTGACAGGCTGCTCTTATAATTCTACGGGAGCGATTCCGTTCAACAGCGTTACCGGTTTTTTTGCTTGTTGTAATACCGACACGACAAATACCCACACGGTTTTTTAATGCATAAACAACCAGTGCAGGTTTAGCTGATGACTTCCCCCGATAATATACACGGTTGAAGTCAGTATTCTCTTTTAAAGTAAGGTATTTTTGCAAAAAAATCAAACCCTAACACTATTATGAACGAGTGTGTTTGTTTACATGCTGTCGGTCACACCGACAAAAAATCAGGCAGATCAGTATGTGAGTTGCTTTCTGCCCTTTGCACGACGACGTGCGAGAACCTTACGGCCGTTCTTTGTTGCCATTCTCTTACGGAAACCGTGTTCCATTTTTCTGTGGCGCTTTTTGGGTTGATAAGT
Organism: Acutalibacteraceae bacterium; assembly: GCA_045537395.1. GTDB lineage: Bacteria > Bacillota > Clostridia > Oscillospirales > Acutalibacteraceae > UBA6857. The sequence continues at coordinate 29,034 of JAZSPI010000092.1, read as the reverse complement.
TCTTTTCATTGCATTAAACCTCCTTTATTAATTTATAAAACGGGACATATTGCAAGGAGTATAGAAGTAAAAGCAATATGGTGTCCGACGCTTTTTAGTAATATGACCGATGTCACTTGGTCGCAAGATACAACTTGCAGAAAGTTATTATATATCAAATTAATCCTGTTTGTCAATGATTTTGCCCTTTTTTCTTGCATTTTACGGATGTTTTAAGACTTTGTTTTATGCTGTTGTGGTGTTTATTCAATATCTACACAATATAATGTATCTGCATTTTATTATCTTTCGTATTATTAAACAAAAACTAAAGTTACTCTGTCATAATAAACAAACTTATAGTTGCATTTTAAAATAAAGAGTGCTAAAATAAATTCATTAACCCTAAGGAGGCGTTTAATTTGGACGAACTTAAAAAAGAGGGTATTTCTGCAGAATCTGAAGAAGTGCCTGTAAATGAAACTGAAGAAACTGTTATCAACGATCAGGAAAATACTAATGAAGCAGCTGAACTGCGTGAGGAACTTGAAAACATCAGAGATATGTTTCAGCAAGAACTCGACAAAGCAGTTACCGGAAATGAAGAGGCTGAAGACGGCGAAATGCTTATTCAGGAACTTGAAAATGTTGACCTTGTAGTTGAAGACGAAGAAATTATTGAAATACCGGCAGAAGATCTTTGTCAACGTTGCGGCGAAAAAATCCGATTCAAAGAAATTGACGAAGATTATCCTTACTGTGAAGACTGTCGCAATAAAATGAAAAAGGCTCCTCTTCGTGCAAGCGGTGTTCTTATGACATTACTTTCAATCGGCTTACTCTTTGCATCCTTTACAGTATCATATCCTTATCTTAACGATGCTATTGGTCTGAGCGATGCGTCCTCGAATTATCAGTCAGGTTATATAATGAGTGCTCTGCAAAGTTATTATGCTTACTTTAACGGCGGAAAAGTCGGAAACGGAGTTTCAAAAAGGGCAATTGATGAAATTACTGAAGGATACGAAAAATTAGGTTATCACACAAATGCTGCCCAACTTATTCAGACGTACTACAGCGAGGATGACCTTAAAAAACCTACCAACAAAAAATATGCCTCTATCATTACCGATGCAACAGTTCTTACAGAAACATACGAAGCCGTTTCAAAAGTTACGGAAAAGGCTTTTGCAGGTGAAGATTTTGACTACGATAAGGTAATGGCTGAACTTGATGCTCTTAAACAGGCAAAACCTAAAGAAGAAGGAACAAGTGAGGTAACTGAAAAATACAACGAAGTATTTATTGAATACTATAAGTACATCATAATGAGCATCAGCGAAAGAGATCTCAATGAACAGTTTGAACAACTCAAATATATTGATTCAATAGGTGCAGGACAAGAATGGGTATATCTTTCAAATTACTGTGCCATAGCAGCAAGACTCGGTGATGAAGAAGCCGTTAATTACGGTTTTGACAAACTTACACAAATAAATAAACAGGATACTACTGCTTATATTTCAAAAGCAAATCTCTACCGTTTTGCTGAAAAACACGATGCAGATAAAATGATTGAAATCTGCGAAGAAGCAAAAGCAGTTGCCGATGCTTCTGATACAACCTATAAGCACACCCTTGCAATCGCATATCTTCTCAAGGGCGAAGGCACTCTTGCTCTGGAAGAAATGAAAGCCCTTTTCTCTTCAGGCAATTACACAGTTTCAAACTGCAATCTCTATGCCCTTTGCGGTCTTTATAACGGTGATAAAGAGCTTTACTCTGAAATGGAAACGCTTCTGGCTAACTACGGTTACAAAATCAGCGATCTTGTTACAAAATACAAAAAAGGTAAAATCTCAATAGAAAAAGTTCTTAAAGATCAAGGAGGCGACATCTGATGACAACACTTTATATTTTAACCAAATACCTCACCTTCCCCGGTGCATATATAAGATGTATGTGGGAACAGATTGTCTGCCGTATCTGTAAAGTTCCCGTTGAAGACAATCGTTATCTCAGAAATGACGAAATGATAGGCCATATTGAACATGAATTTATGCCTAAAGCCCGCGGTGCTTTTGCTCTGTGTTTCGTTCCCGCTTTTATGAATTTCGTTGGCGCTGTTTTACTTTGTATTGCACCGATTATGTTTACCCTCTATTTGAGAATTGACGATACAATTCTTACTGTTGTAAATGCAATCGCTTATTGGTTTGCTTTTTCACTTATGGTAAATTCTTATCCTCTTATTGAGGATGCATACAATATGATGGAAAAAGTTTACAAGCACGGCAATATCCTGCAGAAAATTTTTTATTCGCCTGCCGCCATTCTTCTCTTTATTGGTGCTTTCGTTGAAAAGTATTGTATCAGTTTTCTTCTCGGTATCGCGGTTACGGTTTTAGTTCTCATAATGTAAAAATCAAAGCACATTGTATGATTTCACCGTTATACAATGTGCTCTTTTTTTTAGCCGGTGCTGACAGTACAGGGGGGCGAAGCCACCGCTTTTTAAAGCGGTGCTCCGGACTTTTCGGGTCCGGAGACGGCATTTATGCCGTGCTTCGCCCCCCGGTTTACCTCTTTATTTCTTTTACTATAACAAAATCCCTTGCAAAAGATTTACTCTGCAAGAGATTAAAATTTTTATGTAAATCAATATTCCATTACATATTCTTCATCGACTGTCAATGATGCTTTTGCATTAAGAGAAAGCCCCAACTTAATTCCGATGTCCATATCAAAGTTGTAGATAAATCTGGAATATATCATATTTCCTGTTGCCTTGTCTATTTTAGCAGTGGCAGTACAGTTATAATATGATAAATCACTTTTTTCTACCTGACCGATAGGAAGATTATTTGAAATATCCTCTACATTCATAGTCCAGAAGATAGAACCAACGCCTTCACCTGAACGGTAAACGGGATTCATCTGATCCTTCATTTTAATATCAATAACATATTCTGTGCCGTTATCCGTGCAGGTAATTGTTTCAAGATATTCGGGCTTGAGTTTACTTGCAAAGTCTGTGCCGCTTATGGGATATTTTTCAGCAACATCAGCACCTTCGTATACTTCAGGAGTCGTGTTCGGCTTAACAAACTTTTCGATAGCACCGTCAGCAATAGCCTGAAGAGCAGAAGGAACTTCGAGTTTGTTAATCTGCATATTCTGATAATTTCTTGTTGCCTTTGTTGCGTTGGTCTTTACCTTGTTTGCACTTTCATTAAAGAGTGCAACGATTTCTTCTGTAGTGGAAGGTGCTCCTGTGGAAGGAGACTGAACAGGTGCTTCTGTGGGCACTGCAGTATCAGCCACCGGAGCCTGAGTAGTCGGTGCTGCTGTGGGTGCCTGAGTAGGAGCAGCTGTAGGTGCCTGTGTGGTAGGTTCTGCTGTGGGTGCCGGTGCATCCGTTGCAACTGTATTTTCAACTGCTGTACCTGCCTCATCAACGGGATTTGCGTTGATATTAGTAAGTGAACCTGCGATATTACCTAATGAAAAAATTAAAATTATTGCTAACGCAACTGAAAGACCTGTCTTCCATTCGTTTCCTATACTGTCTAAAATCTCTTTGAGTTTTTTCATAAATAAAACTCTCCTTTCAACTTTTTAGGTTTACTCACGGTACATTATAGTATATTTAACCAAATAGTTCAAGTACTATTTCAAATATTTCTCATATCCGTTTTCTATTGACTTATTTTTTATGGAGTGATACAATGACTTCATAATAAAATTTAAAAGGAGAGAACAATAATAATGAAAACAAAAAAAATGCAAAACCCATTGTGGCAAACAAATCCTGCTGAAAGAAAAAGTTATTACTTTTACTTTTTCGGCCAAAATATGATTTACAACATGATTGCCGCATATCTCACTACCTTTCTTCTTCTTTTGGGCGTTAACCCTGCAAAATCTGCTATAGTCATGCTTATAGTCAAAGTGTGGGATGCCGTCAATGATGCTCTTTTCGGAGTAATTTTCGACAAAATAAAATTCAGAAGCGGTAAAAAATTTATCCCCTGGCTCAAGATCGCCTGTGTGTTCACACCTATTACAACAATCGCTCTGTTCATTATTCCCAACACAGAAACCACATCGGAAGCCTTCAAACTTGCATGGTTTGCAATTGCATACATCCTTTGGGATACAGCATACACCATCTGCGATGTACCTGCTTTCGGTATTATCACATCCATGACAAGCCATATCGAAGAAAGAAATACCATTCTTTCTCTCAAGGGAATTACAGGAGGCATCGGTTCTGCTCTTACAACAGTTCTTGTAACCCTTCTTATCAGCGAGTATGTAGGCCTTAACTACGGCTGGATTTCCATTATAGTTGCTATTGTTGCAACCGTTACAATGTTCCCCGTATGCTTTAAATGCGAAGAAAGAAACAAGAGTATTGACGAAGAACAGTTTACTGTTAAGAGAATGCTCAAATATGTTATCAGCAACAAATACCTTCTTATATATTATGTAGGCTATATCTTCTATTCAGGAGCACAGACATATACTGCTCTTCACCTTATAACAGCATATTATATTTTTGATAACACCCTCACTTCCCTTATCACCGGTACGATTGCTGCACTTCCTCAGTTATTTATGGCTCTTCTTGTTCCGAAAATTATCAGAAAAATGGACAAAACAAAACTGTTCAAATTATCTGCTATCGCATCTATCCTTTTCTCTTTCCTTATCATTCCGACGAAAAACAACTTTATTCTTTTCACAATTGCGTTTATGCTTCGTGCAATTCCTCTCGGTATCATCGGCGTTCTTGCTTTCACCTTCACACCTGACTGTGCAGAATACGGTCAATATTCAACAGGTACCGAAGCCAAGGGTATCACCTTTGCAATCCAGACCTTTGCAGTTAAACTTTCAGCCGCTATTTCAAGTTCACTCGGTCTTGCTCTCTTAGGCATTGTAGGATTTAAAACCTTTGAAGGTGCAGACAGTTTTGAGGCTCTTGAAGCAATTAATGCAAGAGCACAACAGACACCCGAAGCAATTAACGGACTGTGGTTCATTTATAATGTTATCCCCATTATCGGTCTTGTTATTGCACTTGTTATATGGAACTTCTATAAACTCAACGATAAAGATGTTCAGGTTATGGCTGACCATAATGTCGGCAAGATTTCCAAAGAAGAAGCAGAAAAACTTCTTACAAGAAAATACTGATAAAACTTTCAGAAGCCTTCCGTTTATTCGGAGGGCTTTTTTGTTACAACCATATATATTGTGTCTATTAGTATATTTCATACAATTTTATATGAAAATAAATTTAAAATTAGTACGATATGTTGACATTGGCATGAGTTTAGTATATTATATTCTTTATAACATAGTACATAGAATAATGATACAGTTGCTATGATTTTTTCCGAAAGGAGTCATTTTATGGAAAAAATACTTTATTTTACGCCTCTGGTAGGTGGATTCGCCCTTATTTTTGCCCTCATCCTTGCAATGCGAATTGGCAAGAAAGATCCGGGCAACGAAAGAATGCAGGAAATTTCTGCCGCAATTCACGGCGGTGCAAAGGCTTTCCTTTTTGCTGAATATAAAATTCTTGTTTTCTTTGTCCTTGCTCTTTTTGTTGCAATTGGATGCTTTATCTCCTGGCCTACAGCCTTAAGTTTTATAATCGGTGCTGCCTTTTCCATTGTAGCAGGCTATTTCGGTATGAATGTTGCAACCAAGGCTAATGTAAGAACTGCACAGGCTGCCGCTAAGGGCGGTATGAAGGCTGCTCTTTCCGTGGCTTTTTCCGGCGGTGCGGTTATGGGTATGTGTGTTGTAGGTCTCGGACTTCTGGGTATTTCAAGTATCTATGCAATCACCAAGAACCCGGATATTCTTTTCGGATTCAGCCTCGGTGCATCTTCAATTGCTCTTTTTGCAAGAGTTGGCGGAGGTATTTATACCAAAGCTGCTGACGTTGGTGCTGACCTTGTAGGTAAAGTTGAAGCGGGTATTCCTGAAGACGACCCGAGAAACCCCGCCGTTATTGCAGATAATGTTGGTGATAATGTTGGTGACGTTGCAGGTATGGGCGCGGACCTTTTTGAAAGTTATGCAGGTGCCATTATTTCCGCAATTTCTTTAGGTATTGCCGCATTTGCAAATACAAAAACTCCATCATCAGGACCTCTTTATCCTTTATATATTGCCGCTATAGGTATTCTTGCTTCTGTGGTTTCCACTTTCTTTGTAAGAGGTAATAAAAGTGACCCGCACAAATCACTCAAAGCCGCAACCTATGTTGCTTCTGTAGTAGTTGTTGCTGCCGCACTTGTGCTGAGTTTCTTTATGTTTGATACTCTCAAATATGCTTTCGCTATTATTGCAGGTATTGCCGTTGGAACTCTTATCGGTACACTTACTGAAATGTACACTTCAGATAAATTCCGTTCTGTAAGAAAAATTGCCGAACAGTCACAGACAGGTTCTGCCACAAATATCATTTCCGGTATTGCCGTAGGTCTTAAGTCAACGGCTATGCCTATCCTTCTTATCTGCGTCGGCATTTTCGTTTCATATTTCTGCTGTAAGAGTGAAATTAACGGCACAGGTATTTACGGTGTTGCTCTTGCCGCAGTAGGTATGCTGTCTACCACGGGTATCACCGTTGCCGTTGACGCTTACGGTCCCATCGCCGACAATGCAGGCGGTATCGCAGAAATGTCAAAACTGGATAAATCCGTAAGAGAAATTACAGATAAACTCGACTCAGTAGGTAACACTACAGCCGCTATCGGTAAAGGCTTTGCCATCGGTTCTGCCGCGCTTACGGCTCTTGCTCTTTTCTTCTCTTATGCCCAGGCTGTAAAACTCGAAGAAATCGGTATCGACCTTCTTAACTATCAGGTAGTTATCGGTCTTCTCATCGGTGGTGTATTACCCTTTGTATTCTCCGCCTTTACTATGGATTCCGTAAGTAAAGCCGCTTATGAAATGATTGCAGAAGTTCGCCGTCAGTTCAAAGCCATTCCCGGTATTCTTGAAGGCACCGGCAAACCCGACTATAATTCCTGTGTTGCTATTTCTACAACCGCTGCACTTAAGGAAATGGTAGTTCCCGGTGTTCTTGCCGTTCTTTCACCTCTTGTAGTAGGCTGTATATTAGGCGTAAGTGCTTTAGGCGGTCTTCTTGCAGGTTCACTTGTAACAGGTGTACTTCTTGCCGTATTTATGTCAAACTCCGGCGGTGCCTGGGATAATGCCAAAAAATACATTGAAAGCGGTGCAAACGGCGGTAAAGGAAGCGAAGCCCATAAAGCTTCGGTTGTTGGTGATACAGTAGGTGATCCCTTCAAGGATACAGCAGGTCCCTCAATTAATATCCTTATTAAACTTATGACTATCGTTGCTCTTGTTTTTGCTCCGATGTTCCTTATGATAAACGGCGGACAGGGCTTCCTTATGTAATTTCAATAATAAAATTTAAAGTGAGGTACGTTCTTTACGATACCTCACTTTTTTCAATTCAAATCTTTTTTTATTCTTTTTTCGCACTTTTACAGTATTCTTTCATACAGCAATTACTGCAGTTCGGTCTGCGTGCAATACATACGGCTCTTCCGTGCAGAACACATCGGTGACAGAAATCGTTACTCTTTTCCGGCTCAATTATTTTTTTAAGTTCAAGTTCCACTTTTTTGGGATCTTTTGTATCAACAAAACCGAGAAGATTAGTAATCCTTATAAGGTGAGTATCAGCAACAATTGCAGGCTGTTTATAAACATCACCCATTATAAGATTTGCTGTTTTTCTTCCTACGCCGGGAAGCGATGTCAGTTTTTCTATACTGTCAGGGACTTTACCGTCAAATTCGTCTCTTATTTTCAAGGAGAGTTCTTTGATGTCTTTTGCCTTACTTTTATAAAAACCGCAGGAATAAATCAGTTTTTCTATATCTTCAACTTCCGCATTGCAAAAATCTTCCAGAGAAGGATATTTTTCAAAGAGTGCAGGAGTTATTTTATTTACTCTTTCATCAGTACATTGCGCCGAAAGTCTTGTTGCAATAAGAAGCTGTAAAGGATTATCGGCTACAAGAGAACATATCGCTTCAGGATATTCTTTTTCTAATGCTTCCACACATAATTTCATTCTTTGTTTCTTTGTCATTTTAATCCTCCTTCAGATTTCTTCTCCAATGAAAAAGATACTGTTGGGCAATACCTTCCACATTTTTTGTACATTCAGGTAAACCGTCCGGATAAAGTTCAGCCATAATCCGTTTTACCCACACATCGACAGGAAATGCTTCTTTACGTTTAAAACCGTAAAGTAAAGTACATTCCGCAACTTTAGGCCCTACACCTTTGATTTTCATAAGTTCCTGTCTTGCCTGTTCAATGGGCATTTTTTTAATCTGTTCCAGTGAAATTTTTCCACTATTTAATTTTTCAACTGCATCTGCAATATATTTTGCTCTGAAACCTGCACGAAGTATTGAAAGGTCTTCTGCAGTAACTCCTTTTAATTTTTCATATGAGGGAAAAGAATAATTTTCTTCATTTATTTTTTCACCGAAATTTTCACACAGTCTGCCGATTATTCCCGATATACGAGGAATATTATTATTCTGTGAAATTATAAATGAGCAAAGTGTTTCCCAAGGTTCCTGATTCAGAACTCTTATACCGTAATATTCGTCCTTTGCTTTTTTAAGATTAACGTCCTCTTCAAATCTGTTGCATATTTCTTTATAATCATTTTCAAGGTCAAAATAATCCATCCATATATTTTCAAAATCTTCTATTTTGGTATTTTTGAAAATTATCTGATTTTCATTCTGAGAAATATTAAGTACTTTTCCTTTAACTACACCTGTAAAAGATCCGTCGTTATTTTTCATCCATCGGAAAGCCTGTCCGCAAAAAAGTGACAGTTCAACATTAAAACACTCTATATTTTCCAAAATTATGTCATTTTCCCGTTCTTTTATCTTCAACGTATTTCACCTCTCTGAAATTAATTATACCTTTTTGCCCCTTTTAAATCAATATTTTTAACAAAAGACTTGAAAGACAGAAAAAAATATGCTATCATTATAAGGTGTTTTATTATGTAAAATTGTATCTTAATTTATTTATATATATTTATATATTAATATAATAGCAGTACACAATCAAGCATTTTTTTAAAAAATAAGGAGGTAAAATTATGAATTCTTTTGATGAAATATGGGAACTGGTAAAAGAACAACTTAAACTTTCAGTTACTGAAGTTGCTTATAATGTTTGGCTCAGTCCTCTTACCTTTGTTAAGTTTCAGAATGATACGGTTTATCTTTCAATAACGGAATTTAAAAAGAGAATCATCGTTGACAAATTTTCTTCAATAATAAATTCCGCTTTCGAAACGGTTTTGGGTTTTCCTATTACTATCGAATATATTGTACCAAATGAACATGCAAAAAATCCCGAACCTGATGAATCCGCCAAAACCGGTTTTAACGATTATGATTATACATTTTCAAACTTCATAACCGGTCCTTCAAACCGTTTTGCCCACGCTGCTGCTATTAATGTAGCCGCCAATCCCGGTAAAGCATATAATCCTCTTTTCATTTACGGACATTCAGGTCTCGGAAAAACTCACCTTCTCCTTGCAATAATGAATGAAATTAAAACAAATAACCCTGACGCAAACATCATTTACACAAGCGGTGAACATTTTACTAACGAACTTGTTTATTATATCGGAAATCATAACACCTACGATTTTCACGAAAAATACAGAAACTGCGATGTTCTTCTTGTTGACGACATTCATTTCATAGCAAGAGGTGAAACAATTCAGGAAGAATTTTTCCATACTTTCAATGCTCTTAATAATAACGGAAGTCAGATAGTACTTACTTCTGACCGTCCTCCAAAAGAGATGATGACTCTTGAAGAAAGGCTCAGAACAAGATTTGAAATGGGTCTTATCGCGGACATACAGCCGCCCACTCTTGAAACAAGAATGGCAATTGTAAAAAATAAAGCTGAAGTTCTGGGTGTTGAACTCAACGATGAGATAATTAAATTCATCGCTGAAAATATTAAAAGAAACATCCGTCAGATGGAAGGTGCAGTTAAAAAAATCAAAGCCTTTCAGGATGTTGAAGGGGCAAGACCTTCGGTAGCTGTTGCAAAAAGAGCAATAAGTGACCTTATAAATGATGATCAGCCTCTTCCTGTTACCGTTGATAACATCATAAATGAGGTTGCAAGAACCTTTGACGTATCTCCCGCCGATATACGCTCAGATAAAAGAAGCGCAAATATTTCACAGGCAAGACAGGTTGCAATTTATATTGTTGACCAGGTAACAAGTCTTTCTCTTAAGTCAATAGGCGTAGAGTTCGGCAACAAACATCACTCTTCAATCATTTATGCTCTTAAGGAAATTAAAAATAAAATTGAAAAAGATGTTCAACTCAAATCCACAATTGATGACATTATAAAAAACATAAATGAAAACTGAAGTTTTCCACTTATTTTTACACATTTAACATCACATTTTTAACCTTTTTAACATTATAGAGAACGTTTGTGTTAATAACTTAAAAATTTTAACAAAACAATCAACAGGAAAAAATCAGTTCAAAAGCACACCATATCTGGAATTACCTCTTTTTTCCACATTTTCCGCATAGACTACTAATACTACGATTCTATATATTTTATTTTTGTAATTTTTTCAAGAAAAGGAGTTTGCATATGAAAATTATTTGTGACAGTGCTGAATTTTCAAAAGCATGTATGAATGTTCAAAGAACAGTATCAAACAAATCAACAATACCGTCTCTTGAGGGTATTCTTATCGAAGCTGAAAACGGTAAAGTAACTCTTACAGGTTATGACCTTGAAGTAGGTTCTAAAATACAGATTGATGCCGATATAACAGGAGAAGGAAAAATAGTTCTTGCCGCAAAAAATCTTTGTGATATTTTAAGAATGGTTCCTGCAGATACTGTTTCAGTTGAATGTGACGAAAGAAATATATGCAAAATTAAAAGCGGTGAAGCTGAATATTCACTTATCGGAACTTCTGCTGATGAATATCCTGAACTTCCAACTCTTACTAAGTTTTCTCCCATATCTCTTAATCTTACAATATTGAAAGATATGATAAGAAAAACCATTTTCTCTGTATCAACAGGTGAAAGAAATCCTGTACATACAGGCGTAAAATTCGAAATAGGTGACGGTCTTCTCGTTCTTGTGGCAGTTGACGGAGCAAGACTTGCAATCAGAAGAGAAAATATTAATTATACTTTCGAAAACAATAATCTTGAATTTGTTGTACCGGCAAAAACTTTAAATGAAATTTCAAAACTTAACGGTGATGAAGAAGCAGAAATAGAAATTCTTGTGGGCGAAAGACATATTATTTTCAAATATGAGAACTGTGAAATTATTTCAAGACTTCTTGAAGGTAACTTTATAAATTACAAGGCTGCCATTCCTCTCACATCTTCAACACAGATTAAAGTAAATACGAGAAATCTTATTGAATGTATTGAAAGAACTTCTCTTATCATTACCGATAAATCAAGTCCCGTGCGTTGCAGCGTAGAAAACGGAATAATGAGATTTTCTTCCGTAACTGCTATCGGTACTGCATCGGATAAGATTGCGGCTGAAATAGAAGGAAACACAATTGAAATCGGATTCAATAACAAGTTTGTTCTTGATGCACTTAAAGTGTGTGACGAAGAGGAAATAAGAATTGAAATGGGCAGTGCAAATCAGCCTATTATTATAAAACCTCTTGAAGGTGAAAAATTCTTCTTCCTTATTCTTCCGGTAAGAATCTAAATTATAAGAGTTGATAATATGAAAATCAAAGTTAAATTAGCAAACAGAGAAATCAAAGAAGTAAAAATTACTACTGAAAATATAAGACTTGACGCAGCATTAAAACTTTCAAACGCTATTTCAACAGGCGGTCAGGCAAAAATGATTATTCAGGACAGTCTGGTCAAGGTAAACGGTGAAGTCTGTACCTCAAGGGGAAAAAAACTTATTGAAGGCGATACCTTTGAATTTGAAAGAAAAATATATAAAATAATCAGATAACTTTTGGTGGTAAAAGATGAATGTAAAACATCTTGAAGTTAAAAATTTCAGAAATATTGAAAGAACAACTATTGACCCTTATGACGGAGTAAATATTATTTACGGCGAAAATGCACAGGGAAAAACAAATCTTCTTGAAAGTATATGGCTTTTTACGGGATGTCGTTCTTTCAGAAGTTCAAAGGATAGTGAACTGATTAATTTTAACAGCAAAACTGCGAATCTTTCAATGGACTTTTTTGCCGGAGACAGAGATCAGAATGCTTATCTTGAAATAGGGGAAGGCAGAAAATTTATCCTTAACGGAGTAAAAATGAAAAGTTCAAACCAGATAATGGGTGAGTTTTTAGCGATCATCTTTTCTCCTGTACACCTTTCTCTTGTTAAGGAAGGTCCTTATGAAAGAAGAAGATTTCTTGATATTGCAATAAGCCAGTTAAAACCGAAATATGCCGTAACTCTTTCCCAGTATAACAAAGCAGTTGCTCAGAGAAATGTTCTTTTAAAGGATATACAACTTCACAGTGAACTTTATGATACTTTAGATATATGGGAAGACAGAATAGCATTTTTTGCTTCGGAGATTATAAGACAGAGGTTAGGTTATATAAACAAACTTTCTGTTTATACAGATGAAATTTACAGCGGTCTTTCTTCGGGAAAAGAAAAACTTGATATAGCATATAATCAGCAGACTGCAGTTGTCGGTGAAACAAAGCAGGAGTTATATGAGAATATAAAAAATCAACTTTATGCTTCAAGAAGAAATGACCTTGTGACAGGTTTTACTTCCGTGGGACCTCACAGAGATGATTTATCAATAAAAATTGACCGTCTTGCGGCGAGAAATTACGGTTCACAGGGTCAGCAACGCTCTGCGGCCCTTGCTCTTAAATTAGGTGAAGCGGCGGTAATTAAAAACTTTTCAGATGTTCAGCCTGTTGCTCTTCTGGATGATGTTATGAGTGAACTTGATACAGGAAGACAGAATTATATACTCAATCACATAAAAGACTGGCAGGTATTTATAACTTGCTGTGACCCGTCTGCAGTTAAAAATCTTAAGTACGGTATGAAGTTTGAAATGAAAGACGGTAACTGTAAGAAAAAATAAGAGGTAAAATCAATGTATCTTCATTTAGGACAGAATACAGTTATAACTCATGATGAGATAATAGGAATATTTGATTTAGACAATACAACCGTTTCAAAAAAGACAAGGGATTACCTTTCATTTGCAGAAAAAAACGGGAATGTAAATGTTGTATCTATGGAACTTCCTAAATCTTTCATTGTATGTTCTTCTGAAAAAGAAAAAAATAAAGTTTATCTTTCACAGATTTCAACAACCACTTTATTGAAGCGAACTCTAGATTTTAAATATTAAGAAAATTCACGGTGTCAACCGATTTATATAAATTAAAATTATTGTAAAAAAATGAAACGGAGGTAATAGCCATGGATGAAATCAAGGCTACTGCTGAAAATCAGGAAATAACAGGAGTAAAACAGGAAGAAATAATTGAAACTATGGATACTGTTGTTACCGAAGAGTATAACGCTGACGCCATTCAGGTTCTCGAAGGACTTGAGGCTGTAAGAAAGCGTCCCGGTATGTATATCGGTTCAACAGGTCCGAGAGGTCTTCATCATCTTGTTTATGAAATTGTAGACAACTCAATCGACGAGGCACTTGCAGGTTACTGTACACACATTGAAGTAGAAATTTTACCTGACAATATTATCACAGTAAGAGATAACGGACGTGGTATTCCCGTAGGCATAAACGAACAGCAGGGACTTCCTGCAGTTACCGTTGTTCTTACTGTTCTTCACGCCGGCGGTAAATTCGGCGGAAGCGGTTACAAAGTTTCCGGCGGTCTTCACGGTGTTGGTTCTTCTGTTGTTAATGCACTGAGCGAATGGATGGAAGTTGAAGTTTCGCAAAACGGACACGTTCATCATCAGAGATTTGAAAGAGGTAATATTGCTACTGACCTTACTGTTATCGGTGACACGGATATTACGGGTACTTTCATTAAGTTCAAGCCCGACGCTCTTATTTTTCAGGAAACAACAGAGTATGATTATGATATTCTTAAAAATCATCTCCGTGAATCTGCTTTCCTTAATGCCGGCCTTGCCATTACTCTTACAGATAAGCGTGACGAAGATAATATTATTGAAGATTATTTCTGTTATGAAGGCGGTCTCGGTTCTTTCGTTGAGCATATAGGTGAAACCTACGGTCTTACTCCCATACATGAAAAGGTTATTCATTTTTCATCTGTTGACGGAGACAAGAGTGCAGAAGTTGCTCTTATGTATAACGATGGTTATAAGGAAAGAATTTTCTCCTATGCCAATAATGTTAATACTGTTGATGGCGGTACCCATGAAACAGGTTTTAAAACAGCACTTACAAAGGTATTTAATGAATACGGCAAAAAATACGGTTATATCAAAGATGCAGACACTAAACTCGCAGGTGAAGATTGCCGTGAAGGTCTTGTTGCCGTTATTTCCGTAAAACTTACCGAGGCACAGTTTGAAGGACAGACTAAAGGTAAACTCGGTAACACTGAAATGACAAAACTTGTAAGCAATACCGTTTATACAAAACTTTCCGATTTCTTTGAAGAGAATCCTTCAATTGCTAAAGCAATTATTTCTAAGTCTCTTGATGCTTCCCGTGCAAGAGAAGCTGCAAGAAGAGCAAGAGAAGCCGCAAGAAGAAAATCTCCCCTCGAAAGTAACTCTCTTCCCGGTAAACTTGCAGACTGTACTGAAAAAGATCCCTCAAAGACAGAAATTTACATCGTAGAGGGTGACTCTGCGGGTGGCTCTGCTAAGGAAGGCAGAGACAGAACAATTCAGGCTATTCTTCCTCTTTGGGGAAAAATGCTCAATGTTGAAAAGAGCAGACCTGATAAAGTTATCACAAACGAAAAACTTCTTCCTGTTGTTACTGCTCTCGGTGCAGGCTTCAATGAAGATTTTGATGTTGAAAAACTCCGTTATCATAAAGTTGTTATTATGGCCGATGCCGACGTCGACGGTGCCCACATAAGAACACTTCTTCTCACTTTCTTCTTCAGATATATGAGACCTCTCATTGACGGCGGATTCGTTTATATTGCACAGCCTCCTCTTTACAAACTCTCAAAAGGTAAAAAGCACGAATATGCTTATTCCGACGAAGAAAGAGATATGAAGATGAAAGAAATGCCCGGTGCAGACATTCAGCGTTATAAAGGTCTTGGTGAAATGGACCCGGATCAGCTCTGGGAAACAACTATGAATCCGGAAAACAGAATTATGCTTCGTGTTACTTTAGAGGATGCTATCGCCGCCGATGAAACCTTCTCAATTCTTATGGGTGACAAGGTAGAGCCCAGACGTGATTTCATCGAAAAGAACGCCAAGTATGTTCAGAATCTTGATATTTAAGGAATTGATATAATGACACCTTACGGTATTGTTTATAAGGATACGGTACCTTCATTAAACGAAGGTGCAGAAATATGGAGAAAGAAGTCAGGTTTTATCAGTAAAAAATACTTTATATTGAGTGTCTTTCTTGTTTCTCTTTCTATTATTGCCGTAAACTTAATAATATTTTATTTTCGTGAAGATAAGGAATTTTATTCCTTTGCAAGTACATTCCTTACGTTAATGGAAATTTTTTCTGTTGCATTTCTTTTAAAGTCAACTTTAAGAAAAAATGTAAGAAATATATTTGGTACAACAAGTACAAACGGATTAAAACAAGCGGTATTAAGAGAAAATGATGTGGAATTTTCTACTCCTTACAGCAAATCAAACTATTACTATAATGAAATAGAAAAAGTTATTGAAGGGGTTAATTCTCTTAATATTGTTGTTGAGGAAGGAAATCTTCCGGTTTGCATTTCAAAAAGTGCAGTTGCAAAGGGAGAAATTGAAAAGTTCATTGTTATCCTTAAAGAAAAAATGCAGGACAGATATTTGTATGATAATGCAGTAGGGGGTAAAGGATTATGAAATATTTTTCAGTAAACTTTCTCCCGGAAAAAAAAGATACAAATAAAAAGGCAATTTTTATAAGTGTTCTTTTCGGTGAAGATAAAAATAAAATACTATCAAAACTTTTGCTTATCTGCATTTTTGTCTGTTTAGGATTTTTTATGGGGCAATATGAACTGATTTACTATGCTTTTCTTTCTTTCATTATTGTTCCTAAGATTGCCGACATTATAACCGTTATTTCTCAGATAAATAAAAGTAATGAATCTCATATGGGAAAGCGTCCGATAACTGTAGATTTTTACGGTGACCATATTGTATATAAGTTTGGCAGCACTGAAAGATTTAAGGGCACATTTGAAAAACACTACGCTTTCTCAGATGTTACAAGCGTAATAGACAGCATAGGTTCTATCGCTTTTGCTTTTGGTGAAAAGGATTCGGTAGTGATTCCGAAAAGAGCCTTAAGTTATGAAAACAGCAAGATGATAAATAATCTTATAGAAAATCTTTTTAAAAACAAATTTGTAAAAGTTGATATTTGAAATATTTAAGGACATATAACCAAAAAATAATAAAAATGGTGATAATATGGAAAATTTGAATTATGAAAATCAGACTATAATTGATGTTGACCTTAACAGGGAAATGAGAAAATCTTTCCTTGACTATTCAATGTCAGTTATTACTTCAAGAGCACTTCCCGATGTAAGAGACGGTCTTAAGCCCGTTCACCGCCGTATTCTTTATACTATGCATGAAAACGGTCTTTATCCTGAAAAGGCTTACCGTAAGTGTGCCGACACCGTCGGTTCTGTTCTCGGTTCATATCATCCTCACGGTGACGCATCCGTTTATGATGCCATGGTACGTCTTGCACAGAAATTCTCTACCAGATATATTCTTGTAGACGGTCACGGTAACTTCGGTTCTGTTGACGGTGACCCTCCTGCTGCTTACCGTTATACTGAAAGTAAAATGAGCAAACTTTCTATGGAGATGCTTACGGATATCGACAAGGAAACTGTAGACTTTGCTCCTAACTACGATGACCGTCTTAAGGAGCCCACAGTTTTACCTTCCCGTTTTCCGAATATTTTAGTTAACGGTTCTACAGGTATTGCTGTAGGTATGGCTACTAATATACCACCTCACAATCTCGGTGAGGTTATTGACGGTATGTGTTATTACATTGACCATCCCGATGCAGAACTTGATGAACTTATGCAGTTTATCAAAGGTCCCGACTTCCCCACAGCAGGTATTGTTATGGGCAGAAGCGGTATCAGAGCCGCCTACGGTACAGGACGAGGTAAAATCATCGTAAGAGCAAGAGCGGAAATCGTTGAAGGCAAAAACGGCAGATTCCAGATTGTCGTTACGGAACTTCCCTACCAGGTTAATAAGCGCAGACTTATTGAGGCTATGGCTGACCTTGTAAAGGATAAGAAAATTGAAGGTATTTCCGATATTAATGACTATTCAAACAGAGAAGGTATGCGTCTTGTTGTTGACCTTAAAAGAGATGCTAACCCTCAGGTTGTTCTTAATCAGCTTTATTCCTATACGCAACTTCAGGTTTCCTACGGTATAATTCTGCTTGCCCTTGTGGGAGGTGAGCCTAAAATTCTCACTCTCAAACAGATTCTTGATTATTATATCAAACATCAGGAAGAAGTTATCGTAAGAAGAACGAGATATGATCTTCGCAAGGCTGAAGAAAGAAAGCATATTCTTGACGGTCTTATGATTGCTCTTGATTTTATTGATGAAGTAATTAAAATTCTCCGTGCATCAAAGGATCAGGCTTCAGGTAAACTTGCTCTTATTGAACGTTTCGGTCTTACTGAAATTCAGGCCGATGCTATTGTCAAAATGAGACTCGGACAGTTGACAGGTCTTGAAAGAACAAAGATTGAAGAAGAACTTGCTGCTCTTAAAATTAAGATTGCAGAGTTTATGGAAATTCTTGCTTCAGAAGGCAAGGTCCTTGAACTTGTAAAAAGTGAAGCGATAGCCATCAGAGACAGATTCAACGATGAAAGAAGAACTGAAATCACCACAGTAAGCGGTGAGGTTGATATTGAATCTCTTATTCCCGAGGAACAGTGTGTTTATACTCTTACCACTTTAGGTTATATCAAACGTCAGCCTGTTGAGTCTTATTCTATCCAGAACAGAGGCGGCAGAGGCGTTAAAGGTATGACAAGAAGAGAAGAAGATGTTGCAGAGACAATGTTTACCTGCTCAAGCCACGATTATATTATGTTCTTTACTACTTTCGGTAAAACCTACCGTCTTAAGGGTTATGAAATCCCCGAAGGCAGTAAGCAGAGCAAGGGTATGAATATAGTTAATCTTCTTCCCCTTGAAGGCGATGAAAAGGTAAGTTCGATGATAAGAGTTCCCGATTTCGGCGGAGAAGAAATTAAATATCTCTGTATGGTTACAAGAAAGGGTATCATTAAGAGAACAGAGCTTGAACAGTATAAGAATATCCGTAAAAACGGTATTATTGCAATTAATCTTGATGAAGATGACGAACTTGCATGGGTAAGACTTACCGACGGTAATGATGATATTCTTATTGCAACAAGAAACGGTATGTCTATCCGATTTAATGAAAATGATTGCCGTCCTATAGGAAGAACCGCACGCGGTGTTAAAGCAATCGAACTCAAGGAAGAAGACGAAGTGGTCGGTATGTGTATCATCGGTGAAAAACAGGATGATTCAATGAAGATTCTCACTATCGCCGAATCAGGACTTGGCAGACTCAGTGATTTTAATGAATACCGTATCCAGTCCAGAGCCGGTAAGGGTGTCCTCAACTACCATATAGAAAAATACGGTAAGGTTGCAGCAGTTGCCAATGTTTATGACGGTGATGATGTTATTCTTATTTCTTCTGACGGTATTATTATCAGAATGTCTGCTTCACAGATTAATACTGTTTCACGTACTTCAAAGGGTGTACGAGTAATGAGAATTTCGGAAAATGAAAAGGTTGTTTCTGCAATTGCTGTAAGAGAAGTGGAAGAAAAAGGAAGTGAATCTCAGGATTCTTCAGAAAACGCACAAGAGCACACAGAGGAATAATAAAGGGGGAGTATATTCTCCCCTTTAAAAAGACGGATATTTATAAATACGGTAAATATAAATGAAAGAAGTGAGATAATGGAAAAAAAGGCAAGGGAAAAGAAATCTAATCCCGTTTCTGCATTTCTTTGGAAGAATAAAAGAAGAAGAGCAAAGAATTTTTATTTTATGTTAACTGTTGTAGTGGTTATCTTTGCTGTAGGTATGGCTTTTATCAATAATAAACTTGACCTGATGGATACAGGTGACAGTAATGGTGAAGATACCCACGTTACACAGCCTATATATGATGAGGAAGAAATGGAGATTATGTCTGCCATTGATAGTGCAGGTTCACTTAACGATTTTCTCTATCAATGGGCAAATAACGGGGGAACCCTTTATTCCAGCAAGAATGTACTTAATGTACTTCTTGTAGGTCTTGATTCCCGTGATGCTCTTGAAAACGGTGGTCGTTCTGATTCTCTTATTCTGGTTTCTCTCAATAAAAAGACGAAGAAAATTAAAATGACTTCATTCTTCCGTGATACCTGGTGTTATATGAATGTTAACGGAACAGACAGATATGCTAAGATAAATTCATCTTATTTTTATGGCGGTCCTGTAGTCCTGATTGACACGATTGAAAAGAATTTCAAAGTTGACATTGACTATTATGTTGCAGTTGACTTCTCATCCTTTGTTGATATAATTGATGCTTTGGGTGGTATTACTGTTGAAGTTCAGAAATATGAGGCAGATTATATAAATCGTACTACAAAGCATACAATTGAAAGCGGTCCCGCTGTTACACTTAACGGTAAGGAAGCCCTCGTTTTTGCTAGAATCAGAAAGAGTGACTCCGACAGTGATGTCAGCCGAACAAGAAGACAGAGACAGGTTATTGAATCATTCATAAAAAGTGCTACAAATGCCTCTCTTTCACAGCTTAATGATGCTCTCAATATGCTCTTTAAATATGTAAAAACCGATATGACAAAGATGCAGATTTTATCCTACGGTACTCAGGCTATCACAAACGGATGGATTACCTATGATATCGAGCAGTTTACTTTAAGCGATAAGGATGTATTCGGAACGGGCTATGTAGGAACGAGTTCTGTTGTGTTTATGGACTTCCCTCTTGCCGCACAGCGCGTACAGACTGCCATTTACGGAGACAGTAACATCGAACTTACTGATGACAGAATAAAACTTAATACACTTATCAGTAAATTTACCTAAGGGAGGTATTTTGATGAATATCGAAGCAGGCACAAAGCATGAAGTGAGTATTGTAGTAACGGATAAAGTAACTGCTGAAGAAATGCGCAGCGGTTCTCTTCCCGTTTTTGCAACACCTTCTATGGTTGCTCTTATGGAACAGGCAGCAAGTGAACTTTGTGATAAATATATTGAAGAAGGATTTTCTACAGTAGGAACTGCTCTTAATATTCAGCATCTTGCCGCAACAGCAGTGGGTGCCGAAGTAAAAGCGGTTGCTACCGTTACTTCCTGTGACGGAAGAAAGATTACCTTTGATGTGGAAGCATTCGATAATGCCGGACTTATAGGTAAAGGAACTCATGAAAGATTCAGCATTAAGATTGATAAATTTATGCTTAAAACTGAAGAGAGAAAAAATATTAAAGCTGAATAATTTAATACTGAAAGGAAAGCCGGTTTGTTTTATAAAATAAATCGGCTGAGTTTTCTATGAGAAAGTATAATTATGTAATTTTTGATTTTGACGGTACAGTAGTAGATACGGGGGAGGGTATACTGAAAAGTCTGCAGTATTCCTTCAAGGAGATGGGCAGAGAAGTTCCCGACCTTAATGAGCTTAAAAAATTTATAGGTCCCCCTATTCATTACAGTTACACTACTTATTACGGTGTATCCGAAGATGAAGTAGGTATGTATATAAAAAAGTACCGTGAAAGATACAGGGCAAAGGGAATATATGAATGTGAACTTTATGACGGTTTCCCTGAAATTCTTGACACTCTGCATGACAACGGAATAAAAATCGGTATTGCTTCCTCTAAACCGGAAAGTCTCATTTATGGTGTAGCAGACTTTTTGGGAGTAACGGAAAAGTTTGATGCCATTGTAGGTGTGCAACTTGACGACAGCAATCACAGTTCAAAAACAGGACTCGTACTTGAAGCAATGAAAAAATTAGGTGCTGAGGATAAAGAGAAAGTTCTTATGGTCGGTGACCGGTGCTATGACATTGACGGTGCAGCAGGTGCAGGAGTAAATTCTTGCGGTGTTCTGTGGGGTTATGGCAGTAAAGAAGAATTTAGAGAGCATAATGCAACTCATATAGTTTCTGACACAGATGAACTGTTTAATTTGGTATTATAATTACAATTAAGAAAAATAAACTTATTAAAAAGTGAAAAATATTCACAAACGCGATTCTGTTGAATAACTTTTACATTAATGATGAATTGCTCATTGAAGAGATTTCTATTCAATAGAAACGGGTAAAAAACAGTAAAGGTTTTCCGCAAAAATAAAGGCTGATGTTGAAAACTTTACATACAGAGAAAAAGCATAAGGAAGAGATTTCAATGGAATATTTTGCAAAAGAATATGATGTAATCGTTATTGGTGCGGGACATGCGGGAATTGAAGCAGGTCTTGCAGCCGCACGTCTCGGAACACAGGTAGGCGTTTTTACAATCAATATGGATTGGGTAGGTAATATGCCCTGCAACCCTTCCATCGGAGGAACGTCAAAGGGTCATCTTGTCCGTGAGATTGATGCTCTCGGTGGCGAAATGGGTAAGGCGGCGGATGCCAACACTTTGCAAAGTCGCATTTTGAATCTCGGTAAAGGTCCTGCCGTACATTCCTTACGTGCTCAGATTGACAGACGCCGTTACAGTGAGTATATGAAGCACGTTATGGAAAAACAGGAAAACCTCGAACTTGTTCAGGCTGAGATAATTTCTATGGAAAAAATTGACGGTCTGTGGCAGATTAAAACGAAACTTGAAGCCCTTTATAATGCCAAATGTGTTATTCTCGCTACGGGCACTTTCCTTGGCGGCAGAATATATGTAGGTGATGTTGCTTATGACGGTGGACCTGACGGTATGTTTGCATCCACAGAACTTACCGCATCTCTTAAAAAATTAGGTGTACAGACACGCAGATTTAAAACAGGCACTCCCTCACGGGTCAACAGAAGAAGTGTGAATTTCACAAATCTTGAAATACAGAACGGTGACGATGTTGTTGTTCCCTTTTCTTTTGACGGAGAGTATGTTCCCGAAAATAAACTCCCCTGTTATATTACTTACACTAACGAAGAAACTAAAAAGGTAATATTGGATAATATTCATCGTTCACCTCTTTACAGTGGTAAAATTGACGGTGTGGGTCCGAGATATTGTCCCTCAATTGAAGATAAAATTGTTCGTTTTGCTGAAAAGAAAAGACATCAGTTATTCATTGAACCCTGCGGTGAGAATACTGAAGAAATGTATTTACAGGGTATGTCTTCTTCTCTTCCTGAGGATGTACAACTTAAATTTCTGAGAACTATTCCCGGTCTGGAAAATGTTCAGGTAATGAGAACCGCTTATGCTATTGAATATGACTGTGTGGATCCTACATCTCTCAAATCAAGTCTTGAATTTAAGGATTTTGAAGGTCTTTACGGTGCAGGTCAGTTTAACGGTTCCAGCGGTTATGAAGAAGCCGCCGCACAGGGACTTATTGCGGGCATAAATGCTGTACAGAAAATCAAGGGTAAAGAGCCTCTCATTCTTGACAGAGCATCATCGTATATAGGTACTCTTATTGATGATCTTGTAACTAAGGGATGTTCTGACCCTTACAGGATGATGACTTCCCGTTCAGAGTACAGACTTATACTTCGCCAGGATAACGCTGACATTCGTCTTACGGAGTACGGATATAAGGTTGGCTTGGTAAGTGAAGAAAAAATGGCAAGACTTACGGAAAAACTTCGTCTGATTGAGCAGGAGAGAGAAAGAATTTCTCTTGTTTCCGTACCGCCTTCGGAAGAACTTAATAAGGTGCTTGTTTCACGTGAAACAACACCTCTTACCACAGGTTGCAGAATGATTGAACTTATAAAACGTCCTCAACTCGATTATGAATGTCTGAAGCCTTTCGACAAAGAAAGACCTGACCTTCCCCGTGAAGTCTTTGAGCAGGTAGAAATCAGCATAAAATACGAAGGATATATAAAAAGACAGAAGGCACAGGTAGAGGAAATGCGCCGTCTTGAGGTAAGAAAACTTGACGAAAACCTTGATTATACACAGGTTATAGGTTTGCGAATGGAAGCGCAGGAAAAACTTAATAAGATTAAGCCTGCAAATCTCGGTCAGGCTTCGAGAATCAGCGGTGTCAGCCCTGCAGATATATCAGTTCTACTCATATATCTTTCAAAAAATAAAGATAAATAAAATGTTTCACGTGAAACTTAGGTGATAAATAATGGAAAAGACTTTTATTTCGTTGGAAATACTAAAAACTAAAGCCGCTGAATACGGTGTAGATTTGGATGAAAAGGCTCTTGAGCGCTTTGATATTTATGCTCGTTTACTTGTAGAATGGAACGAAAAGATAAATCTTACGGCAATAACGGAGCCTGACGAAATAGTTATAAAGCACTTTGTTGACTCTCTTACGGTATTTTCTGCTGTGGATATTCCCGAAGGCGCAAGTGTAATTGATGTTGGTACGGGAGCAGGCTTTCCCGGTCTTGCTATGCTTATTGCCCGTCCCGACCTTAAGATAACCCTTATCGACAGTACAAATAAAAAACTGAATGTTATCAGAGACATTCTTGAAAAGACTGGACTTTCTGCGGAAGTAATCCACATCAGAGCCGAGGAGGCAGGTCAGAATAAGGCTTTCAGAGAGCAGTTTGACTTTTCTACAGCAAGAGCAGTGTCAAATTTAAGGGATTTATCCGAATATTGTCTGCCTTTTGTGAAGAAAGAAGGCACCTTTATTTCCATGAAAAGTGCCAAGGCCGACGAAGAAATAGCCGAGGCAAAGGGTGCTATTAAGATTTTAGGCGGCGAAATCAAGGATAAAAAGACTTTTGAATTAGGGGACAGCGGTGAAAGAACTATTATTTCAATCAAAAAGATTTCGTCAACACCTGCCAAATATCCCAGACCTTCGGCAAAAATTGCGAAATTCCCTTTAAAATAAAGCAATTAAATGTAGAATAACCGTGTTTTATAAAGAACGGTTTTGCTGGACAACCTTTCTGTGTCGTGTTATCATACAGACACAGGGAGGTTAATTTTATGTTGATAAGTGAAAAGCCCAGAACAGCAGGACAGGTATTATTGATACCGAGCGAAATGATTTATCCGAATCCGAACCAACCGAGAAAAGCCTTCAATCAGGAGGAACTGGTTAATTTAGCAATCAGTATAAGAATGAACGGAATTTTACAGCCTCTTACTGTAAGGCAGATTGATAAGGGTTATGAACTTGTAGCAGGTGAGCGTAGGCTTAGGGCTTCAAGACTTGCAGGACTTGTGTCTGTTCCTTGCATAGTTATAGAGGTTAATACGCTGAAATCTGCTATCTTTTCCCTTATAGAAAATCTTCAGAGGCAAAATCTCAATTATTTTGAAGAGGCAATTGCAATTGAAAAACTGATGAAAGATTTTGAAATTTCTCAGGAGGATGCTGCAAGGCGCTTAGGAAAGGCACCTTCGACAGTTTCAAATAAACTCCGGTTGCTGTCTCTACCGGAAAAAGCGAGGGAAATGCTTCTGGAAAAAGGACTTTCCGAAAGACATGCGAGGGCTTTGCTCCGTTTAGACAGAGACGAGGTAATACCTTGTCTTGAGGTAATAATAGAAAGAAAACTCAATGTCAGTCAGACAGAAAACTATATAAACGAACTTGTTACAAAGGAAGAAAAGCCAAAGAGGCAAACTAAAATAATGTTCAGCGATGTAAAAATCTTTCTTAATACCATAAATAATGCCGTGGATACTATGAACAGGGCAGGTATTAAGGCGGATATAAAAAGAGAGGATACAGGGGACAGTTACAGGTATATTATTGATATTCCTAAAAATAAAATGTACAGGCTTCCCGAAAGAAAAATCCCCTCTGCTTGAATTGCTTTCATCATATCTTTCTCTTTCACACCCCACTTTGCAAAGACATCCGTTAAGTAAACCTTGACGGGTGTTTTTGCTTTTGAAGGGAAATGTTTCACGTGAAACAATAAAATTTAAAAAAATGCTGTTTAGGTCTTTAAAAACCGACTTTCTTGTGCTATAATGATTACCTTGAATGAATTTTTAAAAAGAAAGGGTAATAAAATGGGTAAAGCCATAGCGATTGTTAATCAAAAGGGCGGAGTAGGTAAGACCACATCAGCAATAAATCTTGCAGCGGCTATCGGTCACTACGGATATAGGACCCTTTTAGTGGATGCAGATCCCCAGGGTAATGCTACCAGCGGTCTCGGTATCAATAAAAGAAGCGTTACCGAATCCACTTATGATATGATTGTAAGAGGCGTAAAAGCCGAAGATATAATTAAAAAGACAGATTACGATAATCTCGATGTATTACCGTCAAATATGAATCTTGCCGGTGCGGAACTTGAACTTGTTGATCTTGAAAAAAGAGAGTCAAGAATTAAAAATGCTCTTGCACTCATAAAAGAAAAATACGATTTCATTATAATTGACTGCCCTCCTTCACTGGGACTTCTTACAGTAAATATTCTCTGTGCGGTGGATAGTGTTATTGTTCCTATTCAGTGTGAATATTATGCTCTGGAAGGACTTTCACAGCTTATGAATACCATAAGACAGGTGAAGAGACTTTATAATCCTTTGCTTGAACTTGAAGGTGTTCTCCTTACAATGTACGACGGCAGACTTAATCTTACACAGCAGGTGGTAGGTGAAGTAAAAAAATTCTTTCCTCAGAAGGTTTATGCCACAGTTATTCCCCGTAATGTTCGTCTTTCGGAAGCACCGTCTTTCGGACAGCCTGTATATTACTATGATAAATCTTCTAAAGGCAGTGTAGCCTATGATGAATTTACAAAAGAATTTCTAAAAAAGAATAATAGACGCCCTAAAGGATAAGGAGGTAGGATATGGCACCGAAGAAAAAAAGCGGTTTAGGTAAAGGCCTTGATGCTCTCTTCCTTGATAATTCAACGGAAAATCAGTCAGGCTCTGTAACTGAACTTAATCTCAATGAAATTGAACCTAACAGAGATCAGCCGAGAAAACATTTCGATGAAGCGGCTCTTTCCGAACTTTCAGAAAGTATAGCCATGCACGGAGTTATTCAGCCTCTTCTGGTAAGACCTATTTCTGACGGAGGATATCAACTTATCGCCGGTGAAAGAAGATGGCGCGCTTCCCGTATGGCAGGTCTTACGCAGGTTCCCGTTGTAATAAAGGAAATGACTGACAGCGAAGCGATGGAACTTGCGCTTATTGAAAATCTGCAAAGAGAAGATCTTAATCCCATAGAAGAAGCAGAAGGTTTCAAACTTCTTATGGATACTTACTCTCTCACTCAGGAACAGGCTGCAGAAAGAGTAGGAAAGTCGAGACCTGCAGTGGCAAATGCCCTGAGACTTCTTTCCTTGCCTCAGAAAGTTATTGTACTTTTAAAGGAAGGAAAACTTTCGTCGGGACACGCAAGGGCTTTATTGCCTCTTAAAGACGAAAAGACTATGCTTGTTCTTTGCAAGGAGATTGAAGAAAAAGACCTTTCCGTCCGTGAAACAGAGAGAATAGTTAAAAATCTCCTTTCCGAAAAGAAGGATAAAAAGGAAAAGAAACCTAAAAAGAGAGATCCTTACTATGATGAATGTGAACTTTCTATCCGTGAAGTTCTCGGCAGAAAAGCAAACATTAATCTTGCTAAGGGTGACAAGGGAACAATTGAAATTGAATTTTTCGGAAAAGATGACCTGAATAAGATTTTAAAAAGTCTTGCAGGTGAATAATATAAAGAGATATTTGAAAGAAGGAAATAAAAATGTTAGATATTAAACTTATCAGAGAAAATCCCCAAAAAGTTAAAGACGCCATGAAAACAAGAAACAAGGATATGGATTCTCTTGTTGACGAAATCCTTGACATTGACAAAAAGGTAAGAGAAATTACACAGAAAGCAGATGCTCTCAAAGCAGAACAGAATGCTGCAAGCAAACAGATTCCCGCCATCAAAAAGCAGGGTGGAGACATCGGTGAAATTATGGCAAGAATGAATGCCATCAAGGAAGAGGTAAAAGTTCTTGATGCTGAAAGAAACGAGTTTGCCGCAAAGCAGAAGACAATGATGTATGAATTTCCTAACGTTCCCTCCGATGCTACTCCCGTTGGTAAGGACGACAGCGAAAATGTGGAAATCCGCCGCTGGGGTGAACCCAGAAAGTTCGATTTTGAGCCTAAGGCTCATTGGGATTTAGGCGCTGATTTAGGTATTCTTGATCCCGAAACAGCCGCTAAGGTTACAGGTGCACGTTTCCATTTCTACAAAGGTCTCGGTGCAAGACTTGAAAGATCAATCATTTCTTTCTTCCTCAACACTCACACCGATAACGGATACACTGAAGTATTTCCTCCTTTTATGGTTAACCGTGCTTCTATGACAGGTACAGGTCAGCTTCCCAAGTTTGAAGAGGATGCTTTCAAATTAACTAACGATTATTTCCTCATTCCTACTGCAGAGGTTCCCGTTACAAATATGCTCCGTGATGAAATCATTGACGGAAGCAAACTTCCCATTTCCTACTGCGCATATTCCGCTTGTTTCAGAGCAGAAGCAGGTTCAGCCGGCAGAGATACAAGAGGTCTTATAAGACAACATCAGTTCAATAAGGTTGAACTTGTTAAGTTCACCAAGCCTGAAGAAAGTTATCAGGAACTTGAAAAGCTTACAAACGATGCTGAAAGAGTTCTTCAACTTTTAGGTCTTCCCTACCGTGTGGTTGCTCTTTCAACAGGCGATATCGGTTTCTCTTCTGCAAAAACCTACGATATCGAAGTATGGATGCCTTCCTACGGCAGATATGTTGAAATCAGTTCCTGCTCTAACTTTGAAGATTTCCAGGCAAGAAGAGCATCAATCAGATATAAGAACGGTCCCAAGGATAAGGCGCAACTTGTTCACACTCTTAACGGCTCAGGTGTTGCTGTAGGCAGAACTACAGCCGCCATTCTTGAAAATTATCAGAATGCTGACGGCAGCATCACCATCCCCGAAGCACTTATTCCTTATATGGGAACAGATGTTATCAGATAAACAAACTAAGTAATTAACGATAACCGTTGTAAAAGCAGAAATGTTGATACAACGGTTTTTTATATGGTCTATTGATAAGTTTTTGTATAGTGTTGAGCCTTAAAATTTCGCTTATTTAGTTGTAATTTTTCTCCATCGGTAAGGGCAGATATTATCTGCCCGCATATTACAACAAACTCACCGTTATGCTTTTTTTATTAAACCAAAAGGTATCGGACAATCGTCTCTACGCCGATTGCGTTTCACGTTTCAAGGAAACCATTAGTCGGGATACGCTTCGCTGAGTGACTTTTGTCTTTGGCAAAAGTCACCAAAACCGCTTTTCGGATGCTGTGAATATATGACTCGTCGGATGCGAAAGTACGAATTTTTCGGAATAAGATTTGATATATTGATTTATAACTCAGTCTTAGTCTGCCGTATTAGTTAACTGTACAGACAGCACTACCGAAAAATTAGATTTCGCACCGTAAGTATAAATAGTTTTACTTCATTTTCCGTTGGGCTTTCCCGTGGTTCCGTTTTATGTCCGCGTCGTTCCCGCGTCCTGCAAATAGATGAGTATTC
>JAZSPI010000022.1:0-43881 GCA_045537395.1 Acutalibacteraceae bacterium | reverse complement strand
CACGTCAAACCTTCTGTGCCCCTTTTAGGGGTTAAGCCAGTTATAACCCCTTATAGGGGTGAGCAAACCACCGGTTAAACCGGTGGTTATGATTATGTGTAACTGTCGAAAAATGATTTTATGAGTTCAAAAATTCTTTTTATGATTGCTGTGATATCTTCCCAGAACATAGGAAATGACCAATCGGGTTCGGGATTTTCAACAATTTCTTTCTTTGCGTTTTCGTTCATGGTTTTTCCTCCTTTTATATTTGTAATTTAATTATATACGTTCATTAACAATTTGTCAACATTTAATTTTAATCTGCCTTTTCAATTTTAAGAGCAACCACTGTTATATCATCTCTGGTTATTTTACTGCTTCTCAATAAAGCAAGAGATGCAATGTGACTTGCAAGAGACTGCATATCACTTTTACTCCACGCCAAAAGTTCATCGTTTATCCAGCCGCAATCTTCATTTGTTACTCCATCGGAAAGAAGCAGGATAATATCACCTTTTTTAAGTTCTCTCTTATCATAAGCAAGAGGAATACTCCTTATTATTCCCAAAGGAAGGGAAGACTTTTCAATAACAGTCACACTATCCCCCTGACGCAAAAAACTTATTGTACCGCCTGCTTTATAAAAGGAAGTTTTACAGTTATAGGGATTTATCTGTACTGCATCAACGGTGGCTATTGATTCATCGGTGGACTTCATTATAAGAGCGTTATTGACAGCCTTACAGGCACTTTCAAAAGAAAAAGAGGAGCAGATAAGTTTTTCTATTACTGAAACCGTAAGATTACTGTCAATGGCTGCTCTGGAACCGGTTCCCATACCGTCGCTGACAATTGCGTTGAAAAATCCGCAATCAGAGGTAAAAATAGCCACCGTGTCTCCACAAAGATTTCCTGCTTTCATTGAACGCTGCGAATAACCGCTGCTTACCCTGTATGCCGCTTTTTCTCTTAAGGTAACCAAAACGGACGAACCGATGCTTTCCGTTTCAGGCTCTTCAAACCGGCGCTTGGTTATAAACTCAACTATGGGTTTAATTTTTCTTATATTTCCGTTATCAGAAAAAGATACGGTTATCTCTAAAGTAACTCTGCCTTTGAATAAATAACAGTCAAGTTGTTCTGTCATAATACCGCTGTCACGGAGCGCCGTTTTAAGATAAGCAGATTTTCCTTTATCTTTTGTACGGCTTTGAGAAAGACTTACGGCAAGTTCTCCGAGAAAATCACTCATTCCCGAAAATTGATCGGTGAGAATACGTCTCATCTCCGTAATTTTGTTTTTGGAGGCTATGGCAACACTGTATGAAGGATAGGCGGCAGAAAGGGCATTGCACAAAAGATCATACTTGGGGCATCTTACCGAAAGACCTATTTTCCCCTGTCCTATCTTTTCAACTCCTATTATACAGAGAATATCCGAAGCCGTTGCATCAAAATTTTTGTTCCAGCACAAAGACTTTTTTTCGCATCCGTCACATACCTTTTGCTGCATAAGAGAAAAAAGTCTGTTCACTTCAGGATTGATTATTTTATCAAGTCTGACACTTACTTTGTTTACAATATCTGCCACTGCTTCTATATTTTCTGACGCTGTTTTCAAAGTATCGGTCAAAGCGAAATCTTCACTGTTTTTTCTGGTAAGAAAAAGATTTTCAAGATAATCTTCTGTTTCACTGATTTTGTTTGCAGGAATGAGAAGAAAAATACCGCAGGCAATTACAGGCTCAATGAGACTTATCCAGTTTTCGGAAATATCACACTCAAAAAAAGATACCAGCAGATATGCTGCCGTAAAAAGAAGAGAAAGAATTGTCTGTCCCGAATCCGAAAAGAATCCGCCTACAATACACGCCGCAACAAATGCCGTAAAAGCATATCCGCCCTCAGGCAAAACAGACAAAAACACACCTGCAAGCGCACCGGTTAACACAGAAACTCCCGGACCTTTGAAAAGACAGATAAACATAAGTGCCACACAGATAAAAATTCTTCCGGGAGAAAGTCCTTGCAAGCTGATACTGCAAAGACAAGTCAATGTTATACCGATACTCATAGCAACAGAAAAAAGTTCTTTTTTTGAAAAGGTTTCTATGCTGCCTTTATAAAAAGGCAGATTGAAAGATTTCACATAAAAACAGGAAGAACACAAAGCCAGACAACTTTCACTTATAACAATCAACAAGGGAAAAAGTGCCACCTCGTCAAACCAGAGATGAATAAGGCCTGAAACAAAAAGGGCACAAAAAGCAACAACAGAGTTAATAAAACTTATTTCTTTTTCCTTGAAGCGCCTGTTAAGAATGAGTCTGAACAGACACATAATCAGCGTTGCCGATAAATATTTCAAAACACCGGGGCCATCCGCCGTAATGAAATAGCCTAAGGTGCTTCCGATAAAACAAGGAAGACAATATGTAAAAGGAACTGCAGATAAAAAGGAGACGGCAAAAGGTGAAAATCCGTCAATAGCGTTAAAAGAGGAAAAACCCATACCGAGGACACCAAAAAGCAAAGCCTTCAACGGATAAGGAATTTCCTTATTTTTACTTTTCTCTTCTGTCAGATCAAAACTAAAATATTCTTCTTCGGCTGACTTATCTTTTATTTTATTCATAATGCTTTTCCTTTCAACAAATGAGTTTTAACTATACCTTTTGTCATTATAGTTGTAAGGATATGAAAAAAAGCACAGATTTTGTACTGTTAAAGATAAAACAAACTGAAATGGTAGTGAGCAATCGTCTCTATGTCGATTGCGGTATGCGTTTCAAGGAAACCGTTAGTCGTGATACGCTTCGCTGAGTGACTTTTGTGTTTTGCTTTTTTTATTAACCAAAAGGTAGAGGGCAATCGTCTCTACGCCGATTGCGGTTTATGTTTCAATGAAACCATTAGTCGGGATACGCTTCGCTGAGTGACTTTTGTCCTTGGCAAAAGTCACCAAAACCGCTTTTCGGATGCTGTGAATGTATGACTCGTCGGATGCGAAAGTACGAATTTTTCGGAATATGATTTGATATATTAATTTATAGTTCAACCTTAGTCTGCCGTATTAATTAACTATACAGACAGCACTACCGAAAAATTAGATTTCGCACCGTAGGTATAAATAGTTTTACTCCATTTTCCGTCGGGCTTTCCCGTGGTTCCGTTTTATGTCCGCGTCGTTCCCGCGTCCTGCAAATAGATGAGTATTCCTACAAAAACAAATCGGATAACGTGGGGGAAAGCGTGATAAGGAAAGTAACTCCGTGCTTTTGAATATATGAACATAGAAAGAATATAGGTTACAACCAACCTTTCAACATAGATAAAATCTTATCGGCTGTCTGCACACCTACCACGGTGTGCCCCCCTGTAGAACGTTTTGTAAGGAGGTACTGAAAGGTGAAAAAGCAGAAACACTGCTAAAGAAGGCAAGTTAAAGAAACAAAAACACTTTTGTAAAACGGCAGTTTCCTGTCTGTGACCCTGCCACGGGTCGCACCCCAAGGGAAAGTAATTGTTTTTGAATTTGTACTGAAAATCACACTCTTATGGCCAGCACTACCTAATTGAACGCAATATCTTTTCCCGCTAAAAAAAGCGGGGCTTTGCTTACTTTGCCGCCGCGAGAGCAAAGTAAGAGCCCAAGCGGCTCGAGCGTTGACGACTAACGGTTTTATTGAAACATAAAAAGCAATCGGCGTAGAGACGATTGTCCGATATCTTTCGGTTTAATATAAAACAAGCCCGTTGTAACAGCCGTATTGTGACCTTTACAACGGGTTCATCAAATTTATTTGCCTGTTATTCAAACATTAAAGCTGTGATTTTTTTTACAGCCCCCTGATTTTTATCATTGAATTTTTCTGTTCGAGAGAACATTCCCTTATATTCTCACTAAAAAGAGCAAACTTATCCGTTGAAGAGCATTG
Organism: Acutalibacteraceae bacterium; assembly: GCA_045537395.1. Classification (GTDB taxonomy): domain Bacteria; phylum Bacillota; class Clostridia; order Oscillospirales; family Acutalibacteraceae; genus UBA6857. The sequence continues at coordinate 39,961 of JAZSPI010000022.1, read as the reverse complement.
AAGTTCATAGACCTGCTTTGCCCTTTCGGAAAGGCTGTTCATTTCACCGTGACGTGTCACAACAGGAACAGAAGAACTTTCCTTTGCCTTTGAAAGGAGTGAAATTCCTCTTTCGCTTACGGCAAGAATACGCATATAGGGAACTTTTTCCTTTGACATATCCTTGGGAATCTTAAGAAAAAGAGCCATAACCTCACGGCGTACTCTGGAATGGGTGTAATTTTTGCTCTTTGCTTTTTCGTAAAGAGAATCGAGAGATGAGGCAGTTCGTACTGCTTCATAAATACGGTTTGCAAGACCTGAAGAATCGGTTACGTAAAGGGAATATTCCTCTTTTTTCATTTCACGAAGTGCCGAAAGAATTGCTCTTTCACCCTTTTGCATCATATAAGGACCGTTGCCCTCATTGAAGGATTTTTTTAAAAGAGTATACGCCTTTTCGGGAATATAGTCCTTTCCGTCAGATATATCTGCAAATGTTCTTATTTTACTTGCACTTGCTGTACCGTCACTTATTTTCTCACTGTCATGTCCGCTGCCCATTCTTTTGACGGGAAGAAGTTGCACTTGGGGTGAAAGTCGGTTTAAGGCGCGGATATATTCCACAGCAAGAGTACTGTTTGGAGAAGATAAAACCTCTTTCTCTTTTTCACCGTAAAGTTCACCTACAGCCTCACTCAGCGCACCGGGATAAGAAAGACCTGAAGCCATTTTTTCTTTAAGTAATAAGGCTATATTTTTATCGTCGAGAGCATCAGCACATCTTTTAAGCAGTTCCCCGTCCTCCCATTCACTGCCGAATGAAAGTATATCTATACCAAAGTCACAAAGAAGTCCGACGCTTCCCCTTGCAAAATTTTCAGCCGAAGCACATGCCCAGGGAACAGGCAAGTCAATGACAACATCAGCGCCGCAGTTTACGGCGGCTGCAGCCCGCGTCCACTTGTCAGCATAGGCGCACTCGCCTCTTTGCACGAAGTTACCACTCATAACACAAACTATAAAATCTGCGCCCGCCTCTTTAGTTTTACTTATATGATAGAGATGACCTTTATGAAAAGGATTATACTCACACACTATTCCCGCTGTCATTTTCTCACCGCTTTTCTGACTGTTTTATAAGTATTTTAAGTGTTTTAAAGTTAATTGTCAAGAAAATTTATTGACTATTATTTTAACAGATAGTATAATCTAATCAATAAAAACCAAAGGTGATATTTATGAAGATAATAAATACTGATATACCCGAAGTAAAACTTATTGAGCCTCAGGTTTTCGGCGACAACAGAGGTTGGTTTTACGAATCATATAACTATGAAAAATTAAAGAAACTCGGCATTGATACTGTTTTTGTTCAGGACAACCGTTCCTTTTCGGCTGAGAAAGGCACTTTGAGAGGTATTCATTTCCAGAAGACTCCTTATGCACAGACAAAACTTATCTGCTGTACAAAAGGAAAAATCCTCGATGTTGCAGTTGATTTAAGGAAGGGCTCTCCCACTTATCTTAAGTGGACAAGTGCTGTTCTTTCCGACGAAAACAAAAATATGCTCTACATTCCCAAAGGCTTCGGCCACGGTTTTGTTACCCTTACGGATGATGTGGAGGTGCTGTACAAAGTTGACGGCTACTACAACAAGGAAAACGACAGAAGCATACGCTTTGACGATAAAGAGATTGGTGTAGATTGGGGTATTGTCTCCCCTGTTCTCTCGGAGAAAGATAAAAATGCACCCTTACTTTGTGACAGCGATGTTGATTTTACGTACTAAGGTGATAAAATGATTATTGTAACAGGTGCCGCAGGGCAACTCGGCTCAGATGTTTGTCAGGTTTTAAAAGAAAAGAATATTCCCCATAAGGGCATAGACAAAGACGATGTTGATATAACTTCAAAAGAGGCTGTTGATATCTACTTTCAAAGCATAGATTTCGATGTTATTATCCACTGTGCCGCCTATACTGCCGTTGATAAAGCCGAAGATGAAAAAGAACTTTGTTTCAGTATTAATGCAAAAGGAACAGAAAATCTTGCCGGAGTGTGCAAAGAGAAAAACGCCGCCATTATTTATATAAGTACCGACTATGTTTTTTCTGGAGAAGGTACTGAGCCTTTCAATGTTGATGATGAAAAATCTCCTCTTTCGATTTACGGAAAAAGCAAGTACGAGGGCGAAAGAGCTGTAATGAATCTCTGTGATAAATACTTCATTGTCCGTACTTCATGGGTTTTCGGCGAACAGGACAGAAACTTTATTGCCACTATGCTCCGCCTTGCACAAACAAGAGAAGAGATAAATGTTGTCTGCGACCAGGTCGGTTCGCCTACTTACTCCAAAGACCTTGCCGTTCTTCTTACGGAAATGGCTCAAACAGAAAAATACGGAGTATATCACGCTACCAACACTGGATTCTGCTCCTGGTTTGAACTTGCAAAAAAAGTTTTTGAATACAAAAACATTCCTGTGAAAGTTACCCCTGTAACAAGCGAGGAATATCCCACCGCCGCAAAGAGGCCGAAAAATTCGAGACTGAGCAAAAAATCTCTCACAGATTCTTCTTTCTCTCTCCTGCCCCATTGGGAAAATGCGGTAGGAAGATATCTCGACGGAAAATAAAATAAAAAACAGAAATTTCTTTGGCAAAACGTCAATGAGATTTCTGTTTTTTTACGCCCATTACAAGGCTTTAAGATGCGGCTGATAAATTTTCCTGTGAAATGCTTCTTGCTTTTTCAAGCATTGTTTCGGCGAAAATGGCATAACCCTGTGTAGGATCATTTACAAATACATGAGTTACGGCACCTACAAGCATATTGTTCTGTATAATGGGAGAACCACTCATACCCTGAACTATACCGCCTGTTTTTTCTATCAGTTTATTATCAGTTACTTTTATTACCATATTCTTATTCTGCGACGAATTATCCGTTACCTTTGTTATCTCAATCTCATAATACTCAGGGCCGTCTTTATCCACGGTGGAAATTATCTTTGCTTTACCTGTGGTTACTTCTGATGCTGTGGCTACCGGCATAAGAGATTTTGCATTCACGCCCTGTGCCTTACCGTAAACACCCGTTTCACAGTTACACATAAGCAGACCTTTTATCTCTGTGTTGAAAACTCCGCAAAGTTCTCCTGCCTTGCCGCTTTTCCCTTTATAACAATTGCTTACATATGCGGAAACTATGTCTCCGTTTGAAAGAGGAAGTATTTCACCTGTGTCAATATCGCATACTCCGTGTCCAAGAGATGCAAACATTCCCGTACTGACATCGTAAAAAGTCATTGTACCTATGCCTGCAGCGCTGTCTCTTATCCACAGACCTGCCTTATACTTTTTTTCAGAAAGGCTGTATGCCAGAGAAAAGTTCACATTGTAAATTTTGTTTCCTCTGAGGTATTCAATGTTCATACTGTTGCCGTCCGATTTCTGAAATATTTCAGAAATCTCCTGACTGGTTGTTACTTTGTTGCCGTTTATTCTGCAAATGACGTCACCTTTCTGAAGTCCCGCACTCTTCGCCGGGGAAACAGAACCCATTTCCGTATCGACTTCATCGGTGCCTACAATCATAACTCCGCGGGTAAAAAGTCTCAGCCCGAAAAGTTCACCCGAAACCTCTACATACTGTCTGCTGCTGACAGTAACCGAAGAACTTTTCACGGGTATAACATTCAGCAGACTTACCCTCGCTTCGTATCTTTCACTCTGACCGACATTTCTTTGTCCGTTACCGCTTATTTTCTTGCCGTAAGTTATGGTGTAGATTTCATTTATACTTTCTCTTTTATCGGATATGCAGTTAAACTCATCGGGAACTGCATAAAATCCGTAAACAAGAAGGCAGAGAACAACAAAAGTTAAACTCATCAGAACTGCCCTTATTGCTTTTATACTCTTTACCATTTTTCACCTCCGAACACACTGTTTTTTCAGCCGCAAATATAATTTGTGCTCGTAAGAAAAAAATATAACAGGTAAAAAATCACTCAAAAATTAAACTCCCGAAGTCAAGGAGAAATCGGGAGTTTTACGATTTATTTCAAATAATTTTTTATAATCGCAAGTATTCTTTCTGTGCTTTTGCCGTCGCAGGCGCCCATCTGTTTTTCTTTGAAAACATTTCTTACCTGAGCCGAAGAAACTTCTTTGGCTCTTCTCAGAGCAGGAAGAATGTCTTGCGGTTTTGTTATCTTTTCACCGGGAAGATCCTTATCATAGTCAAGATAGGTATCGTCCTTGTGCTGCTCAAAATCAGGGCAGTAAAAGACCGTCGGCTTATCCATCAGCGATGCATCAAAAACCACGGAAGAATAGTCGGTTATGATTACATCAGCAACAGAAAGGAGTTCGCTTGTATTTTCAAAAGTATAATCCTTTACTCTCGGATAGAATCTGCCCTTTATATATTCCTCCTTCATTGAGGGATGACGGCAGATAACAAACACCTCATCGTCATCAAGTTCATCGTTGAGCCTGCTCCAGTCTATTTCAGGATCAAAAGGAATTATGGTATCATCCTTTATTCTTACTGTAGGACAGTAAAGATATACTTTCTTGTCTTTCAGCAAGGGATGCTTTGAACATATTTCCGCTTTGTTTGAAGAAATAATTTCTCTGTTTATAACAAGGTCAGACCTCGGTGTACCCACGGCTTTGACGACATCTTCCTCCAGACCGAAAGCGTGGCAGTAATAACGGCGGACATATTCGGAAGATACACAGAAATCACTGTACTGTGAATGAGTTTTGTATTCATCGAGTTCCGACAGCACAGACGGGCCGTCAATGCCCATTTTTTTGAATGCACCGCCCGTATACCAAATCTGTATCAGTTTCTGTTCAGGCTTTAGTTTGTGCTTACGCAGATGATAAATATAGTCATCGGTAACAATAACCCTGCTTGTAAAAAGATAGTATCTTTTTCTGATAAGGTCTTTGAATCCGTGAGGTCTCACCTCGGCAAAAAGCACCTTTTTTTCTTTACAGTTTCTGTAAAGTTGATTTAGATTTTCATCAGGTTCACCTGTTGTTCTTCCCGTATAGAAGAAAACTCTGTTATGAATTTTCAGAGACGAAAAAACAAAGGTGATAATAAAGTCGATGAATCTATAAATATTTTTGACTGTAAAAGAAATTTTATCCCTGACTTTTTCTTTTACACTCTTTAATCTGACATTTCTTAAATAAACAAGTTTGTAATTTTTATATGTTTTTCTTTTTGTTTCATCAAGGAGTTTTTCTTCGCTCCTCAGATAAGAAACAGCCTCTTCTTCTCTTATATTAAGATATGCACCTGTATAAGGAATCTTTTTAAACCTGGAATGTTTGTAAAGTTTATACATATCGTATACAGGGTTATCGCTGAAAGAAAAATGAATGCCTCTCAGATGTTCCGTACTGAAAAGTTTGTTGCAGAAAAACAAGTCAAGCAGATAGGCTTTATCCTCCTGCAGGACACGTTCTTTCCCGGTTCCCGTCTGAAAAAACAAATCGGAAAAAGTATATTTTTCAACATTTGCACCGTCAAAAAAAGTAAGAGGAGATGTTGAAAATCCGTACTTATCCTTTCCTTCAAGTGCGTGATAATGACGCATAAGTATTTTAGGGTTGAGACGTACAGAGCCTTCCTGAAACATAATATAGTCCGTAGTGCACATTTCAAGGCAAATGTCTTTGAAATTGGCAGGGCTTTCACTTTTTATAAAGGTAAGATTTTTTTCGTTCTTATACTTTTCGGGAAAAATCGGATAAAGACTCTCGTCAGCAAAAAGTTCAAAAGAAGGCATCGTCTGATTGTAAACAGACTCAATAAAACGAGACAAATTCTCTGCCGAAGAGTGTTTTTCATTTGCAAAGGGAGAAACGCAAATGGTTACCTTCGGTTTTTTAGCCATTTTCTCTTTGGAAGAAATAAGTTTTTCACCGCAGAAAATATCCTTATTCTTTTTAAGCAGTTGGGTTTTCCCCGACTTTGACAGTTTGTCATACAAAGACATTATAATCTCCGAATAACGTGCTATCCTGTCATTATCAAGTTTACGGAAATGTCGGTAATAACTGTAAAGCAAAACAGTTATCTCTTTATGATAAATCTGGTCAATATAACAGATTTTCTGTTTTTTGAGTTCCTTTCTGTCAAAGTCGCTCCCGGCATTTTCTATCGCGTAATCAAAGGCTTTTTCAGCGTTCCGGATTATATATTCATAAGCGGAAAGGTACTGTTCAACAGGAAAAGCGGGAATACCTTCATCGCTGACAGGGTTTATGATAACAGCGTAACTCTTTGAACAGGAAACAATGACATTACTTGTAAATGCAAAGGGAATAGAAAAGGCGGCATCCCTTGCCTTTCCGTAAGAATAAAATTCAAAGCCGCCCCTTTCCAATTTTTCTCTTTTAAAAATCTTGTTGGTAACAGCAGGATTCCATATAAGATTTATATCAAACTTGTCAATAATCTTTTCCTTTGACAGAGTGGTTGCCGAAGAAAAATCGTGTTTACCGTAAATATCGCTGCTTGACATAGGAGACACGCACAAATCCGCATCTCTTTCCCATGCGGTTTCATACATTTCTTTCAGAAAATTTTTACTGAACATCACATTAAGGTCGCAAAAAGCAATATATGTGCCCTTTGCTTTTTTTATGGCGAAGTTTCGGCTTTCAGAAATGCTTTCATTTTCAAAAGAATAAAAACGGAAACGGCTGTCATGAGTATATGCTTTCATTGTCTGCTGTGTGCTGTCGTCGGAAAAAGCATCAATCATTATAATTTCAATATCCCTGAGGCTTTGATTCTTAAGACTGTCAAGGGATTTTTTAATGTTTTCGCCACCGTTATTAACAGCCACTATAACACTTACCTTTATACTCAAAAAACCACCTCCGTTATCATTTATTATTAATACAGATTAATCCTCTTCGCCCTTGAAAATTGAAACGGCATAAAGGAACTGTCCGTCCTGCTCAAGAGAGTTGCCGTTTGATGAATCTTCGGTTATATAGTCGGGAGTTATACCTGTTTTGTTAAAACTTTCACTCTTATAGGGCATTACGGTTCCCGTTGTAAGAAGCACGGCGCTGCCCTTGGAAAGTTCAAAAACTTCCTGCATCATCGCGGAACCCTTCGTATTGCCTGCGCCGACAATAACACCTTTATTGAAATCTCTTATATTACAGGCAAAAAGTTCTGCCGCTTTCTGGGTTTCACGGCTTACAAGCACTGCCACGGGTAAACTTATCTCGCCGGAAGAAGTGGAAAAAGTTTTTACCGTGTTTCCGTCTTCGTCGAGAACTGTTGCCGCTGCTTTCTGAGCATCGGACATAGGTACAAAAACATCCAGCGTTTTCATCGCCTCTTCGTAGTTTCCGCTGGTGTTTTTTCTCAGGTCAACCACTACTGCAGTTATATCCGATGAAATAAATTTGTCAATTGCCTGCTGTGTCTGTTCTGCTGTTGAAGGATAAAAATCAGTAATCTCAATATAACCTATGCTTTCGTAAGCACCCGTAAAAACAGACTGTGCCTCATAACCTTTTACCACGGTTATATTAGTCTCTGTTCCGTCACGGTTATATATAATATTTACACTTGTAAGTTTGTCACCTTCAAGTTTTGCTTCCATTTCATCGTAATTGTTGACATCAATTCTTATACCGTCAAAAGCAACAATGACATCTCCGACCTGAAGTCCGCTGTTTTCCGCAGGCGAACCGTCATAAACTTTGGTTATTTCAATATATCCGCTTTTTGTTTTAGTATATTCCGCACCGATACCGAACATATCTCCGTTAACCTCGGATAAATATTCTTTGTACTTATCGGCAGTCATATAAAGAGAGTTTTTATCCCCCAGACCGTTAACGTATCCCTGTGCGATAGCCTGTTCAAGGTCAACTGCTTCACTTTTACCGTAGTAATTATTATTTATAACATCATCGAGTTCATCAAGAATTTCATATCTTTCTATCTTTTCGGGCAGACCTTTAAGAATAGAATTATATTCACTGCCTACCATAGCCGTTGTAATCGCCGAAGCAAGGGCGGCAACAAGAATAAAAAGAGAAAAAGCAACACCTAAGGATATTTTTTTGTTCATAACTCTCATCTCCTGTGATACGATATAAAATACAAGCAGAGGGATAGAAATCTACCCCTCGTAGTTTTATTGATTTACGGTTTGGATACAAAACTCATCGGGTTTTTCTTTTCGCCGTAATACCTAACTTCAAAATGAAGATGGGCACCCGTTGAATTACCTGTAGAGCCTACACGGCCTATCATTTGTCCCTTTGTAACGCTGTCTCCCGTCGAAACATAACGGGCTGACATATGGGCATAGAGAGTGGAATAACCGTCACCGTGGTCAACAAGTACATATATACCGTAACCGCGGTTGCTTGTTACGGCAGTAATAACCTTACCTGCCCTTGATGCATAAACGGGCTTGCCGCTGATACCGCTTCCGGCAATATCCGTTCCGCCGTGGAAAGCGTTACCGCTGTAGGATGCACTTCTGTAACCGTAGGGACTGCTAATATAACATGAGGCATTACCTAAAGGCCATATCCAATCACCCTTTGCCGTATATGCAGGTCCTGCGGGCTTTGTGGTGGTCGGTTTGGCACCGTCCGGCTGCGGTGTGGGTTCGTTATTTGTAACGGGTAAAGTTGTCATTGTAGCATAATATTCACTGATAATACGGTCAATTTCCGCATCGGCTTCTGCTTTTTCAATCTGAAGTTCACTGATGTATTTTTTATATGCGGCACTTGACTTATCAAGACCTGCAATAATTTCTTCCGACTCTGCGTACTTGCCTTCAAGATCTTTCATTGTAGCATCGTGTGCCTTCTGCTTTTTTTCAAGTTCCGTCTTTTTTTCAAGGGAAAGAGTTTTCTTTTCATTAGCCTGAGCAATTTTATCACTTACTTCAACCTTGTCCTCTTCAAGTTTATCCTTGGTTTTATTAAGTTTTTTCACTTTGTCACGGAACCCTAAAATCAGTTTTTTGTCATTTTCGGAAGTTCTTTTCATCATTTCAAGTCTTGTCAGGAAAGATGCAAGACTGTCAGAACCCATAAGGATTTTAAGAGCAGATTCGTTGCCGTTTATATAAGCTGAACGAAGTTTTGAAGCGAGTTGGTCACTTGTTGAAGTGATGTTTTTCTGCATTTTGTCAATATCTTTTTCAGCCTTGGAAATATCACCGTTAATTTCAGTAATTTCATTATCAAGTTGCTTAAGTTCTGTATTGAGTTTTTGTACCTGAGTGTTAATGGTTTCAATCTGCGTCTGAAGATTTGAAACCTTGCTTTCCACAGTTTCAATCTGCTTTTCAAGGGTTTCAAGATAATCCATCTGCTTATCTTTTTTGCCTTTCAGCGAGTCAAGTTTATCTTTATTGGCAGCAATTTCCGAATCAATTTCGTCAATCCTGTCTTCAAGTTCTTCTTTAGTCACTGCAGATGCTGTCGGTGAAAAGTCAAAGAACATAAGCGGCAACACCGCCACAATCAAAGCCAGAATAAGGGATAAAAACTTTTTGTTCAAAATTTATTCACTCCTATGATTTAGCCGTTAGGATTTTTAACATAATTGAGAGGATTTTTCTTTTCTCCGTAATAGCGGACTTCAAAATGCAGGTGGGCGCCTCTGGAGTTACCCGTGTTACCTACCCTGCCTATCATCTGTCCCTGAGTTACAAAGTCACCCACATTTACATATCTTACCGACATATGGGCATAGAGACTGGAATAACCGTCGCCGTGGTCAATAAGCACATAAATACCGTAGCCTGTATTTCCCGTAACGGCAGCAATAACCGTACCTGCTCTCGAAGCATAAACGGGTGCACCGTGAAGTTTACCGTTACCTCCTGCAAGGTCAATGCCTCCGTGGAATGACCAGCCGGAAACATTCGGATCGCGGTTGCCGTATCCGCTGCTGATATAGCACCAGGTATTACCGATGGGCCAATACCAGGAACCTGAACCCTGATAGGCTTCGCCGGGAGTAGCGTTTGATGCAGGCAAACGGGTTGTCTGCTGATTCATTGTAGCATAGTACTCTCTCAGTATGCGGTCAATTTCAGCATCGGCGGCAGCATTTTCCGCTTCGAGTTTATCAATGTAATTTCTGTAACCGGCACTGGTCTTATCAATTTCAGCCATCACTTTTTCAACTTCCGTGTACTGACCTTCAAGACTTGACATTGTGCTGTCATATTCTTTCTGCTTTTCGAGAAGAACTGCTTTACTTGCCTTCTTTTCATCTTTTTTTACATTGATTTCTGCCTCTTTGGCGGCAAGTACAGCACGGTCTTTTTCAAGTTTCTCTTTGTCGTCTTTAAGTTGAGAAACCTGTTCTTTAAACTCAAGAATGGCCTTCTTATCGTTTTCCGATGTGCGCTTCATCATCTCAAGTCTTGTCAAAAAAGATGCGAGACTCTTTGAACCCATAAGGATTTTCAATGTAGATTGATTGCCGTTGATATAAGACATACGCAGTTTTGCAGAAAGGGCTCCGCTTTTTGCCGTAATATCATTCTGGGTTTTTGTAATATTTTTTTCTGTCTGTTCTATTTCAGATGTGATTACTTTTGTTTCGTTACTGAGTTGGGCAAGTTCCCCGTCAAGTTTATCAATCTGAGTATCGATAGACTGTACCTGTGTCTGCAGGTTTGTGGCCTTATCCTCTACAGCTTTTATCTGTCCCTCAAGAGCCTCAAGGTATTTCTGCTGATTTTCCTTTTGGCCTTTAAGTTCATCAAGTTTTTGCTGATTTGCCTGAATCTGTGCATTATTCTGGGCAATCTGGGCTTCAAGTTCCGCCTGAGTAGCAGCAGAAATATTAAATGTGAAGGCGAGGACAAAAGCAAGCAACAGACATATAGAAGATATAAGTTTTTTACTCATAATTATACTCCTAAAATGGATTAAACCGAGAGAATTTCTTTCGGTTTAATCAAAAAAGTTTAAATCATTTCGTTTGCTTCGCTACCTTCCTTTTTAAGGTATTTGCTGATGGAAACAATACTTCCGAAAGCACCGATGAACACACCGGAGAAAAGGTAACAAACAATAAGAAGAGGCAAGTAACTCGTAAGAGATATTGATTCACTGCCAAACATTTCAAGAAGAGACTGCATGGCGCCGCCTTCAATCTTTTCAACAAGGAAGGTGAGAACTACTGCCAGAATACCGGAAATTATACCGATAATGACACCCTCAATCATAAAGGGCCAACATATAAAGGTATTGGTTGCACCAACAGATTTCATAACCTGAATATCAATTTTTCTGGACACCATGGTAATACGGATGGTGTTTGAAATAATGAACATTGAAACAATTGCAAGAACTGCAACAATAATAACACAGATTGCGGTAATTGAATTCTGAAGAGTGGAAATCTGATTTACAAGATCCTGACTTTCACGCACCACATCAACATTTTTGACTGCTTTTATACTTTCGAGAGTTACCTGAAACTGTTCAAGATTACTCACAGAAACACGGTATGAATGAGGAAGAGGATTATCGATTACATCATCGAAAAGATTTTCATCAACACCGAACTCACGGAGTTGTTCTTCATAACCTGCTTCCTTTGAAACAAATTCAACGCCCGTAACATCAGCAATAGCACTAAGGTCAGTACCGACCTTTGCTACCTCTTCGTCGCTGATTCCTTCCTTTACAAAAGCAACAACAACATTCTGATTTTCAACGTCCTTAACAAGATTCTGAATATTGACAAGTATCATTACCGAAACGCCGATAAGAAGAAGGCAGGCAGTAAGAACACTTATTGAAGAAAAGGACATACTGCGGTTTGCGATAATGTTGTGAGCACCCATTTTTGTAAGGTATGTGGTATTAAGACCGCCTGAGCGATGCTTTCTTTTTTTAGCCATTTGCCTGTTCCTCCTTTTTTTCGGATGTGCCGGAAAGGTCTACAGCCACCGTTTTCGGCTCTTCCGGAGTAAAATTCAGAGAAATATCCTCTGTCTGCTTATATCTGGAGGGAATATCGGAAACTACTTTGCCGTTTTCGATAGTAACAATGCGGTGGTCAAACTGATGAACAAGTTCAAGGTCATGGGTAACAACTACAACAGTTGCACCGAGGGCATTGATTTTATCGAAAAGACTCATAATATCGTTTGAAAGAATAGGATCAAGGTTACCCGTAGGCTCGTCAGCAATAATAACTGCAGGATTGTTTACAAGCGCTCTTGCAATAGCGACACGCTGACGCTCACCCTGAGAAAGTTGATGAGGGAAGTTATCTGCCTTATCGGAAAGGTCGACAAGTTTCAGAACATAACGAACCCTTTTTGTGATTTTTTTGTCGCCCATACCGATAACGCGAAGGGCAAAAGCAACATTATCATAGACGGTCATTTTCGGGATAAGTCTGAAATCCTGGAAAACGATACCGAGCATACGTCTTAAATAAGGAAGTGCTCTTCTTCTTATGGAGGCAAGGTTATAAGGACCGACTCTTACAATACCTGAGTCAACCTTTTCCTGTCCCATTATAACATTGAGAAAAGAACTTTTACCTGCGCCTGAGGCACCAACGATAAAGACAAACTCTCCGTCTTCAATTTTAACGCTTACATTGTCAAGAGCGACTGCACCGTTGGTTTTATACTTCATTGAAACATTTTTAAATTCTATCATATGCATCTCTTTCTTCATCTGAACAAAATTTGCAAAAAGGCATACTATCCCCTTTTACAAGCCGGAAATCTTATTTATAGCCGTCAGTATTAAGAAATAATGACGGCTACATACTTACAATACTGCGCCCGTTATGTTTTTTAACGAATAACCGAGGGCAACATTTTATTAATATTTGATGGGTTTTGCATCAAGATATTTTTTAACCATGAGTGCAACTTTGAATACGATTGCATCGTCAAACTCTCTCAGGTCAAGACCTGTGAGTTTTTTAATCTTTTCCAGACGGTAAACAAGAGTATTTCTGTGCACGAAAAGTTTTCTTGATGTTTCGGAAACATTGAGGTTGTTTTCGAAGAATTTCTGAATTGTGAAAAGAGTTTCGTGGTCAAGTCCCACAATTGAGCCCTTTTTGAAGATTTCTTTGAGGAACATTTCGCAAAGGGTAGTCGGGAGTTGATAAATAAGTCTTGCTATACCGAGATTTTCATATGTGACGATAGTTTTTTCCGTATCAAATACTTTGCCGACTTCAAGAGCAATCTGTGATTCTTTGAAAGAACGGGGAAGTTCTTTGATACCCGTTACTATGGTACCGATGCCGATAATTGCATTGATATAGTATTCGGTATGTAAAGAGTCAACAATACTTCTTGCAAGTTTTTCAAGGTCTTTTATTTCGTTGCCTGCACGCACCTCTTTAACAAGAGCGATGTCAGTTTCGTTTATATTGATAACGAAGTCTTTATTTTTATCGGGGAAGAGATTCTGAATAGACTCACTTACGGAAACATCCGTTCTTTCTGCTGTTCTGATAAGAAGAACTGCACGGGAAACTTCATTGTTAAAACCAAGTTCACGGGTTTTAAGATAAATATCACCCTGAAGTATATTATCAAGAATAACATTTTTAATGAAATTGCTGCGGTCAAATTTCACATCGTAATACTGTTTGATACCGCCCAGAGAAATAGCAATGAGTTTGGCATAATTCGCTGCATTTTCATCATTACCGTCAACAAAAACCGCACTGTCGGGATGAGTCTGTGAAGCGATTGCAAGGAAAGTTTTATCGGCAATAACTTTTACGTCCATAGAGAGCAGAACTTCCTTTGTATCCACAAAGTTAGTCTCACCTATACGGCTAAGGTCACTGCAACAGATAACTGTTCCGCTGTTATCAACAACACCGATAGTTCTGTCAATGGCATCTTTCATCTGATGAATAATTCCCTGAAATAATCTGTTAGACATTTTAAATGTCCCCCCAACTTTAAAATTGTGTCAATTGGATATTTTGACTATTGTCACTTTAACCATTTTACACAATTTATCGGCATTTTGCAATATAAAAGAGCAAATTTTTTAGATATTTTTTTATTTATTCAAAAACTTTAAGGGTAATTTTGACATTTTCGGCATTATTTCTGATTATTTCAAGGATTTTTTTGGCGAATTAGACATTGTTGAAAATCACCATATAATTCTGTAGAGTTATTGCATTTTATCGATTTAAAGTATTTAAAGAAATATAATGGTGATTTTGACGAAAAAAAGAGTCCTTCTTTTCCCGGATAAAACATACATAAGTATACCGGCAAAACTTTAATATATCTTTAAATCAGTTTAAACATTCCCCCTTTCATAAATAATACAACTCACCGTCGGTATTTTTTTCATCGGGCAAAAAAATCAGAAAAGATAATTTTTTGTCTTTTAATATTTGCATAGTGATGTATTATTATGGTATAATAGTAGAGTATATTTACTTAATTACCTTCAGGAGGACAACAAATGAACATAAAAGAAATAAGCGGCGGTGTAAGACTTTGCACACACAAGACCGCCAAATTCAAAAACACCGTTGTTACCGTAAATCTTCTCACTCCCCTTTGTGAAGATGCGGCAAAATATGCCCTTTTGGTAAATCTTCTGGCAAGAACAAACAAAAACTATGATACAATTATCAGTATGAACCGCCGTCTGGCTTCCCTTTACGGAGCAATTATCTCCCCTTCCGTAACCAAAATCGGTGAGGTTCAATCGCTCTCTCTTTCACTTATCAGCCTTGATGACAGATTTGCCTTAGGCGGTGAAAAGGTTACGGAAGAAGGAATAAAACTCCTTTGCACCTGCCTTTTCAAACCTGACATCACTCCCGACGGCTTCAAGGAAGAAAATATATCCAGAGAAAAAAGACTACTCATTGAAAAAATCGAAAGCAGAAAAGACGAAAAGCGTCTCTATGCTCTTGACAGAATGACCGAGGAAATGTGCCGCGACGAAATGTACGGTATAAGTCCTTACGGCAAAGTCGAAGACATTGAAAAAATAACAGGCAAGGAACTTATGGAAGTATGGAAAAAACTTCTTTTCTCCTGCCCTGTTCAAATTAATGTTACGGGTAGCATCAACGAAACGAGAATGGAGAAGATTTTCACTTCCCTTTTTGATTCTCTTGCCCGTGACAAAAAAGCCATTACGGAACTTCATACGGAGTTTTTAACTGAAGCCTACGAAAGCAGAACTGTCACCGAAAAGCAGAAGGTCAAACAGGGCAAACTCGTTATCGGTATGAGAGCAGGTATGACCTACGATTATGACAACTATGCCGCCATCAAGGTTATGTGCGCTATTTTCGGCAGCGGCACCTTCTCGAAACTTTTTATGAATGTAAGAGAAAAAATGAGCCTTTGCTACTACTGCAGTGCAAGACTTATTAACCATAAAGGTCTTATCGTAGTCGAAAGCGGTGTGGAAACTGAAAACGCCCTTAAGGCTCTGGACGCCATAAGAAAGGAACTTGACGATATCCGAAAAGGCAACTTCACCGACGAAGTAATCCTCAATGCGAAAAAGAGTATCACAGACAATCTTTCATCTGTTGAGGACAGTATTATGACCCTTGACCAATGGATGTCTTCCCAGAGCACAAACGGCGTTCTTCGTACACCTGAAAGTTTCATTGAAGAAATCAATGCTGTCAGCCGTGAAGAAATTATTCTTGCTGCCACAATGGTTACGGAAGATACCGTCTTTATTTTAGAAAGCGAAAAGGAGGAAGAATAATGAACTGCAAAACCGTAAGAAATGAACTTCTGAATGAAGAATATTATGAAATCGACCACAGTTCAGGTCTTAAGATATTCGTTATGGAAAAGCCGGATTATTCGGGTGCTTATGCTATTTTCGGCACAAAGTACGGCTCCGTTGATACCTGCTTCAAATTGGAAAGTGAAAAAGAATACACCTCTGTTCCCGAAGGTATCGCCCACTTCCTCGAGCATAAACTTTTTGAAAGCGAAGAACTTGATGCTTTCACACGTTTTGCAGAAACAGGAGCAAACGCAAACGCTTATACAAGTTTTGACCGTACCTGCTATCTTTTCCAATGTTCGTCAGAGTTTGAAAAAAACCTTGAAATACTTCTCGACTTCGTAAAGGCTCCCTACTTCACGGAAGAAACGGTACAAAAAGAACAGGGTATAATCGGTCAGGAAATCAGAATGTATCAGGACAGTCCCGACTGGCAGGTGCTTTTCAACCTTTTAAGAGGTATGTACAGCAATAATCCCGTAAGAATCGATATCGCAGGCACTATCGAATCCATAGCACAGATTAATGCCGACCTGCTTTACAGTTGCTATAACACCTTCTATAACCTCAGCAATATGGCGCTGGCAGTGGTGGGTAATGTAAAAAAAGAAACTGTTCTGAGCATAGTTGACAGAGTTATAAAACCCGAAATGCCCGTTAAATTCGAACAGATTATTCCCGAAGAACCGAAAACAGTGGCACAGAATTACATCGAAGAAGAAATGGGTGTGGATATGCCTAAATTCGCTTTCGGCTTCAAAGATAATCTTACTGCGGCAGTACCTTCGGCAAAGAAGGCACTTACAGTGAATATTGCCCTCGATATAATCGCAGGTAAGGTTTCATCCTTATACAGCACTCTTATGGAAAAAGATCTTATCAACCCCACCTTCGGCAAAGAATACTTTGCAGGCAGAGGCTTCGCCGCACCAATATTTACAGGCGAAAGTTCCAACCCCGAAGAAGTAAAAAATGCCATCATAGGCAAAATTGAAGAAATAAAAGAAAAGGGCATCTCCGATGAAGACTTTGCCGTTTCCCTTAAAAGACTTTACGGCATGGCAGTTCTCGCCTTCAACGATGTGGACGATATGGCTAATAATATTATTGACGCTTACTTCAATGAGCAGAGCCTTTTTGACACCGTGGAACTTTACAAGACAGTTACAAAGGAAGATGTGGTAAAGGCAATAGAAGAAAGTTTCAACACAGAAAACTGCTGTCTGTCGGTTATAAGATAACGGCAACAATTAAAAATAAGGAGTAAAAACAATGGATAAAACTCTCGTTCTTGCGGAAAAGCCTTCCGTTGCAAGAGATATTGCCCGTGTTTTAGGCTGTCATCAGAAGGGTGACGGCTGTATCATCGGACAGAAATACATAATCACATGGGCTCTCGGTCATCTTGTCACCCTTGCCGACCCCGACGCCTACGACGACAAATACAAAAGGTGGAATCTTGAAGACCTGCCTATGCTTCCCGAAAAAATGAAACTCGTTATCATCAAGCAGACTTCAAAGCAGTACAGAGCAATTTCTGCCCTTATGAAGCGCCCCGATGTGTCCTCTCTCGTTATTGCCACCGATGCAGGCCGTGAGGGTGAACTTGTGGCAAGATGGATAATGATGAAGGCTCACTGGAAAAAGCCCACCTACCGCCTCTGGATTTCCTCGCAGACAGACAAGGCTATTAAGGAAGGCTTTGCAAAACTTAAACCTGCCAAGGAATACGATAATCTTTACTATTCGGCTCAGGCAAGAGCAGAGGCAGACTGGCTTGTTGGTCTCAACGTTACCCGTGCCCTCACCTGTAAATACAACGCTCAACTTTCAGCCGGCAGAGTGCAGACACCTACTCTTGCCCTCATAGTGCAAAGAGAAGAAGAAATACAGGCGTTTCAGCCCAAGGATTATTTTTCCGTTCAGGCTGTTTTCAAAGGCTTCAACGCAACCTTCCGTGACAGCAAAAACAATACCCGTTTTTCCGATAAAACCTTTGCAGAGAAGATATCAGAGAGCATAAAAGGTAAAAACGGTACGGTTAAAAAGTTAGAAAAAGCCTTAAAGAAAAAGGTTCCCCCTGCAGCCTACGACCTGACGGAATTACAGAGAGACGCAAACAAAAAATACGGTTATTCAGCAAAACAGACCTTAGCCTATATGCAAAACCTTTACGAATACCACAAGGTACTCACCTACCCCCGTACGGACTCACGCTACATCACCGACGACATCGTTGCGACCATACCCGAAAGGCTCCGTGCCATGGCTGTAGGTCCCTATCAGCAGCAGGCTATGAAACTCGCCAGAGGAAAGATCGAGACAAAATACATCGTCAACAATGCAAAAGTCAGCGACCACCACGCCATCATTCCCACGGAGCAGTCGCCTAATCTTGCCAAACTCTCTTACGAAGAAAGAAACATATATGACCTTGTGGTAAGAAGATTTATGGCTGTTTTGTCCGAGCCTTACGAATATGACGAAGTTAAGGTGCAGATAGATATCGGCGGTCACAATTTTTATGCCAAGGGTACTACTCCCGCAAAAATCGGCTGGAAAGAGTTTTACGGCAACAGCACCGACGAAGACGAAGAAACAGAAGCAGAGAACAAAAGCCAGGATTTACCCGTTCTGCGCGAAGGTATGTCTCTTCCTTTGCTCAACGCAAAAATCGTAAGCGGTAAGACAAGACCTCCTGCACGGTATACGGAAGCCACTCTCCTTTCGGCTATGGAAAATCCCTCAAAGCAAATCGAAGATAAAAACCTCAAAGCCGTCATTCAGTCAACAAGCGGTCTCGGCACCCCTGCAACCAGAGCAGATATAATCGAAAAACTTTTCGACAACTTCTCAATTGAGCGTGTCGGTAAGGAAATCCACCCCACGGCAAAGGGTAAGCAACTTATAAAAATCGTACCGCCTGACCTTAAATCTGCCGAACTTACGGCTAAATGGGAGCAGGAACTGCAGAACATAAGCAAGGGTACAGCCAATATGAAAAAATTCATCGGGCAGATGCGTGACTATTCCACCTCTCTTGTTTCGATGGTTATTACAAGTAATGCACAGTACACACACGATAATGCCACCAAGGACAAATGTCCCGTATGCGGTAAATACCTCCTTGAAGTCAACGGCAAAAAGGGTAAAATGCTCATCTGTCAGGATAGGGAATGCGGATATCGTAAGGGGCTCACTCAGGTTACAAACGCACGCTGTCCCGACTGCCATAAGAAGTTAGAACTTCGAGGTGAGGGGGAGAAGAAAATGTTCGTCTGTGTCTGCGGATACAGAGAAAGGCTTTCCGATTTCAATAAGAGAAAGGAAAGCGCAGGTGCTAATAAGTTCGACGTTATGAACTATATGAAAAAACAGCAGAATGCCAAAAAGAAGGAAGAGAACGATAATCCCATGGCGGATTTACTGAAGGATTTCTTTTAAGTAATTCGGAATGCGAAATTAGGAGTGCGGAATCGCGGGATAGGTTTCAGAAATGAAAAAGTGATATTCCGCCGGGTGAACCTCTCCGTCACGGCACAGCCGTACCACCTCTCCTTTCAGGAAAGGCTATTATTGAACGATAAAAATCACAGGGTTTGTGTAGCCCTGTGATTTTTGATTTAATTATTAAATTACTCCTGTTCTCCTACCGACTTATAAACCAACGGATTTTCATAATCCTCATAATCTTTTTTAGCGTTTTCTTTGTCGGTACAATTGTCTTTCAGCCACATATAACGTCTACCATCAGGAGTTTCGTAAATATAACAGTAATAATTATCCGTATCATATTCTCCGTCAGCCAACGGATAAAATGCAGCATAATCTTCTAAAAACACATCTTCTGCATCTGTGGGCAGACCGCCGTCAATTTTTACAAAGGTTTCTTCAAAGCAGACAACTGAACTGAAATCCTCGGAAATTATCACATCGGGACCGCCTGACATTCCCCATATAAAAAGACCGCACAAAGCCACAAGCACAACAACCACTTTTAATCCGGACGGAAGCAGTATTTTTTTCTTTTCTTCATTTTCGTGAATCTGTCCTTTTGCAAAAAGTATGCGTTCTCTTTCGTCTGCTGATTTTTTATAAAGCCATGAAAGGCAATTCTTTATAAAAAAATTCGATGCAAGCAGTTTGATTATCAGACATTCGGGAATAAAGAAAAGAAGATTAATAGCAGTAAATCCGGAATGCATAAACAAAAGAAGATTTCTTATAAGTTTAAGATACTTTTTTCTGTTTGTTGTTTTTACATTTATAACTTTTATACTGACGTTTTCTGTTTCGGCGCGGGGAAATATATAGCCGATTGGAACTAAATCCAAAAAATCAGCAAATTTTCCGTCGCATATCGCATAGGCGCAGTCATATAAATTTATAACAATATCTGAAAAGTCTGCATCGGTTACTTCATACTTTACAGAAGTATTGAGAACCGTATCGGGTAATTTTTCAGCAGTTTTTTTAGTAAGTTTCGTAAGAACTCTATCCTTAAAACTGTCATTTTTATCATTGTCATCTATTTCATTAACAGCGTTAATCAGTTCATCCAAAGCGGAAGTTTCTGCAATAAACTCAATTATTTCACTTCTGAAAAATATATCAACAGAGCATTCGGGATTTATGATATGCTTCTGATTATCAACGGAAACAATCATTTTACCGCTTGTGCTGTTATTTTTAAAGGTTATGTACATTTTCTTCCGCCCTCTGTTTTACTTTTTAATTACAGACGATATCTTACCTGCCAAGCCTTTCAGGCTGAAATCATATCCGCCCGAAACGCTCTTCGCTTTGAGGATTGAATAGAAATCACTTCTGCCCAGTTCTTTTGCAGAGATTTTTTCAATCTTTTCAATAAGTTTTGCAAAGGTTTCGGTCTGCTCGGTCATAAGGTCAATATCAAACTTTTCCATTTCGTGACTGTCGCTGACAACGCAGAGATAGTAGGGAGCAGGAACAAGGCTGATTTCGGGAATACCCATTGTAAAGAAGTTCTGTCCCTCACCGAAGTGGAGAGCATTATGACCGCGAAGTGTCATTGTGCGGACTGTCTTTCTTTCCTTTACAGTATCTATGTAGAGTTTATCCATAAACTTGTTGCCTGTGTAAACAAGATCTATTTCGGGTTTGCCGGTGTATTTATATTCTCCGTCAATGTCTCTCCATTCCATACATCCGAGATGCTCAACGGTAAGATTGGCAACGCACTTGAAGTGTTCGCCTTTGCCGTCCCACAGTTCTCTGTGCATAGCGAGCCAACGGGATGCAGACTGAAACGCACCTGTTCTTATATCCTCAAAATGAGGCAGACGGAAATGTCCCGTTGTGAAAACAAAGATATGAGTTCTCTCGAGTTCCATATCTTTCATATTTTTCATAAGTTCTAAAAGTGCTATGGGACCGTTTTCCTCAACACAGTTTGTTCCGTCAGTGTGAGTATTGACTATAACATTTTCTTTTTGGTTTTTACCTTTGATAATACAGTAAAAACTTTCAGTGTAGGCTTTCTCCTCAATCTCGGCTTCAAGAACGAATTTTGCCTTTTTATGTTCCTTTGCAGCCTCAATAATCTTTTTGCCGTTTGTCTCGTTAACCCAAAGCATAGGTATGCTCTGATAGTCGGCTATGAATGAAAGATACTGCCCTTCGATCATATCATCGTGGAGACCTTTCCATATAAGTATAACTGCTTTTGCCTTGGAAAGTTTAGAAAGTATACCGTAAAAGCACTGAACAAAACTTGTGATAACGGGGCCTTCATATTTCTTTTCAAGGACAACATCTTCGGGATAACTTGAACGCTTATCAAAGGCGATTTCGCTGGGAAGGAAGTTTATGTTTGCTACATTGAAAACTGCAATCTTGCCTGTGGTTTTCGGTATATCTTTAACACTTTTAACGTATACCAGTTCTTCCGTTATGCCGTCAGCAGATGTTTCACCTGAATAGGGATAAGCCGAGGAAACAGGTATGTTGATTTTTTCATCACCGTCAATTATTTCTATTGAAGAATTTTTTTCTTCCCAACGTCTGAACCAGAAAGGATCAGAATAAACGGGAATATCCATCTTTGCTATTTCCTCTTTGAGCCACTTAATAAAATCGTTGTGACCTTTACTGCCCGTAAGCCTTGTGCCGAAGGAATTCATAATCTGCATACCTTCAAGCATTTTTTCTTTTGAAATGTTGAAATTCATACTTTTCCTCCTGTTGTATTAATTTTCTTCATATAATATGCACTTCTGTCAGATAAAATAAAAAAGTGCGTCGGTTAAGACGCACAAAAAAATGCGTCCCGAAGTTGCTACACTTTTGTCAATACACCCGCAATAGGAATAATAAGACAGAGACACACTTTTTTACATAGTGTTGTCTCCTATCACGGAATTATTCAACTGACAAAATGTAGCACTTTCACTTTAACATAAAAAACAGAAAAAATCAATACATAATCGTTTTTTGCTTTCGGCACACAAAAAACTACCCACCTTTTCAGGTGAGTAGCATCGTTATATTACACCTTATTAAGCCTCGCTTTTCAGCAGAGGTGTCACGAAGTGACGGAAAGGTTTCTGCATTCAGTTTCAGTTGGCTGCTGCCTCACAGTAAACACAGCGGTAAACTCTGTTTTCTCTGTCGGTGAGCATAAATTCCTGACTGAGTTCCTGTTCAACAGAAGTTATGCAACGGGGATTTTTGCAGCGGAGTACACCGTGTAAAGTTTCGGGAAGGTCAACGTGTCTTTTTTCCACGAGTTTACTGTCACGGATAACGTCGATGGTGATGCCCGGGTCGATGTAACCGAGGGCTTCAAGGTTAATATCAATATTGCTGTCGATTTTGATGATGTCCTTTTTGCCCATCTTTTTGCTGTTTACGTTTTTGATGATGGCGATACTGCATTCGAGTTTATCGAAACCTAAAAGATTGTAAATTCGCATAGCGTTGCCTGCAGTAATGTGATCGATAACAAGACCTTCTTTAATAGAATCTATATTCATTATTTACTCCCCTTTCAGTCAAGATGTATACCCAGAAGTTCCATAATAAGAGCCATGCGGACAAACTTTCCGCAAAGTGCCTGTTCAAAGTAGCAGGCTCTCGGATCGTCGTCAACATCGGTGGAAATCTCGTTAACACGGGGCAGAGGATGAAGAACGATAAGGTCTTCCTTTGCCTTGTCGAGTTTTTTACGGGTGAGAATATAACTGTCACGAAGACGGATGTATTCTTCCTCACTGAAGAAACGTTCCTGCTGAACTCTCGTCATATAAAGCACGTCGAGTTCGGGAAGAACAGCCTCAAGGTCGGTGGTCTGAACATATTCAATACCCTGCTTTTTAATTACATCCTTTTTGATGTAAGAGGGAAGTTTAAGTTCTTCCGGTGAAATGAGAACGATCTTTATGCCCTCATATCTTGCCAGAGCAGTGATGAGTGAGTGTACAGTTCTGCCGAACTTAAGGTCACCGCAGAAGCCGATGGTGAAGTTATTCAGTCTGCCCTTTTTACGGCGGATGGTAAGAAGGTCAGTGAGTGTCTGTGTTGGGTGGTTGTGACCGCCGTCACCTGCATTGATAACGGGCACGCTTGTCACCTTGGAAGCGACGAGAGGTGCGCCCTCTTTCGGATGACGCATAGCAATAATATCTGCATAGCAGCAAGCCATTCTTGTGGTATCTGCTACACTTTCACCCTTTGATGCTGAGGACGATGCAGCGGCAGAAAAGCCTAAAACATTACCGCCCAATTCATACATAGCCGCTTCAAAACTCAAACGTGTTCTCGTTGACGGCTCAAAGAAAAGAGTAGCAAGTTTTTTGCCGTGACAAACCTCGCTGTACTTTTCACGGTTTGCGATAATATCATCGGCAACGTCAAGCATTTTGTCTATATCTTCTACAGAAAGGTCGAGAATATTTATAAGACTTCTCATTTTGCTCCTCCTATCCAACTTTCATCGGAAGGATTGTCTCTGAATTTGAGAAGACGGGCGATGTCTTCGTTTTTAATGTAGCCTTCTTCTGCTGCTACTTCTGCAACAGCGTCAAGATTTGAAAGGCTGTGGTTGATAACATCAGCAGCAGCCATTCTGTCGATACCCTTTTTCATACCGTAGGTGAAAATTGAAGCAATACCTAAAACCTCTGCGCCTGCTTCGCGAAGAACATCAACAACCTCAAGAACACTGCCGCCTGTGGAGATAAGATCTTCCACAACAACAACCTTCTGTCCTTTTTCAAGTTTACCTTCAATCTGGTTTCCTCTGCCGTGATCTTTGTGACCGCTTCTTACATAGCCCATGGGAAGACCGAGAATATGACCTACGATAGCGGCGTGAGCGATACCTGCAGTGGATGTACCCATAATAACTTCACAGTCGGGATAATATTTAAGAATAGTTTTAGCAAGACCTGTTTCTACGTCGGTTCTTACCTGAGGAGATGTGAGAGTAAGTCTGTTGTCACAGTAGATGGGGCTTTTGATACCGCTTGCCCAGGTGAAGGGATCTTCGGGGCGAAGAAAAACAGCACCGATGGAAAGTAAGTCTTTAGCAATTAATTTTTTCATTTTAAATCTATCCTTTCGTTTTTAATTACAATTATAAATCAGCCTACAAATTCTGAGAGGCATCTTTCATAAGCGGCTACGGGGTCTTCAGCGGCAGTAATAGGTCTGCCCACTACGATGTAGTCAGAGCCGATTCTGTTTGCTTCGGCAGGAGTCATAACTCTCTTCTGGTCGCCGATATCACCGTCAGCAAAGCGTACACCGGGTGTTACCGTAAGGAAATCCTTACCGCATCTTTCGTGTACCTTCTGTGCTTCAAGGGGAGAGCATACTACACCGTCAAGGCCTGCATCTGCGGCATTTTTTGCATAGTGCATAACTACCTGATCAATGGGCTGTTTGATAAGAAGGTCATTTTCCATACTTTCCTGGTCAGTTGAGGTAAGTTGGGTAACGGCAATAAGCAACGGTCTGGTGCCGTCAGGTCTTGTGAGACCTTCAAGGGCGGCTTCCATCATACGCTTTGTTCCGCCTGCATGAAGATTACAGATGTCAACGTCAAGTCTTGAAAGCACAGCCATTGACTTTTTAACTGTGTTGGGAATATCGTGAAGTTTGAGGTCAAGGAAAATCTTGTGACCTCTTTCTTTGATTTCTTTTACTATTGAGGGACCTTCAGCATAGTAAAGTTCCATACCGATTTTTACAAAAGGCTTTTTACCCTGAAACTTGTCAAGAAAGGTAAGAACCTCCTGCTTACTGCTGAAATCACATGCGATAATAACATCTCTACCCATTAGTGAGCACCTCCGATAATTTCTTTTAATGATGATATATTATATTTTTCCATTACCTGCGGTAAATCATTTATGATATCACGGCAGGCAAAGGGATTTACTAAATTAGCGGCACCGACCTGTACGGCAGTGGCACCTGCGAGCATCATTTCGATAACATCATTTGCTGTCGAAATACCTCCCATACCTACTATAGGTACATTTACTTTTTCATAAACCTGATAAACCATTCTCAAGGCTACAGGCATTATTGCAGGTCCTGAGAAACCGCCCATCTTGTTTGCGATAACAGGCTTTTTGGTTTTAAGGTCAATTCTTATACCCAAAAGAGTGTTTATCATACTGATACCGTCTGCACCTGCACTTTCACAGGCGAGAGCAATTTCAGTTATATCCGTAACATTGGGAGTAAGTTTTGCCATAACAGGCTTGGTTGTCACCTTCTTTACTGCCTCGATAACTGCGGCAGCATTTTTTGCATCCGTACCGAAGTTGACACCGCCTGCGTGAAGGTTGGGACAACTGATATTTATTTCGAGTATGCCTACCTGTTCCTCGGCATCAAGAAGTTTTGCACATTCCTGATATTCCTCAATGGCGAAACCGCCCACGTTAGCGATAACCTTTTTATTGAAAACCTCTTTAAGTTTAGGCAGTTCTTCCGCAATAACCTTATGTACACCCGGATTCTGAAGTCCGACGGAGTTAATCATACCGTTGGGACATTCGGCAATTCTCGGGGTGGGATTACCGAAGCGACCTTCGAGGGTTGTGCCTTTAAAAGAGAAGGAGCCGAGACAGTTTATATCGTAAAGTTCTGCAAATTCATAGCCGAAGCCGAAGGTACCCGAAGCAGGAATAACGGGATTATCAAGTTCCAGACCTAAAAGGTCAACCTTTGTATTTACCATATTATTTCCTCCCTTTCAAGAACGGGACCGTCCTTACAGATTCTCTTGTTACCGTATTTGGTTTTACAGCTGCAGCCCATACAGGCGCCGAAACCGCAGCCCATTCTTTCCTCGAAACTGTATTCACCGGAGCCTACGGCAGTTTTTTCTATTGCCTTAAACATCGGCATGGGACCGCAGGTGTAGAAGAATGTATAGTCCATATCTTTCATAGCGTCCGTAACAAAGCCTTTTACTCCTACAGAACCGTCAACGGTGGCGATTACCGTGTCGGCAAGTGCGGAAAACTCATCCTTACAGAAGATTTCACTTTCTTCATTAAAGCCGAGAATAACCGTAGGCTTTTTGCCCTCAGCCACAAGTCTCTTACAAAGGCCGTAGAGAGGAGGTACACCTACACCGCCACCGATTAAAAGAGGCTTATCACCGCTTTTTGATGTGTCAAAGCCGTTGCCGAGACCTACGAGAATATCACATTTATGGCCTTGTTGCCATTTGCTCATTTTCTCCGTACCCTCACCTACTACCTTATAGATAATTGTTACGGTATTTTCGTCCCAATCGTAAACGGATATGGGACGTCTTAAGTAACAGCCTTCAACAAGAAGGTTTACGAACTGTCCCGGTTTTGTGAGTGCCGAGGTGTCACCCGACAGCACCATACGGTAAACAGTTGCAGTAAGTTGTTCATTTTTAAGAACTTCATAAATACCCTGTGTCATTTTCTCTCTCCTATTTTAAAATATCTTTTCACCCTTTATATAGGTGTGGATAATCTTTCCTTTGACTTTGTATCCTTCAAAGGGAGTAGCCTTACCCATGGAGTAAAAGTCATTACTGTCGATAGTGTATTCAGCATCGAGGTCAACTACGGTGAAATCAGCACTTTCACCATCATTTGTACCGCCGCCGATACCGAAACGCTTTCCGGGGTTAATTGCCATAAGTTCAATTAATCGCTCAAGGGTAATAACACCCTTTAAAACAAGATGGGTATAAAGAAGCGGGAATGCTGTTTCGATACCTACCACACCCATAAGACTTCCCGCAAGACCTTTGCCCTTTTCTTCGGCAGAATGAGGCGCATGGTCGGTGGCAATCATATCAATTGTGCCGTCCTTGATGCCCTCGATAAGAGCATCTCTGTCTTCCTTTGAGCGAAGAGGCGGATTCATTTTAAACCTTCCCTCTTCCTGTAAATCTTCGTCGCAGAGAATGAGATAGTGAGGCCCCGTTTCGCAGGTTACATTCACTCCTCTTTTCTTTGCCTGACGGATAATCTCAACACTTTCTTTGGTGGAAATATGGCATACGTGATAGGCACAGCCTGTCTCTTCCGCAAGTTCAAGATCGCGGGCGATCTGCTTCCATTCGCTTTCACTGCATATGCCTTTATGACCGTGGGCTTTCGCATATTCGCCGTCATGGATATATCCGCCTTTGAGAAGGTCATTGACCTCACAGTGGGCGACAATCATTTTACCGAGTGATTTTGCCTTTAGCATAGCCTGACGCATCATATCGTCACTCTGTACTCCTCTGCCGTCATCGGAAAAAGCGATGACATCATCAGCCATATCATCCATATCGGAAAGTTCTTCACCCTTTTGTCCTACCGTGATAGAGCCGTAAGGGTAAACATTGATACAGGCATCCCTATCTATGATTTCAAGTTGTTTATCAAGATTTTCTCTGCTGTCGGGTACGGGGTTAAGATTAGGCATAGAGCATACCGCAGTATAGCCGCCGTGTGCCGAAGCAAGAGTTCCGCTTTTTATCGTCTCTTTATAAGAAAAACCCGGCTCACGTAAATGAACATGCACATCTACGAAACCGGGAAAAATATAATATTTATCGGAAAAATCAATAATATTTTCCGCTGAGTCCATTTGAGAAACAATAATACCGTCATTAATAAAAAGCGGGAGAGAAGACAAATTGCCGTCTTTATAAAGTTTTTTTCCTTTAAGGGATAACTTCATAATCTACCTCCTATTATTAAGAAACTTCCTTTTGCGTTCTTATAATTTTAACATAGATATAATTAAAAGTCAATGCCAAAACAGAAGTTAACATAAACTTTATTTTTCTATAAGTTATTGATTAGGGATAACTTTTGGTTTATAATAAAAACATATACCTGTAAAGGAGTTTTTCTAATGAAAGTTACAGTTAAAGCCCATGCAAAAATCAACCTTATGCTTGATATATTATCTACTCTCCCTAACGGCTACCACGATCTGTTTATGATTATGCAGTCTGTCGGCATTTATGACAGAGTTACCGTAGAGAAAACCGGAAGTGAAGATATTAAAATAACCTGCACCAAAGAAGGTGTACCCACCGACGAAAAGAACATAGTCCACAAGGTAGCGACAAAATTTTTCGAGGACATCGGAATTAAAAACACAGGTATTGCAATCCACATCGAAAAGAATATCCCTCAAGCGGCAGGTCTTGCCGGAGGAAGTGCTGACGGTGCGGCAGTTATCGTGGCTCTTAACGAGATTTTCGGTACGGCACTTTCACAGAAAGAACTTGCTCAAATCGGAGGCAAGGTCGGTGCAGACATCCCCTTCTGCATTATGGGCGGTACTATGGCGGCACAGTACACGGGTACTGTTCTCTCCTTCCTGCCCGACATAGAAGCCGAGAATATTGTAATCGTCAAACCGAAGCAGAGTGTTTCTACAGCAGAGGCTTATTCTGCCTTTGATACTGCCGAAAGAGTAAGACATCTCGATACAAGGGGTATGCTTATTGCGGCGGCAACAAAGGATAAAAAAGGCATATTTGACAGAGTTGATAATGTATTCGAACAATTTATAGATGTTCCCGACAGAGTTGTTATCAAAGGCACTATGAGAAAATACGGCTGTGAATGCTGCTGTATGAGTGGAAGCGGACCGAGTGTATTCGGCATTTTCGAAAAGAAAGAGGATGCTGAAAAGTGTCTTGAGGAACTTAAGAAGACTTATGATGAGGCTTATCTTTGCAGTGCTGTTGGTAAGGGTTGCGAGGTTGAGTGAGACCACTTTTATACCTTTCCGTCAGACCTCTCCGTCACGGCAGAGCCGTGCCACCTCTCCTTTCAGGAGAGGCTTTTTTGTGCCTGCTTTGAGGTTCATATTATCATCGCTTGAATTAAAATACCATTACTTTAAAATTAAAATGTCATCTTGAGTGGAGCAAAAGATCTTTCACATTCGTTCAATATCACACTTCAAGGAAGTGTGTCCTAAGTTAATGACATTGATTGAAAGGAAAGTTGTCACGAAGTGACAGAGAGATTCACAAACTGACACAATGGCCGCCCCTACGGTGTATGCATATAGGGGCTACGATGAATTTACGGGACATCGAGAACGCCGTCACCTACAACAAAACACAAGGGACAGACTTTTCACGGTCTGTCCTTAATTTTACCTCAACACAAAGGGACAGGCTACGAATGTGCTTGAAGCACAACGAACCCGTCCCCTTGTGTTTTTTATCTTTCGTCCCCCATAAGTGCATGGGCACATCTTATACCGTCTACACCTGCGGAAACGATGCCGCCTGCATAGCCTGCACCCTCACCGCAGGGGTAAAGTCCTCTTATATTAGTCTGATAAATATCGTCACGAAGTATTCTAACGGGTGAAGAACTTCTCGTTTCAGGGGCCGTGAGAACTGCGTCCTTAAGTGCGAAGCCCTGAAGTTTTTTATCCATAAGCACTATAGCCTCTGCCATGGTATCCGTAACCTTTTTCGGAAGCACCTGTCTTATGTCCGAGGGTGTGACACCTGTGGGACAGGTGGGATTTACAAAGGAAAGTTTTGTGGATTTTCTGCCTTCAAGGAAGTCTCCCACAAGCTGACAGGGTGCGCTGTAATCTCCGCCACCGAGGATGAATGCTTTCTGCTCCATTTGTCTCTGAAGGTCAAAGCCCGAAAGAACATCCTCCGAGGGAAAGTCTTCGGGATAGACATTGACGAGGATTGCCGAGTTGGAGTTTCTTCCGTCTCTCGCCCATTCACTCATACCGTTTACTACCACTCCGCCCTTTTCGCTTGTTGCCGCAACAACGGTACCGCCGGGACACATACAGAAAGTATATGCTCCCCTTTCGTGTTTGCCGTGACAGGCAAGTTTGTAGTCGGCGGCACCGAGAGCCTTATGACCTGCGAAATCGCCGTACTGTGATTTATCGATAAGTTCTCTCGGATGCTCTATTCTCGCACCCACGGAGAAGGGCTTCTGCATCATCTGTATACCCTTTGTGTAGAGCATCTTCACCGTATCTCTTGCCGAATGACCGATGGCTACGATAACTGCATCCGTCTCAAAGTCAGCGCATTTGCCCTTTTCCTCGTAGGTTATACCCTGAATACAGCCGTTATAAACTATAATGTCCGTAAGTTTGCTTTCAAACTTCACTTCACCGCCGAGAGAGATAATCTCCTCGCGCATATTCTTTACAACACCTGCTAGTTTATCTGTGCCGATGTGAGGCTTACCCGAATAAAGAATTTCTTCAGGGGCGCCGTGTTCATAAAATTCGATAAACACCTTACGGCAAAGAGGATTTTTTATGCCTGTGGTAAGTTTACCGTCAGAGAATGTACCTGCACCGCCCTCGCCGAACTGCACATTTGAGGTTTCATCGAGTATTTTCTGTGTAAAGAAAGTGTTTACATCCTTCGTTCTGCTGTCCACATCCCTGCCTCTTTCAAGAACAAGAGGCTTAAGTCCTGCTCTCGCCAGAGTGAGTGCGGCAAATATACCTGCAGGACCGAAACCCACAACCACAGGTCTCAGGGAAGATTTTCTCTTAACCTCGGGCATTACATATTCGTAAGGCTCAACGAGGGTGAGTTTATTTGAATTAAGTCGTTTTATAATCTTTTCTTCGTCACCGACAACATCAACATCCACGCTGTAACAGAAAAAGACATTATCTTTCTTTCTGCTGTCCACGCTTCGGCGGATAACGGTCATTGATTTAATCTGTTCGTCCTGTAATTTCAGTATTTTTTTACAGGCACGAAACAGATCTTCCTTTGTGCTGTCAAGACTTTGTTTTATTTCGTTTATTCTTATCATCATTTCACCATCTTTATATTAAACTGTCGCCGCAGAGCCTTCCGCTGCTCCACGCCCACATAAGATTATATCCGCCGCACAAACCGTCTACATTGAGCATTTCACCAACGCAGTAAAGACCTTTGATTGTTTTCGATTCCATGGTTTTTCTGCTGAACTGCCTTGTATCTGCTCCGCCTGCCGTAACCTGCGCATCCTCAAAGCCACGCAGGCTTTCAACATCAAAGATGAGTTTTTTCGCCGTGGAGACGATATTTTTTATCTGTGCTCCCGAAAGTGAGGAAGCATAATCATTTAAAGAAATGCCGCAGATTTTAAGGATAACACTGCCTAATTTTTTCGGCATAAAACCTGAAAGGACGTTTTCACAGGAAAGACTGCTGCCTTTTTTGCATATCTTTTCTATAGCAGTTTCGAGTTCTCCGTAAGAAAAATCAGGTACTGTATCGAAAGAAATTTTTATATCCTTTGACTTTTCCCGGGTAATGTAAGAAGATAACTGCATCACGGCAATACCCGATAGTCCGTAATCCGTGAACTGAATCTCGCCCGATTCGGCGGCTCTCTTTCTGCCGTCGATATAAAGAGTAAGGTCACCTTTATGCCTTATGCCCTTTAACTGCTTTACGTATTTTGTATCTTTTACATTTATTTTTGTAAGGGCAGGAGCAGGATTAATTACACTGTGACCGAGATTTTTCAGAAGGTCATAAGATTGATAGCCTTTAACTCCCGCCTTGCCTCCGCATGCAAGAACCACTTTATCATACTTATTACCGCAGACATCAAATCCGGTGCCGGCTTTTTTTACGGCGGTAACAGCATTTGAACAGTTGAATTTTACTCCGAGCCTTTCACATTCAAAACGCAAAGCATCCAGAACTCCCGACGCCTGATTGCTTAAAGGGTAAATTCTGCCTTCGGAATCGCTACGGGTATATAGTCCCATAGACGCAAAAAATGAAAGATTGCTTTTCACATCATATTTTTTCAGGGCGAAAAGTGTAAACTCACCGTCACCGAAATAAGGGACGAATTCGTTTTCGTTCATCATATTACATCTTCCGTTACCTGTCACAAGTATTTTTTTACCTACTCTGTCAGCCGACTCATAAATTGTTATATGCACTTTCTTGTTTTCGTTTTTCGCTTTTCTTGCACTTTCAACAGCACAGGCAAGTCCCGAAGCACCACCACCGATAATTGCAACTTCCATTCTTTCACCTCCGTAAAATCAACCATAATATTTTAACACAATAAAAAAGATAACACAACCGTTAAAGCAAAAAAATTCGTCTCCCCCGTAAAGAGGAGACGAAAACTCTGCAATTATCTGTCGAGCAATGATTCGCCGTATTTGATTTCACCTGTAAACAGTTTGAAAAGGTAATCAAAGTAGTCCGCAATCTTTCTAAATAATTTGCTGAACCAGTTTCTCACCTGAGTAAGAATATCGTCAGGAGTATTTTCAATAATTTCCTGAGTAAGATTATTGAACAAATCGACTGCATCAAGACTGATATTACCCTTTAAAATAGTATCAATCATTTTAGGAAGTCTGTCCAGTACATTTACCATATTTTCGTAATTATAACCTGGTCTTTTCTCGTCTGCAAAGAACTGTGCAAGTTTTACATAAAGACCGTCAACTATCTCAGCATTGTCACAATAGTTATAGTTAATGGCAAAATACATCATAAGGAAAAGTAATTTTTCAGCATCGCTATCACTCAGAGCCATTCTTCTGTCAGGGAATCTGAAAAATCTGTAGTCAAGTACTCCGTCAAAAACATAAGTAAGAAGGGCTTCCATTGACTTGAGTTCATCCACACCGTATACTTCGCGTATTACCTCACCGTTGTGTTTTACAGGTTTGCCCCTGTTTATCTTGAGGCTGAAAAGGGAAGTTGTTGCATCATAAAGAGTTGATGAATAAGAACTTGAGAAGGTGTCAAGGAGCATGAATATATATTGAAGAGGACCGTAAGCAAGACAAGTATTGACTGCGCCCTGAATAAGAGCCTTTGCAATTGCCTTACCTCTTGCAAAGTCGCTGTTTACAATATCTGTAAGGTCAACGCCCATCGCTGTAAGGAAAGGCTTGAAATCCACTCCTACATCGCACCAGTTTGACTGAATAATATTATGTATACCTGTTTTTTCAGCAACGATCTTGAAGAAATCATCTTCATTAGGGTTAGTGTCCATACCATCAAAGGCTGTCTCCACTTCTACGAAATCGGGATAAACAAGTTTACCGATGAAGTTGATAAGTGCCACAGCATACTCTTCTGTATAAAGTTTACCGTTAAGGAAATAATCGTTAGCGATTCTCTTAGCATAAGCGCCCATATTACCGAAAGCAAGAGCAATACTGCCGGGCGTTGACTGCCAGGGCATACCTGCTTTATTATATTTGATATCAAGTTTTGTCCAATCAACAAATGATGTATCTTCATAAAGGAAATCATAAGTATAGCCGTAAATGGCTTTGTCTGCATTTTCAGCCACAAACTCATCGTAAGAACTGAAACTGTCGGTTACGGGATTTTTGGCAGCATAACCTTCAGCGGCAGAAGCACCGATAACGGCTGCCGATGAAACTATCATCACAACAGACATAAGTACACATAATAATTTTTTCATTTTGTTACACTCCTCCTGTAGGATATATTTTTACATTTACAGTTTAACATCATTTTTAACTTATGTCAAATAAAAATAGTTTAAGTTTACATTTTTTTAGTATATTTGTCAAAAATCACATTATAACAATATGCAAATTGACAATTGAAAAGAGGGCTTCATTGTGGTAAAATTTTTTTATTAAATTTAAAGGAGGAGCAGTATGTCTACTCAACTCAACAAAAAATACGGTCTTCTTACCGCTATATGTACTGTTGTAGGTACTGTTATCGGTAGTGGCGTATTCTTCAAAGCAGAAAAAATACTCACAGAAACCGGCGGTAATCTTCCCGTTGGTATCCTCGCCTGGATTATAGGCGGTCTCATCATGGTTGTTTGTGCCTATGCATTTTCAATCCTTGCAACCAAACACGAAAAGGTCAGCGGTGTAGTTGACTACGCGGAAGCCCTTGTAGGTAAAAAATACGCTTACCTTATGGGTTGGTTCCTTGCTCTTTTATACTACCCCACCCTTACATCAGTTCTTGCTTGGGTAAGTGCAAGATATCTTTGTGTTCTTATCGGCTGGGATATTACAGGCCCCCAGTGTATGACAATTTCCGGTGTTCTTCTTGTTGTTATTTTCACTCTTAACACTCTTGCACCGAAACTTGCCGGTAAGTTCCAGATTTCCGCAACCTTTATCAAACTTATCCCCCTTTTCCTTATGGCAATCGTGGGTACAATCAAAGGTCTTTCAAACGGTCTTCTCATCGAAAACTTCACAACGGTTGTAAACAGCGATATCTCTGCTTCAAGCGGTCTTTTCAAAGCCGTTGTTGCTACTGCTTTCGCTTATGAAGGCTGGATTTGTGCAACATCCATCAATGCAGAACTCAGAGATGCAAAGAAAAATCTTCCCAAAGCTCTCGTTCTCGGCACACTTATTATCGTAGGCGTTTACATCACTTACTATATCGGTCTTGCAGGCGGTATTTCAAATGCCGAAATCATGCAGGGCGGTGAAGCAGGCGCAAAGATTGCTTTCTCTGCTGTGTTCAATAAATTCGCAGGCACTCTCCTGTTTGTATTTGTTGTTATTTCCTGTCTCGGTACTCTTAACGGTCTTACTCTCGGCTGTTCAAGAGCTTTCCACGCAATCGCATCCCGTGACCTCGGTCCTGCACCTAAGGTTTTCAAGCAGGTTGACCCCGCAACAAATATGCCCACAAACTCATGCGTTATCGGTCTTTTCATCAGCGCTCTCTGGCTTCTCTTCTTCTACGGTTCACAGCTTGGCGAGCCCTGGTTTGGCCCCTTCTCATTTGACTCATCAGAACTTCCCATCATCACAACTTACGCTATGTATCTTCCCATCTTCTTTAAGATGCTTACAAAGGAAAAGGATCTCGGCGTTGTAAAAGGTAAGATTGCTCCCATCCTTGCAATCTGCGGTTCAATATTTATGGTAGTTGCAGCCATCTTTGCTCACGGTATTTATCCCTACCAGGCAGCACAGGCTAACGGTACTTTCTCTCTTCCCGTTCTCTTCTACCTTATTACTTACATCGTAATTATGGTAGTAGGCGCTTTACTGATGAACAGCGGTAAGAAAAGCACTAAATAATCAATACTGATAATTAAAAGCGAAGCGGTCAAGGTTGCCGCTTCGTTTTTTGTTACCTTATGTAGTAAGTCCGAAACTTACGGATAAGGCCTTATCTATTTTGTACATGTCACTTTTATCAAGATTGCCCATCTTTTCACGAAGACGTTTTTTGTCGATAGTTCTCACTTGTTCGAGAAGAACTATCGAATCTTTGGCAAGACCGCAATTGTCCGCATTTACCTGAATATGAGTGGGCAGATCGGTTTTGAAACGCTGACTTGTTATGGCCGCCGCTATTACCGTGGGACTGAATTTATTACCCACATCATTCTGCACAATTAAAACAGGCCGTATACCACCCTGCTCTGAGCCGACAACGGGGCTTAAATCAGCATAATAGATTTCACCGCGTTTAATGTTCATAGTAATCCCTCTGTTCATAATACTCTTTTCTTCACTGATAGTTTTACCATGACCATATGAGTTTAAACAAAAGTGAACATTAATTTTAAAAAAATACGCACACCTGAAAAAGATGTGCGTTAAAATGCTTTTATTGTTGACTTCCGTTATCTGTACCAAAGGTGCAGATTTTTTATTTTTCAAAATCCCTGAGAGTGTATCTCAGTTCACTGACCACATCTTCGGGGAGCATACCGGATTTTGAATACTTTTCCGCTACGGCGTCACCTGTGTAGCCATGAACATAAACGGCACTGCATACAGCATTGACAAAATCAAAATCCTGTACAACAAATCCACCGATAAGACCTGCAAGAACATCGCCGCTTCCGCCCTTGGAAAGTCCCGAATTGCCCGAAGCGTTAACATAAGCCTTGGGACTGTCAGGGCAGGCTACAACAGTATTTGAACCCTTAAGGACTATATAAGCATCATTTGTCGCGGCGAATGACCTTGCACAGTTCACTCTGTCCGCCTGAATTATTTCAACAGGCGTTCCTACCAGTCTTGACATCTCTTTGGGATGAGGGGTAAGAACCACACGGCTGGACGCTTTTTTAAGGATACTTAAATCTTTTGCAATGATGTTTATCGCATCAGCATCGGCAATAACGGGAACCTTTGCATTTTGTATAATTCCTTTTACAAGTTCCGTTGTATCTTCATTGACTCCTATCCCACAGCCTATAACAATTGCATCATATTTATCGAGAACGGGAAGAAGTTCATCAAGCGCTTTTTTTGAAAAAGTTCCCTTTTCGTTTTCGGGGAGAGGCATAAGCAAAGCCTGAGTAAGTTTGTTTGCAACAGGTGCATAAATACTTTCGGGGAATGCTGTGGTTACAAGACCTGCACCGCTTCTTAACGCCGCAGAAACTGCAAGGATGGATGCACCTACCATTGTTCTGCTTCCGCAGATACAAAGCACATGACCAAAGCAACCTTTGTTTGCTGTAACGGCTCGTTTCGGAAAAAGATTTTTTACTTCTGTTTTATTATATGTGTAAAGTGAATCTTTGACAAAACTGTAACTTTCTTCAGGTATGCCTATGTTAGCGATTATAATATCACCGCAATTATCGGAGGCAGGATGAACAATATGGGCAGGCTTAAGAGAAGAAATAGCCACGGTATAATCTGCAACAAAACAGTCCGGATCGTTGAATCCGCTGTCACAGTAAACGCCGCTTGGCAAATCAAGGGCAAACTTTATACCCTTTCCGCCATTCATTTCAGCAATAAGTCCCTTCATTTCATCGTCGAGAGCACCGTAAAAACTGAAGCCGTAAATCGCATCAACAATTACATCAGCGTTTCTGATTGTCTGCACCGCCTTAAGACGGTCAGCATCATACCAGACAGTGGGGATTGAAAGGTCTATAACAAGTTTATACATATAGGTTGCTTCCTGGCTGTTAGGATATCCGGCAGCAAGGACAACGCACACATTGTAGCCGTTTTCTGCCATTTTTCTGGCAACGACAAAACCGTCTCCCCCGTTATTACCCTTTCCGCACACAACAACTACATTTCTGCAGGGTGTTTTTTCTCCTTCAATTATATTACGGATATTTCTGGCACAGGCGGCTCCTGCATTTTCCATCATACGCTGATAGGAAAGTCCGAACTGAGCCGTATACTGTTCCACTCTTTTCATTTCTTCGGAATTAAGAAGTCTCATATAAATTCCACCTCAAAAATAAATTTTACCAAGTAATATCATAAATAAGCATTTCGTTGAGAAGTCTTGCCGAGCCGTTAATCTGAGCAGTGAAAAGTTTAATGTCAGCAGTGATGTCAATGACGATATGATGTGTGATCGACAAAACCTGATCAGTTTCTGGATTATAAATACAAATAAATTCGCAGTCGCGATGATAAAGAGCAAAATCATTAACGGCTATACCGGGCAGAGAGCCTGTTATTTTATCAACCTCTGTCATAATCTCATCAAGAGCAATAGGCTGCATAACTGCTCCGTGAGCAGAAACGGGTATAAGAGTTTCCGCCGGGGTAGGCTGAGGATTTACCTCTTCCTTAAGAGAGAAAGAAATCTTATAGGTTCCGTCACCCATATCCTCACACTTAGCCCATGTTACAGCATCATAATCCGTAAGAATACATCCCTTTTCCGTATTGTGTACGGGCATATCCCATAGAATATCCTCCGAGCCTGCAGGTCTTATAAGTTCTTCACATTCCTCTTCGCTTACCATATAACCTGAAGCGATATTAAGAATAACATTGACGCCTGTACCAAAGTTACGGAACTCTTCGGGCAGAGCCTGGAACTCTTTCTTTTTATAAGCAGGTTTATTTGCTTTAAAATCATTTACCAACTGAGTATATTTATCAATAATCTCTTTTGTAGTTTCTGGTTTAAGATTTTCAGCGGCAGGTGCTGTGGTAGATACGGGTGCTGTTGTCCCCTGTGTCACTTCGGGTGAAGAATCAGTTACAGCCGTTGTGGGAACAGTTGTCGCTTCCGTGACAGAAGCAGCGGGAACTGTGGAGGGTACGGTAGTTGTGATAACGGGAAGAGTAGTGCTGACAGCAGGAACAGTTGTCTGAACTTCAGCAGCAAAGGTTGTAGGTGCAGTAGTGGTGAGTTCAGGCTTTTTATCATCAATTCCCGAAATACGCACAAACATTATGATTACAGTGAGAAGTAATGCGCCGATGGTGAATACGGATATAAGTCTTTCTTTCATTTTAAACATCTCCTTTACCTTTTATTATACAATAATATATGAGAAAATTCAAATGTTTTTTCATATTAAATATACAAAAAGCAGAAAAGCCACACGGGTGTGTGACTTTTTCTCCATAAAATCTTATTTGTTTTTCATTTCTTTTTTCTCTGCTTTTTTATTTACAGCCTTTAAAACGATGCCCGAAAGAGCAGCAAGAGCGAGTACGTTAGGAAGAACCATCAATTGATTGAACATATCTGTAAGTTCCCATACAAGGTCATTTGAAAGGCAGGAGCCGAGGAATGTGAAGGCAACAGCAATAACTGCGTAAATCTTTTCTGACTTTTTGCCGAAGAGATACACCACATTGACCTTACCGAAAAGATTCCAACTGATGATGGTTGAGAAAGCGAAGAAGAACAGACAAACAGCAACAAAGATACTGCCTATTTTGTCACCG
Source organism: Acutalibacteraceae bacterium (assembly GCA_045537395.1). GTDB lineage: Bacteria > Bacillota > Clostridia > Oscillospirales > Acutalibacteraceae > UBA6857. Next base: position 1,000 of record JAZSPI010000022.1, on the reverse strand, counting down.
AAAACGCTGCCGAAAGCAAGTTGAGCCATATTAGCCTTGGTGACACTGTCAGGGGCAACGCCTGTGGAAAGAATTCCGCCATTTGCATAAAGAGAAGAAATAACAACAAGTGCTGTCATAGTGAGAACTACAAAAGTATCAATGAACACACCTGACATGGCAAGAACACCCTGATCGTGAGGCTTTTCTGCCTTTGCGAGAGCATGAGCATGAGGCGTGGAACCCATACCTGCTTCGTTTGAGAAAAGGCCTCTCTTAGCACCCTGGCTGATTGCTTTTTTAAGTGCAGCACCGACACCGCCGCCAAGAAGGGCCTGAGGCATAAATGCATATTTGAAAATCATACCGAAGGCTTCAGGAAGAATCTTGATATTGGCAACAAGAACAATAAGACCGCCACCGATATAAAGAAGTGCCATAATCGGAACAATTTTTTCAGCGACAGAAGCAATACGGGTTGCACCGCCAATGAAGATAAAACCTGCAATAAGAGCAACAACAATACCGATGCTCCAACCGGGAATTCCGAAAGCCTTGCTGCAAGTTTCGGCAATTGAGTTTGACTGTACCATGCTACCCATAAAGCCTAACGCGAGCATACTTGCAACAGCAAAGAAACTTGCAAGAAATTTACCGAATCCGCCTTTAAAGGCTTTGGTGATGTAATATACGGGACCGCCGTCAACGGAGCCGTCTTCGTTTACTTTTCTTGTTTCCTGAGCGAGAACTGCTTCAGCGTAAATGGTAGCCATACCGAAGAAAGCGATTACCCACATCCAGAAAATAGCGCCGGGACCACCTATAAGAATAGCACCGGAGGCACCAACAATGTTACCGGTACCTACCTGAGCCGCGATAGCAGTAGCAAGTGCTTGGAAAGAAGAAAGGCCGCCTTCTTTCTTACCGCCCTTAAGGGAGAGGTTACCGAAAACTCTTTTCATACCTTCACCAAAGCATCTAACCTGTACAAATTTGGTTGCAAAGGTAAAAATAAGACCTG
>JAZSPI010000064.1:0-111145 GCA_045537395.1 Acutalibacteraceae bacterium | reverse complement strand
GCGCAAAGACAGCAACAGTCAAGAAGGGCTCAACCAAGAAGACAACAATCAAGAAACTTACAAAGGGTAAGAAGTATTACTTCAAAGTCAGAGCATACAAGACCGTTGACGGCAAGAAAGTTTACGGTGCATGGAGTGCTGCAAAGAGCGTGAAGGTTAAGTAAATATAAGTTCAATTACCAACAAAAATAGGGGCTGTCAACTGACAGCCCCTTTCACATTTTATATTTTATTGACCTCTTCTTTGAACATGTCTCCCCGTTGCTGATAGTTTTTAAACATACCCCAGGAAGCGCAGGCAGGAGAGAGAAGACAGCAGTCACCCTCTTTTGACTCTTTTGCCGCAATGGCAACTGCTTCGGGAAGACTTTCAGCGAACACATAATCTGTAAAGCCGATTTTATCACAGGCAGCAGCAATGTTTTCTTTTGTCTGCCCGATGAGAATAAGTTTTCTCACCTTGCCGGGGAAGTGGCTTACCCATTCAGCGTAGTCACTCTTTTTATCGTAACCGCCGGCGATAAGAACCGTTTTTGAAGGCATGGCATCGATGGCTTTTATGGCTGCATCGGTGTTGGTGCCTTTTGAATCGTTATAATATTTTACACCGTTTTTCTCGGAGACGAACTCGATGCGATGTTCAACGGCACGGAAGGTTTTAATCGCTTTCTTTATGGTTTCTTCGGGTACACCGAAAGCCTCGGTCATAAGAACAGCCGCCATAATGTTTTCGAAGTTATGTACACCGACGAGGTTGGTATCTTTTTGTGTGAGGTAAGGACGGACTGTTCCGTTTTTGGATTTGTAAACCGTTCCGTCTTTGTAAAAGAGACCGTCCTTGAGTTCTTCCTTGGCGGAGAAAAAAAGGGGTTTACAGGTAACTTCATTACCAAAAGCACGTAAAACTTCGTCATCGTAGTTAAGAACACAGAAATCGTCTGCCGTCTGATTTTTGGCTATTGACTTTTTAAGTTCTATGTAGTTTTCCATAGTGCCGTGTCTGTCAAGATGGTCGGGCGTGATGTTGAGAATGGCTGAAACCTTAGGCTTGAAAGTAACCATCGTTTCAAGTTGAAACGAACTTATCTCTGCCACCGTTGCGCCGCCTTCTACGGAAGACAGGGCAAGACCTGTGTATGGAATTTCAATATTGCCCACAAGAAGAGTATTTTCGTTGTGAGCCTTTACTATTTCATAAACGAGAGAAGTGGTGGTTGTTTTGCCGTTTGTGCCGGTGATAGCCACAATGTCACCCTTGTCATAAAGATATGCAAGTTCAATCTCGCTCCACAAGGGGACGCCTTTTTCTCTTGCCAGGGTGAGAACAGGGCTGTCATAGGGCACACCGGGGCTTACTGCACAGATATCAATTCCCTCAAAATCCTTATCGGTTATCTTATCAAGAATGAAAGTGATGTCGCTCTTGCCGATTTTTTTCTCGGTGGCTTTGGTGTCGAGATTTGCGTTGCCGTCATATATTACGAAGTCGTTGCCTGTTTCCGTAAGCATCTTTGCACAGCAGATACCGCTTCTGCCTGCACCGACAATAAGAAATTTTCTGTTCATTTTTTTTCACCTTTCTATAATTGGCATATTGTTTTCGTCAAAGGTGACGAATCTTATTCGAGCGTGTCTGCAGGGATCATAGAGAGATTCGTCACAGTAGGTACCGCATTTTTTATGAAGATGTTCTTCCGGTCTTGCGTGGTAGACAAGAAGAAGTCTGCCTTTTTCATCATAAACGAAACTGTTATGACCGGGTCCCGATTCGCCCTGCAAATCTTCCGTTGAAAGCACGGGTAAGGAGGATTTTGTCCAGTTTTCTTTTACCATCGGTTCTTTGTCAGCATCTATATATACCATACCCATACAGTATTCGCTGCCCGTTCCCGAAGCCGAAAAGAATACAAAAAGTTTGTCTTCGTTTTTCAGCACTGAGGCACCCTCGTTTACTCTGAATCTTACCTTTTCCCAATCATATTCGGGTTTTGTTAAAAGGATGGGCTTGGTAATGAGTTTTTGTGGATTTTCAGGGTTAATCTCCGCCATAAAAAGAGAGGAATCGGGACGGCTTTCTGCCCATATAAGGTAGTGCTTACCTTTATGCTCAAAATAGGTCATATCAAGGGAAAAGGAAGTAAAGGAGGTTTTGTCACCGTCACTTGCCTGCATTCTGCCCATTTCCGTCCAGTTGTCATTATATGGGTCATCACCATCGCAGCGAAGAAGATAGGGACGGATATGCCACACATCATCCTTATTACCTGCGGCAAAGAAAACATACCATTTACCGCCTATTTTATGTATTTCGGGTGCCCAGATATGCTTAGCCATTATACCGTCTTCGTGGGCGCGCCATATAACCTTTTCCTGTGCCATGGCAAGGCCTGAGACTGTTTCGCTTTTTCTTAATATAATTCTGTCATAGCCGTGGTCGGCGTCATAAAAGGCGGGATATGAGGCTGTGAAGTAGTAGCAGCCGTCACCTTTTGTTATATAGGGGTCGGCGCGTTCGGGGATGAAAGGATTAGGGTAGCCGTTAGTCATATCTGTTCTCCTTTTAGTTTCTTTTTTACAGTATAACATAGATGTGAGAATTACACAACGGTTAAAAGGTTTACAGGGAAAAATTTTTATGATAAAATTATAATAGAACGGAGGAGTGAAAATGAAAAAAGTAAAAATCACTGTAATGCGTAAAGCACGTTACGATGACCTTATTGAAAAATATGAAAATCCCATTGAACACGCCTGTGATATTGAGGAAGGTCAGGTGTTTATCTGTGAGGGTTGGAAGAAACCTGAGGAATTTTGTGACAGTGCGTGGGAGACTTTGTCTCCTTTCGTTATGGCTCTTTCTCACGGCGCAGAGGATTTTTATGAGGGCTGGATGAAAAATAAAAAGTCCGCCATGCTTTCCTGTAATGACGGCTTCCGTCCCGTGAGTTTTTATCTTGAAGTGATTGAGTAAGGAGATTTATTATGCTGAAATTTATATGTTATCCTAAATGCACTACCTGTCAGAAAGCCCGAAAGTGGCTCGACGAAAAGGGTATAGATTATGAAATGAGAGACATCAAAACCCTTAAACCTACCTTTGAAGAACTCGAAAAATGGTACCGTTTAAGCGGTCAGCCTCTTAAAAAGTTTTTCAATACAAGCGGTCTTTTATATAAGTCTATGGCGCTTAAGGATAAACTACCTCTTATGGGCGAAAAGGAAATGCTTGAACTGCTCTCAACTGACGGTATGCTAGTGAAAAGACCGATTCTTGTTGGAGACGATTTCGTTCTTACAGGCTTCCGTGAGAAGGAATGGGAGGAAAAAATCAGACTTTTTTGAGTTTAAATCGGAGTAGATAAAAAATAAAAAAACCACAGCAAAAGCTGTGGTTAAGTTGTGTCGGCATCGCCTTATCTTCCCGGGCCGCTTCCAGCCAAGTATTGTCAGCACTGATGAGCTTAACTACCGTGTTCGGGATGGGAACGGGTGGACCCTCATCGCTAAAAACACCGACTAACGCTGCGTATTTGACGCATTCGTTCAATCAACGTATGCTATTATACACAGCCAAGATAGATTTGTCAATAGTTTTTTTAAAATTTTTTGGAGTTTTTTCAGAAAAACTTTAGCGTGATTGTTTCAGTTCTGCTTTTTCCGAGAAAAATTCTTTTTAATACAAAATACATTCCCGCAGAAACGAGAATAGCCACGGGATAATAAATGAAGTGCTGGATAACAAGACGGTCAATTTCTTTTTCTGTTTCTTTTTCCGCCTGTAAAATCTGGGCGTGAGTGTAAACACGGAAGCCTTCATGGGTGTATCTGTAACGGGCAATTTCAAGATTATTATAGATAAAGGTTACTTCTCCGTCACCGTCAGGGTCGAGGGGCATAATAGTAGTATTGTCATATCCGAAATCAAGGTAGAAGGTGTATTCTGTACCTTTGTCGGCAGGAGAGAAATGAATACCGAAATCAGGTGATGTGCAAATTTTTTCAGGCGCAGGAACATCCTTTTCCATAAAGGCGACAAACTCTTCAGCGGGAATGACGGTATACGCTGCTTTTTTATCTATTATACTTTCGCGGCTTATTGACATATGACTCGCATAACCGATAAAAAGAAGTATAGCGCAGAGAAAACAACAAAGTGTTTTCAGTAAGGCTTTCTTTTTTAGCACTATGGGCTTGTCAGATTGGCAGACAAGGTCTTTTTTTCTTAAAAGGCTTTCGCAAAGGAAAATGAGTGCCGCCGTGACGATAATAAGAAGAAAAACAATCTCGTAGGTCGCCGTATGAAAAAGTATCACCCGTGACGAATAAAGGATGAAGCATATAAATGAAAAGTAAATGTTGCAAAGAGTTATACGGTTGGCTTTTTTGCTGTAGTTTTTCAGTAGTTCCTTATCAGTATAGGGTGAGACAAGGAAAGAGGAAAAATTACCCCTGAAAAGCGCCGCCAACAATAAGGGTACAATTAATGCTGTAATAAAGACAAGATAACCTACATATATTGTCTTGAAATAACTTACGATAGATCCGCAGAGTATGGCAATTACCGTAAGGGCGATGCTGATAAAATTCTTCGTTCGGAATTTATTGAAAGCCATGTCGAGGGCGTAGAGAATACCAGTGTTTTTGACTTCATTCGCTGCGGGTTCTGTATTTTCGGTTTCTTTTCTTTCTCCCTTAAGCAGTTCATCGACTGTTATACCGAATATATCCGCTATAACGGGAAGAAGAGAAATATCAGGTGAAGTTTCGTCACGTTCCCAATGACTTACGGTCTTATCCGAAACAGAGAGCATTTCAGCAAGTTCTCTTTGGGTAAGACCTTTTTCTTTTCTTAATGCGGCTATGAAAGCACCGAGGGTAACCTTCATAAGAATCACTCCTTTGAGTTTTTGCTTGTTTCTTTTTTGTGCCTTCAGTTTATCATATGAGTGAAAATCTGTACACCCGATAAACATAGAAAGGACTCTCAGAAAATGAGAATCCTTTATTTTAAGGGTTTACAGGTCGATTATAAGTTCTACGGGACAGTGGTCGGAGCCGAAAATTTCACTGTGAATTTTGGCTTCTTTGATTTTATCTTTTGCTTCGGAGGAGACGATGAAGTAGTCAATTCTCCATCCTGCATTTTTCTGCCTTGCCTGAAAACGGTAACTCCACCAGGAGTAAGCACCTTCTGTATCGGGATAAAGATAGCGGAAAGAGTCGGTAAATCCGCTTTCTAAAAGTTGTGAAAATTTTTCTCTTTCTTCATCTGAGAAGCCTGCGTTTCCACGGTTAGTTTTAGGGTTTTTAAGGTCGATCTCATTGTGGGCAACATTAAGATCGCCGGTGTAAATAACAGTCTTGTCCTTTTTCAGGGAGACGAGGTATTCTCTCAAATCATCTTCCCACTTCATACGGTAGTCCAGTCTCTTAAGTCCGTCCTGTGCATTGGGGGTATAACAGCACACAAAGTAAAAGTCGGAAAATTCGAGGGTGATTAGTCTGCCCTCCGTGTCATGCTCTGCCTTATCCATTCCGTAAAAGACAGAAATAGGCTCTTCTTTTGTGAAAACAGCCGTACCCGAATAACCTTTCTTTTCTGCATAGTTCCAGTACTGATGATAGCCGTCGAGGTCGAGTTCTATCTGTCCCTGCTGAAGTTTTGTTTCCTGCAGACAGAAAATATCTGCATCAAGTTCTTTGAATGACTCGAGGAAGCCTTTTGTTACACAGGCACGTATGCCGTTAACATTCCAGGATATAAATTTCTTCATTTGTTAATCTCCTTTTTCGTTCTTTGAATACTTTAGCACAAATTGTAAACTTTTTCAATACAATCTTTTCACTGTGTTGACAAGGGTATGTAATTATTTTATAATGACATTACTTATAATGGGTTTGTATGCAATTATAAGTATTATATAAATATATAATAATCGGATATATACAAGTAAGGGAAAATTTTAGAGAAACGAGGTAATGACTATGACAAAAAGAGTATTGGCACTTCTGATGTGTACGGTAATGATTTTTTCATCGGTACCTTTTTCACCTTTCGGTGAATTTTTTGACTTTGCTCTGACTGCTGCTGCGGCAGAAGAGGGGCTTAAGGTAACCTTTGCGAAAATCAAAGTCTTTGAAAAGGATGAAGGGAAACTTGCACCTGTCGTAACTTATAAGGGAGAAACCGTAAAAAGCGGTGTTACCTACAAGTGGTCTTCTTCTGACACTTCGGTGGCAACAGTCAGTGCAGACGGTACCGTAAAGGGTATCAAGGCAGGAGAAACAGATATTACTGTTGTTGCATCCTATAAGGGCGAAAGCGCTACTTACGCACGTCCCATTGAAATTTCAAAAATCAAAAAAATCAGCAGTCTCGAAGCAGATATGAGCACAAGTCTCACTATGATTGAGAAAGAAGAGAAAAAACTGCTCGTGCGTGTACTTCCCACTACTGCAACGGAGAAAAAACTCAAATGGACTTCCTCAGATGAAAAAGTCGTAAAGATTGTTTCTTCGGGAGTAGATTCTGAAAACAGTAAGGCTTATGCAACGGTTGCGGCTGTAGCCAAAGGTAAGGCTACCGTAACATATACTTCAACTGACGGAACAAACAAGACAGGTTCTTTCACTGTAACTGTTAAACCGCGTATAACTTCTCTTTCTTTGCCTAAGCACATACTGCTCACAACTTCCACATCAAGTCATATTGTGGATTACTCCATAGCGCCCTCAGATGCAGGCAAAAAGACGCTTATCTGGTCAAGTGATAAAAGCGATGTTTGCACCGTTAATGCTCTCGGTGTTATTTCGCTTTCCAAAAATAAAAATCCGGGTACCTGCTATGTTACGGCAAAAACAACTGACGGTAGCAATCTCACGGCCAAGACTTATGTTGTAGTTTCTGACGGTACGAAGAGTATCTCGTTGAATAAGACTAATCTTGATATGACCGTAGGCGGCAAAAATGTTGACCTTACGGCAAGTTGTGTAATGAAGTGCGGTATAACATATAAGGATGCCGTTAAATGGACTTCTTCAAACACGGATGTTGCTACAGTTGACCAGGTCGGGGTTGTTACGGCCAAGGGTCCCGGCAAGGCAAAAATCACGGCAACTACTTCTGACGGAAGTAATCATAAAGCAGAATGTTCAGTAACCGTTACACAGCCCGTAAAAGGCATATCTCTTACCGAAAAAGAAACCTGCTGGGTTGGCGGAACAAAGACTCTTACTCCGGTATTCAATCCCACAAATGCCAGCAACAAAAAAGTTACCTGGACTTCTTCGGACAGCAGCGTTGCAACCGTTTCAGATAAAGGCGTTGTAACGGGTAAGAAAGTCGGTACAGCCACAATCACTGTTAAAACTGCAGACGGCGGTTATACAGATACATGTAAAGTCAGCGTTGAAATAGCCCCTAAAAGTGTAAAACTTTCTGATACTTCCGTTACACTCAAAGCAAAAAGCAGCACCGGTACTACCTGTACGCTCAAGGCTACGGTTGAACCGTCAAACGCAACCAACAAGGGCGTTACATGGACTTCTTCAAACACAAAGGTTGCTAAGGTGAGTTCCTCAGGTAAGGTAACTGCTGTTGCCGGAGGTACGGCAGTAATCACCTGCACAACAAAAAGTGCCGGCAAAAAGGCAACGTGTACAGTAAAAGTAACTGAAGATGCCAAAAGCATAACTATCACCAATGCACCCGACACAAGCCTTTATGTCGGAAAAACCTATAATCTCAAGGTTGATTTTAATTCTGAAACAGTTACCAATAAAAAAATTGCCTGGTCTTCGTCGAAGCCGAAAGTAATAACAATAGACGAGAAAGGTAAAATTACCGCAACAGGTGTAGGTAATGCTGTTATTACCGTGACTTATACCACAAGCGAAGGCAAGAAAATTACTGACAAGTGTACAGTATTTGTAGATAAGAAAATTAAGGTTACAGATGTAAAAATATTTGAACACAGTAAAAAGAATGTATATGTTAAAGTCGGTACTTCTGTAAATCTTTATGCAGATGTTATCCCTTCCAATGCAAGCGAAAAAACTATCTCCTGGTCATCAAAAAGTAAGAGTGTTGCTACCGTAGATTCGAAATCGGGCGTAGTCAAAGCTTTGAAGCCGGGTACGTCGAAAATCGTTGCCAAGGCAAAAGACGGAGACATAGAGGACTACTGTGTGGTACATGTTATAGGTCCCATTGAGTTCAAGGAAAGCCAAACGAAGGTTGCTGTGGGAGAAACAGGAAAACTTGTTCTCAACTCTGAAAATCCCACCGATACAAAAATCAAATGGACTACCTCAAAGAAATCCGTTGCTACGGTGAAAAACGGTGCTGTAAAGGGTGTTAAAGCCGGTACTGTAACAATTACAGCCACTACTCCGGGAGGCTTTTACAGTGCAAGTTGTAAGGTGAAGGTAGTGATTCCCGTTACAGGTGTAAAAATCAATGCCAAAACCATAACAGTTCCCAAAGGAGAAAAAAGACGCGCAACCGTAACCGTATCTCCATCCAATGCTACAGAGCAGGATGTTGTATGGTCAACGCCTTCCGAATCTGTGCCTATCATAGACATCAACGAAGCAGGACAGATTACAGGTAAAAGAGTAGGCAGTACCACGGCGACGGTAACTACTGTAGACGGAAAATACAAGGATACAGTCACCGTAAACGTTATTCAACCTGTATCATCTGTAGATTTTGAATATTCAAGTATTACTCTTGACGCAGGAAAGAAAAAGACTCTTACTCCTCAGATAAAACCGATAAATGCAACTATCAAAGATGTTAAGTGGTCTTCAAGCAATAAAAAAATAGCAAAAGTTGACTCAAAAGGTGTTATCACGGCTGTTTCTGCCGGTGTAGCAACCATCACTTGTACTTCTGCCGACGGATTTGCAAAGGAGACAGTTAAGGTAACCGTAACACAGCCACCTACAGGCATTAAGTTCAGTTCAAAGCAGGTGAGCGTAAAAGTAAACGGCACTAAAAAACTTAAGCCTGTTATTCTTCCCGAAACAGCTTCAAACAGGAATGTAATTTATACGTCTTCAAACGAAAAAATTGCAAAGGTGTCAACTGACGGAACAGTTAAAGGTATTAAAAAGGGTACTGCAAAAATTACCGCAACCACAATCAGCGGTCTTTACAGCGCAACCATTACCGTAAAGGTTGTAAAACCCGTAAAGAGTGTTTCGCTCAATAAGACATCCGTTAATATTGTCGTAGGTAAAACTACGGTTATTACTCCCACGGTAAGCCCGAAAAGCGCATCAAATAAGGATGTTACCTGGAAGTCAAGTGATAACGATGTGGTTACTGTCAGCAAAGACGGTGTTGTTACAGCCAAGGCACCGGGCTATGCTGTTGTAACTTGTACATCCGTTGACGGAAAGAAAAAGGCAACTTGCTCTGTTTCTGTCAATCAGCCTCTTAAAGGCATTAAATTCAAAAAATCCACTGTAACAATAGACATTGATGAAACTCTTACTCTCAAACCCACTTTCAAGCCTTCCGATGCAAGTAATAAGGCAGTAAGATGGTCCACAAGCAACAAAAAGGTTGTGAAGGTTTCTGCTAAAGGTGTGCTTAAGCCTGTTTCCACAGGTATGGCAAAAATCACTGTCACAAGTGTTGAAGGCGGATATAAGGCAACCTGTACGGTAAAAGTGGTCAAGAAGGTCAAGAAAGTTTCAATACCTAAAACCCTTACGGTTTATCTTGGCGAAAAGGAAACACTCAAGGCTACTCTTACTCCTTCCAAGCCGACTAATAAAAAGGTGAAATGGTCCACAAGCAACAAGAAAATAGCCACAGTTTCAAGTAAGGGGGTTATTACACCTAAAAAGCCCGGTACGGTAAAGATAACCGTGACCACTGTCGACGGCGGTTTAAAGGCCACATGTAAGGTTACCGTAAAAAGAGCAATAAAAAGTTTTACTCTGAACAAGAAAACCTTAAGCATAAATAAAGGTGCCTCATATACTCTCAAAGTCAGCAAAAAGCCCACAGATGCTACAGAAAAGATAACCTTCTCTTCAAGCAATAAAAAGGTTGCAACCGTAAGTTCTAAGGGCGTTGTGAAGGGCATCAAAAAAGGCACGGCTACAATTACCGCAAAAACAGAAAAGGGCCTCACCTTCAAATGTAAAGTTACCGTAAAACAGCCTGTGACTTCGGTGAAAATCAGTAAGACCAAAGCCTCTGTATATATCGGAAGCAAACTCACTCTTAGTGCAAAAGTTCTTCCCGAAAATGCAAACAGCAAAACAGTCAAGTGGACAACTTCCGACAAAAAAATTGCCACAGTAAAAGACGGTGTTGTTACACCTGAAAAGACAGGCAAGGTAACAATAACTGCGAAGAGCAGTAACGGCAAGAAAGCCACCTGCACAGTAACTGTCAAACAGCATGTTACAGGCATCTCTCTTAACAAAAAGGAGTCTACCGTAACAGTAGGAAACACCCGTACTCTCAAAGTCACAGTCAAACCCTCAACCGCTACAAACAAAGGCTACAGTTTCTCTTCATCGGATACAAAGATAGCCACAGTTACTGCGGAAGGTATAGTAAAGGGTATCGGACCCGGCACAGCCACAATCACAGTAAAATCAAAGGAAGGCAAAAAGACAGCCACCTGTAAGGTTAAAGTTGTACAGAAGGTCAAGTCCGTCTCTTTGAGCAATACCGAAAAAACTCTTTATGTTGAGACTGCAGATAAGGTGGAAACATTCACTCTTAAGGCAACTGTTGCTCCGTCAAACGCAACCACAAAGACAGTGAAATGGTCAAGTTCTGCTCCTGAAATTGCAAAGGTTTCCTCAAAAGGTGTGGTTACCGCTGTTAAAGCAGGCACTGCTGTGATTACTGTAACAACCGATAGCGCAAACAAGACAGCAAAATGTACCGTAACGGTAAAACAGCGCGTAACAGGAATTACTCTTGACAAAAATTCGGTTTCTCTTGAACCCGGAAAGACCGCTGCCGTTAAGGCTACCGTGAACCCATCAAATGCATCAAACAAGGGTTACAGTTTCTCATCATCAGATACTAAGATTGCAACGGTTACAGCAAGCGGTGAAATCAAAGGTATTGCTCCCGGTACGGCGACAATCACAGTACGTTCAAATGATAATAATAAAACGGCCACCTGTAAGGTAACCGTGGTTAAAAAAGTTGCTTCCGTTACAGTAAGTCCCACAACGAAAACCCTTTATATAGATAAGAATCTTCAGGGTGGCACGGTACAGTTTCAGGCCGTTGTATATCCTGCAGATGCTACAAACAAATCTGTAACCTGGTCAAGTTCTGACACGTCTGTTGCGAAGGTTTCTGCAAGCGGACTTGTTACTGCTGTCAAAGCAGGTACTGCCGAGATTACCGTAACAACTACTGACGGTAAAAAGACTGACGGGTGTACAATAGTAGTTTTACAGAAGGCAACGGGAATTTCTGTTGAAAAATCCACCTTTACCGTAAATAAGGGACAGACCTTGAAAATTAATGCAACTGTTGAACCGGCAAATGCTAACAATAAAAATATCCTTTGGGAATTTGAGGACGACAATATAGCAACCGTTGACGAGTACGGCAGAGTTACAGGTATAGCCGTAGGACAGACTGTTGTTACAGCAGTCTCTGTTGACGGAGGCTTCAAGGCAAGTTGTCTCGTTATTGTTAACGAGCCTGTTACAGGAGTAAAACTTGATATTAATGAAGCGGAACTTGATAAAGATCAGACTGTTCAACTTACAGAGACAGTATATCCCGACTTCATTACTGAAAATATCAACAAGGATGTTATCTGGTCCTCTTCTGACAGCAGTGTTGCCAAGGTCGAAGACGGTGTTGTTACCGCTGTAGGCGAAGGCGAGGCAATTATTACAGTTAAAACTGTTGACGGCGGATTTACGGATACTTGCAAGGTAACGGTAAATTAACGCAGAAAAAGAAAACGACTGTAAAAATCCAAACAGTCCGAGATGTTTGAAAAATAATAAAGAATGATAAAACCGTTGTAAAAGTCGGAATATGGCTTTTACAGCGGTTCTGTTTGTTACGTCAACTTTTTATGGCTTTATTTTGTTAAACAATAAGGTAACGGGCAATCATCTCCACGCCGATTGTTTTTTTGTATTTTGTCCTCTCCGTTCTGCTTTATAATTTGCGTTTCAATAAAATATTTAGTCGTCATCGCTCGAGCCGCTTGGGCTCTTACTTTGCCCCGGTCGGCAAAGTAAGCAAAACTCCCTCATGCGAAAACCGTCCGAACACAGAAAAATAACGGAATAAGGTTTTACATTTATTTTATTGGGTGTCCTCAGTCTGAGTTCTGCTGAAAACTATCCGTCATCTCTACCGTTATTTTTCAGTTCTGTTTTCTGCCTCACCGACAGTGGGAGCATACGCTCTGCTTTTCCTCGGACGTGTATAAGGAAATCGCTGCCGAGTAACCCTCAACGCACATAGTTCTCGTCTGTTTTATGTTTTTTCTCCTTAATAACCATTATTCCGACAGTCGCTTCCCGCTCTGCCTGCTTTTCCGAAAAGTTCTACGGGAAGAGAGTTCTGCAATTATAAATCAAAAGCAGATACTTCCTGTTACCACGCTTTCCCTCGCTAATTATATTAAATGTTCCAAAAGAGCAGACAACTGCCCCCGAAGGCTTTGCTAACGGGTATATATTCACAGCATCCAAAAAGCGGTTTTGGTGACTCTCTTGCGGTTCCCAAAGTTCATTACGGCTTGGAGCGCCTATGAACTTTGACCGCTTCGCCATCCTCACCTCGCTTCATCGCCCACCGGGCGCGCTTCGGTGACTATGCAAGTCAAAAGTCACACCGCGAAGCGTATCTACCTTTCTGTTTAATTGAAACATAAATCGCAATCGACGTAGAGACGATTGCCCACTATCTTTCGGTTTAATAAAAAGCAGAACGTATTACTATACGGAACAAAAAACCATTGTACAACTCATGGAAAGTTATACAATGGTTTCCGTATTTTATTTGATTTCAGGTAAACTTGCAGCCGCTACGGACTGTCCTACGCGACGTGAGTTTTCATCGGGGATATGAAGTTTGATTTTTGCGGAGAGTTCGGGGAATTCTTTATCAAGAACTTCCTGCGCTCTTTCGAGAAGGATTGCCCCGCCTTCACCTGAGGTAACTCTACCCATAATAAGTACGTGCTTGATATCATAAAATTCGCTGTAGTAAGCGATTGCATAACCGAAGTAAGCACCGATGGTGTCATAAATGTCAGCGGCATTTTTGTCACCTTTTTTCATAAGTTCCTGAACTACCTTAAGTTTTTCGGCAGGGGAGAGATTTTCGTCAAGATTAATTCCTGCATAAGGAGCAAGTTTGATAACGCCGTCCTGTGAAAAATACTTAACACCACATCCGTAGTCGCCTGACCATTCGTCAACCATAGCCTCTTCGCAGAAGTCAACGGGAACAAAAGCAAGTTCATTCAGCCAACCTGTGATATTGCCCTGAGGGTCTACATAGCCGCCTGCTTCGCTTGTACCCATAGCGATGCCTAAAACGGAATCGTCGTTAAGATCCATAGCACCGGCAAGAGCAGTAACGTCGCCGTCATTTGCAACTTCAACGGGAATGTTTTCACCGATTTCCTTTGCCACGTCAAGATACATATTCTTGACCTTCTTATCGAAGTCCTCGTCGCTTACCTTGAGGAAAAGAGAAGCAACCATAATACGGTTGTCGATGTAAACACCTGCTGAGGAAACGCCGATGGCATCTACACGGGGCATCTTTGATGCGGCAGTTTTCATGGCTTCTAAAATGCCCTGATAGTGGTATTCGGGGTCGGAGTTTGTTTTCGGGAACCATACAACCTCTTCAGAATATACGCTTTCACCGTCGATAACTGCGCTTACCTTTCTGACGCTTCCGCCGGCGTCAAAGCCGATACGGCAACCGTCAAGATGTCTGCCGATAGGAGAAGCGGCGGATTTATCTTCGGGGGCATCCTCTAAAGAACAGGTTTTAACCTCAAATTTTTCTTCGTACACACGCTCCATAAACTTAACGTCGAAGTCACGGAGTCCGCCGTAGGAGAAGGCTTCCTTGATTTTTGCGCCTACAACTTCACTGCCTGCGATAATTACTTTGTATCCGCCTGCAACCCAGAGAAGGGATTTGGTAAGACGCTCGACAAAACGGAAGTTTTCTTCGTCGTGACCTGTGCCGTCGGGATAAATACGGGTTTTATAGGTGGTGGTATAGCCTTTGTTTCTTTCAATAGCGATAACTATATCCTGTCCGTTGTCTTTTGTAGCCTCACGCATATCACGGATGACAAGTGAAAGGGGCTGGAATTTGGGGTCGAGTTTTGCATTTACTTTAAGCTTCATATTTAATCTCTCCTGCAATAATAGTTTTTTGTACTTCAAAATCAGCGTCGGTGATTATGATGTCTGCGTCCTTGCCTGTCTCAAGTGAGCCTTTGGTCTTGTCCATACCGATGACCGTGGCAGGATTAAGAGAGGCGCAGTTTACACATTCGTAAAGGGGAATGTCGGAGTTTGTGAAAACATTCCATACACCCTTATTAAGATGTAATACACTTCCGGCTACCGTTCCGTCTTCAAGACGGCATACGATACCTTTATATATAATCTTCTGTCCGCCGAGAGTATATTCGCCTTCGGGAAGTCCGCCTGCAGGCAGACAGTCGGTGATAAAGCAGAGTTTTCTGCCTTTGAGTTTCCAAAGCATATTATAGAGGGACGAATCAACGTGGAAAGTGTCCACGATAACCTCGGCACTTACATCGGAATTGAGAGCCGCACCTACAACACCGGGAGCACGGTGGGCAAGGGGTGTCATAGCGTTGAAGAGGTGAGTGGCGTGCTTGACACCTGCGTTCACACCTGCCATAGCAGTTTCATAGTCGGCTGATGTGTGTCCCATAGAGATAACTACATCCGTATCACGGGTTATTTCACGGATAGCGGAAAAATCTTCCGTATCTTCTTCGGGAGCAAGAGTGATGGTTTTTATGATATCTGCGTATTCTTTTACGAAAGCAGCATCGGGCTTGAGAATGTACTTCGGATCCTGAGCACCCTTTTTGCTCTCGCTTATGAAAGGACCTTCGGCGTGACAGCCTAAAATTGCGCTGCCTTCCCATGTTTTGCTCTCTTCTTTAAGATTGCGGCAAACCTCCAAAGCCTTGCGGATAACGCTCATATCTTCCGTCATAGTGGTGGGGAGATAGCCGGTAACACCGTTTGCAAGAAGTCCCTTTGAAATTGTGCGTATGCTTTGTTCTTCGCCGTCACACACATCCTTGCCCAGATAGCCGTGAATATGTAAATCGATAAGACCTGGGGCAATGAAGCCTCCCTTTGCATCGACAATATCGGCATTTTCGGGGACAAGACTTTCGGGAACTATGCCTTCGATTTTATCGGTGTAAAGAAGAGCACAGTTTTCGGCAATTCTGTCTTTGAGAATAATTTTTCCGCCTGTAATGGCTTTCATATTATCACTTCCTCGAACAAAAATTATATCATTTTAATTTTAGCAAAAAGAGAGACAAGTTTCAAGGGTTTTTGGTATAAATAAGAAAAAACAAGTAGGCTATCTTCAACGTGGCTAAAAAAAGTAGGACAGATTCAAAATGGTGAATCTGTCCTCATAATATAAGGCTTTTATAATTTAAAATGTTTATTTATTTGTTTGAGTAGTTTTTTTGACCGTTCCGATAAATATTTATGTGATATACTGCCAAGGTTTTTATACCATAACAGTTCGGAAAACAGCGCATACATTTCAAGTTTTACATCACAATATTTTGTTACATTGACCTTTTCTTTGTAAAGTTCGTAAAGATGAAACAGTTTTCCGTAGCCGACAGTCAGGCAAAAAAGTTCATATTCCGGGTCTGCCCACATTACATTGAACGGGTCAACGGCACAAAGCAGTTCGCGGTTCTTTTTATCGATAATGAAGTTCGGCATCCAGTAATCGCCGTGAATAAGAGAGGGAGTTCTGATTTCTTCAGAAAAAATTCTGTCAAAATTCAGGTAAGCAATCTCTACTGTTTTCATTACGGTGTCATCAAGTTTCCCTTGTGAATGTTTTTGGAGAGAAAAGCCGTATATGCTTTCAGTAAAATCTTTGTAGTAATCCTGCCAGGTGTCATAAACTGCATTGTCGTAAGGGCCGAACTTGTTGTTTGTTGCTTTCTGAATAACAAGCAAATTATCGATAATGCTTTCTGATAAATGCCTTTTCCCTGTAATAAAAGGTATTGACTTATCTGTTCCGCTTGTTCCCTCTATAAACTCCATTGATATAATTCCTAAGTCGCTCTCTGTGTCAAGAAAGTAGGTTTGCGGTATTTTGCTATTCGTTTTTTCTTTTAAAAATGAAAGCATATCATATTCTTTTTTTATAAGTCCTTTATGCTCGCTTATTTTGACTGCTGTTTTAAAGGGCTCATCTTTTAAGCAAACACGGAAAACGCTGCCGCTTGCTCCTTTGCCGACAGGGGATATTTGCAGAACATCAGAATTTAAGTTTTTGTTTATTACTGATCTGATAAGTTCGTCTCTGTCCATATTATTCACTCTATTTCTATAATAACATTTGTATCATCTTCTGTAACGATATCGAGTATTCTTCCTGTTATTCCTTCATCAACCAAAGAAAGTATTTGTTCGAGTTGACTGTTTGTTATAACATTTGAGCCGACTATTCCGGAAATATTCACACCCACTTTAACAACTCTTTTCACGAAAGCAAAAGGAAGAGTAATCTTTATGGGCTTTTGATTAGGTTTAAGGACATTGATTACAAGTTTTATTTTATCTGCGGTTTGAGAAGATGCTTCAGCAACCGGTGAAGAAATGTTTGCATTTTCGTGCTTTTTACCTGTAAGTAATTCATCGGTGGTTATGGAAAATATTTCTGCTATTTTCGGCAAAAGAGTAATGTCGGGGCAGGATGCTCCGTTTTCCCATTTTGATACTGCCTGAGGTGTTACACCCAGAAGTGATGAAAATTCTTCCTGTGTATAACCTTTGTTTTTGCGAAGCCGTGAAATTCTTTCGCCGATAGTTTCCTCTTTTTTATGGAATAAAGTCATAATGCAGTCTCCTTTTTATTGGATTATTACAATTAAATTCTAACCGCTGAAAATCAAAAAATCAAGCAACTGAAAGTTTAATGGGGATAAAAAGTTTAAAAAGTCCGTTGAATTTAATATCAACTGTTGGTTGATTTGAAAAAAGACCGCTTAAAAAACGGTCTTATTTTCATTTTTAAGCCTATTAAGAAGCCGTTTCATATCTTCGGGTATTTCCGCCTCAAAGGTCATTCTTTCATTCTTTACGGGATGAAAAAAGGTGAGGCTTCTGCAGTGAAGAGCCTGACGGCTTATATCTTTATCCGTCGTTCCGTACATAGTGTCACCGTAAAGGGGAGTGCCAAGGTAGGCAAAATGTACTCTTATCTGGTGAGTTCTGCCCGTTTCGAGTTTAATGAGTAAAAGTGAATAATGCTCACCGTGTTCCAAAGGGGAATAGTGTGTTACGGCTCTGTCGCCCCTGTCATCAGCAGTACGGTAAGTCTTGATGGGGTCGGGGCGGTAGATAGGCTTGTTTATGGTTCCGCTTTCTGTGTATTTACCCGTGGGAACCGCCAAATATTCCTTTTCAATTTTACCTGAAAGTTTAGATGCGGCAAAGGTGTTAAGTGCACACAGGACAGCACCCGAGGTACCTTTGTCCAATCTTCCCACGGCACGGAAAACAGCCGGTTTACCTTTTTTGGTAAGATAGCCTGCAACAGCATTGGCGAGGGTATCACCCTGATGGTTGTGACTTTCGTGCATAGGCAATTCTGCAGGCTTATTGATTATCAGAATGTCTTCGTCTTCATAAATGATTTCCAGAGGATAATCGCTCGGGAGAGAAACTCTTTCGTCGTCGGGTATGTTAACTTTAAGAACATCTCCCGTATGTATACTGTCGATTGAACGGGTGTGTACTCCGTTGAGGGTTATACCGTCGGGAACTCTTTTCTGTGAACGGAAAAGGGCGAGAGACATTTTTATGTGTCCCCGCAGAAAATTTTCTACGGTCTTTCCGTCAAATTCTGCGGGTATGATATATTCGAGCGTTCTCAATTTCAGCCGTTGCCTTTCTTAGCATATTCGTCAAGCAGGCGCTTTTTTTCTTCCCATAGTTTCTGCGAAAGATCCACGTAGTAGGTGTGGGGATTCTCAAAACGCTTAACCTCGTCCCAGAGGGTGTCAACCTGCTCATTACAGTATTCCTTTATATCCTTGATATCCGGATTATTGTAGCAGTATTCACCCTTGTCAAAGATTTTGACGAGCAGAGGCTTTGCTATGAAGTTGGTAACTTTCTTTCTTTTCCAGGTGTAGTTGGGATCGAAAAGTTCATAGGGCTCATTTTCGTTTATGGTTTCACCCTGTAAGGTGATAACGTCGGCGATAGCCTTTGATGTGTCTTTGTCAAAAAGTCGGTAAACTTCTTTGGCACAGGGGGTGGTGATTTTCTGAACATTTTCACTGAGTTTGATTCGGGGAACAGCCACACCGTCTTCTTCAACGGCTACTATTTTATATACGCCGCCGAAAACAGGGTTTGATGCGGCAGTAATAAGTCTTTCGCCCACACCGAAGGAGTCAACCTTTGCACCCTGAATGAGCATATCACGGATAATGATTTCGTCAAGAGAGTTACTTGCCACTATCTTGCAGTCGGGGAATCCTGCCTCATCGAGCATTTGTCTTGCTTTACGGGAAAGATAGGTTATGTCACCGCTGTCAATTCGGATACCTTTAGGTCTGAAACCTCGTGGAAGAACTTCTTTTCTGAAAGTTTCGATAGCATTCGGGATACCAGATTTGAGTACGTTATATGTGTCTACAAGGAGCGTGCAGTTGTCGGGGTACTGTCTTGCATAGGCACAGAAAGCCTCAAGTTCATCGCCGAAAAGTTGAATCCAGGAATGAGCCATTGTACCTACGGCAGGCACACCGTAGTCTCTTTCGTCGATGGCGCAAGCTGTGGCATCACAGCCACCGATATAAGCGGCTCTCGCACCGTAAATTGCACCGTCATAGCCCTGAGCGCGTCTGGAACCGAATTCCATAATCATTCTGTCGCCTGCGGCTCTTTTGAGACGGTTGGCTTTGGTAGCGATAAGGCTCTGATGGTTAATAGTCAGAAGTAGCATAGTTTCGATAAGTTGTGCTTCAATAACGGGACCTCTTACCTTTACGATGGGCTCGCCGGGGAAAATAGGCGTACCTTCCGGTATTGCCCATACATCACAGGTGAACTTAAAATTTTTGAGGTACTCAATAAAATCCTCGTTGAAGCCTTTTCTTATAAAAAGTTCAACATCTTTCTGGGTGAACTTAAGATTTTTAAGATAGTCTGTGAGTTGCCTCAGACCTGCCATAATGGCAAAGCCACCATTGTCGGGCACCTTACGGAAGAACATATCAAAGTAAACAATCTTATCCTTCATTCCGTTGGTAAAATAACCGTTTGCCATGGTAAGTTCATAAAAGTCCATAAGCATTGTAAGATTTCTTGATTCAAGAGTATTACTCATTTTCAACAACTCCTTAGATTTGTATCGTCTTCGATTACTGTAATAAAACGAGAAAAAATTTATGATAAACTATTATAGCATAAAAAACGGGGAATGAAAGGGCTTTTTGGAAAAAATTATATCAAATATACCTAAGATAATTACTATTTGACATTATATTTGTATTAATAACTGACATAATCAACCTTGACATAAAATTTTCACTGTGTTATCATAATTAGGAGATTTAAGAGATTTTAATAATTACAAAAATAAGGTGTGAAAAAAATGAGAATCAGAAAACAGGCTCTCGGTGAAAAAAACATCGTCGGAGCAAGAATTGAAGCAAAGAGAAAGGAACTCGGTATCAAGCAGGTTGACCTTCTCACCCAGCTTCAGATAAGAGGTGTTGAACTTACAGCTTCAGGGTTGTCAAAACTTGAAGGTCAGATAAGAGGCGTATGCGACTATGAACTCGTTGCAATTGCCGATGTACTCGGAGTATCTCTCAATTGGCTCGTAGGAAAGGAAGACTGAGATCTTTCCCGACAAAAATAACGGTTCCGTAATGCTGAAGTGTTACGGGATTTTTCTTTTATTAATGCTTTTTCAGTTTAAGTAACCATTATCCTCTTTTCTGAATAATATGATACTGACAGTACGGTGCTGTTAATATTTATAAGGAGTGAGGAAAATGGAATATAACGATTGCGGTTATGATTCCTGCATAAGAAACGATATGTCCTGCGGCGATATAAAATGCTGTGACAGAAATCCTTTGCCCCGTAATACAGTCCTTGCTATGGCTTATGTACCTTTTCAGCAGTGGTCGGAAGTGTATACGGCGGAAAAGGCCCTTTGCTCGGGAACGATTTTTCCCTGCCTTGACCTTCCTTTTGTGGGGTGTGTGAGATGACAAATATGAAAAACAGTCTCAAGCACAGGCTTATGTCCGTGCGCTTTGCCATGTGGGAACTTCACCTTTATCTTGATACCCATTGCGGCGATACACAGGCGGCGGAACTTCTGAATAAGTACATGGAAAAATACCGTGAACTTTTAAGAGAGTACGAGTGTAAATACGGACCTATATCTGCCGAAACCGGCTATGGTGCAAAATGGTTAAAAAGTCCATTTCCTTGGGTAAACAGCGGGAGTGATTGCTGATGTTCTGTTATGAAAAAATACTGCAGTATCCTATCAATATCAAAAAACCGAATCCTCTTTATGCAAAAATCATAATCAGTCAGTACGGTGGCCCCGACGGTGAACTTGGTGCATCCCTTCGTTATCTGAGCCAGCGTTTTGCTATGCCTTGGGGAGAGTTGCAGGGCTTGTTGACGGATATTGGTACGGAAGAACTGTCTCATCTTGAAATGATAGGCACTCTTGTTTATCAGTTGACAAGAAATCTTACACCCGAAGAAATAAAGAAGAACGGCTTTGATGCTTACTTTGTTGACCACACCACGGGCGTATATCCCGTAAGTGCGGCGGGCGTGCCTTTTACAGCGGCTTATCTTCAGTCAAAAGGCGACGTAATCACTGACCTCCATGAGGATATGGCGGCAGAGCAGAAGGCGAGAACAACCTACGACAACATTCTTCGTCTGGTTGATGACCCTGATGTGTGCGACGTAATCAAGTTCCTTCGGGAAAGAGAAATTGTTCATTATCAGAGATTTGGTGAAGGTCTGAGAATTGCTACGGATAAAATGAATGAAAAGAATTTTTACGCTTTCAATCCGAGTATTGATAAGTGCAGGAAATGAACACAGAAGGGGCTGTAAAAAAACAGCTCCTTTTTGATTTACAGAACTGCACAAACACTGCGATGAAAAAACAAGATAAAAAATAACATTGTTAACGATTTACAAAAAAGTATATATATGCTATAATGTAGAAAGTGGTTTATGAAAGATAAGGTGTAAAACGATGATAAAAACAATAGTGTTTTCCGGCTTTGCCGGACAGGGAATTATAAATACAGGTATAACACTTTCCCATGTAGCGGAAAGTATGGGGAAAAACTCTGCATTTATTCCTGAATATGAATCGGAAAAAGGCGATACATCCGTATGTACCGTGGTCATAAGCGATAAAAAAATAAGAACTTTCCGAACTCAAAACTGCGATATTCTTGTTGCCATGAATAAAAAGGCTTATGATAAAAATATTGATAATGTTAAGGAACGGGGTATTGTTCTTGTTAATTCTAACCGCGTTAAGGCAGCCAAAAAGAAGGGCATAAAGATTATTTCCGTTCCTGTGGATGATATTGTCCGTGAACTCGGTAACGCAAAGACCGTAAGCACAGTTCTTCTGAGTGTTCTCATCGGCGCTACGGATGTTATAAGTGAAGATGCTTATTTCACTTTCTATGAGGAAAAATACAAGGAAAACAATCCGGAAATCATTGATATTATTACCGATGCTTTTGAAAAAGGCGTTGTTTACGGAGAACAGATGTAAGGTGTACTTATTTGTGTAAGTTGTAATGTATATGAAAACTATTTATGCAGTCTTTGTGGGTTTCACAGGGACTGCGTTTTTTGCTATGCACAGAAGAGATTTTGTATTTGCTTTTTGAAAAGTCTTGCCAAAACCTTTATAGTGTGTTAAAATACATTGATATAATAATTTACCCCGTATGAGGTGATATTTTGGCAGTAAAAAAAGAAAACATAAGGAATTTTTCTATCATCGCCCATATTGACCACGGCAAAAGTACTCTTGCCGACAGACTTCTTGAGATAACGGATTCTGTGGCAAAAAGAGATATGTCTGCCCAGATTCTTGACGATATGGATCTTGAAAGAGAAAGAGGTATTACCATAAAAGCCCACGCCGTAAAACTCAACTATAAAGCAAAGGACGGCGAAGAATACGAACTTAATCTTATCGATACACCGGGTCACGTTGACTTTAATTATGAGGTTTCCCGTTCTCTTGCCGCTTGTGAAGGTGCAGTTCTTATAATTGACGCTTCACAGGGAATTGAGGCACAGACTCTCGCTAACACATATCTTGCTCTTGACCATGACCTTGAACTCGTTCCCGTAATTAACAAGATTGACCTTCCTGCCGCCGAGCCCGACAGAGTTGCCGCGGAGGTTGAGGAGGTAATCGGTCTTGACTGTATGGGCGCACCGAGAGTTTCGGCAAAGACAGGTGAAAATGTGGAAGAAGTTCTTGAAAGAATCGTTTCCGATATTCCTGCACCCTCCGACTGTGACGATAAGGCACCTCTTAAGGCGCTTATCTTCGACTCCGTTTATGATAACTACAAAGGTGTTATAGTTTATGTCCGTGTTATGCAAGGTACCCTCAAAGCAGGAGAGACAATGCGTATGATGGCAACAGGTGCCGAGTTCAATGTTGTTGAAGTAGGTTATATGCGTGCTACTGGGCTGGAACCCTGTAAGGAACTTTCCTCAGGTGAGGTTGGCTATATCACTGCATCTATTAAAACTGTCCGTGATGCCAAGGTCGGTGATACGGTTACAAAGGTACAGAATCTTGCTACTGAGCCTCTGCCCGGTTACAGAAAAGTTAATCCAATGGTTTACTGCGGTGTTTATCCTGCCGACGGTGCAGACTATGAGGCACTCCGCGATGCTTTGGAAAAACTTCAGCTCAACGATGCTTCTCTTTCCTATGAGCCTGAAACTTCGGGGGCTTTAGGCTTCGGCTTCCGTTGCGGATTCCTTGGACTTCTGCATCTTGAAATTATTCAGGAAAGACTTGAAAGAGAATATAATCTTGACCTTGTGACCACTGTTCCTTCCGTTGTGTATAAAATCCATCTTACCGACGGAAGTGTTGTTGAAATTGATAACCCCACTCATTATCCCGAGCAGGCAGTTATTGACTACTGCGAAGAGCCTATCACTAACGCTCATATTTATTCTCCTGCCGATTATGTAGGCTCAATTATGGATCTTTGTCAGGACAGACGCGGGGTTTTCAAGGATATGAAATACATCACACCTGACCGTGTGGATATTCATTACGAACTACCTCTCAATGAAATTATTTATGACTTCTTCGATGCACTCAAATCAAGAACGAGAGGCTACGCTTCCTTTGACTATGAGATTTTTGAATACAGACGTTCAAGTCTTCAGAAAGTAGACGTGCTTCTTAACGGAGATATCATTGACGCTCTTTCCTTTATTATCCATTCGGAAAAGGCTATGTCCCGTGCCAGAAAGATTGCCGAAAAACTCAAGGAGCATATTCCGAGACAGATGTTTGAAATCCCCATTCAGGTTGCCATCGGCAGTAAGGTTATCGCCCGAGAAACAGTTAAGGCTATGAGAAAAGACGTTCTTGCCAAGTGCTACGGCGGTGATATTACAAGAAAGAAAAAACTTCTCGAAAAACAGAAGGAAGGTAAAAAACGTATGCGTCAGTTCGGTACTGTTGAAGTGCCTCAGGAGGCTTTTATGGCAGTTCTCAAACTTGACGATAACGGATAAACAGTATGACAGGAATATATATTCATATTCCCTTTTGCAAAACAAAATGTCCTTACTGTGATTTCTATTCCTTTAAAGGTGACGAAAAACAAAAGGACAGTTATCTCAAGGCTGTCCTTTTTACTTTAGAGAGGTATGCCGGAAAAAACATAAAGGTTGATACTCTTTATTTCGGGGGAGGTACACCCTCGGTTTTCGGCGGTGAAAGAATAGGAAGGATAACCGATTACATAAGGGAAAACTTTGATTTACAGGAAAATGCTGAAATAACCGTGGAGTGTAATCCATCGTCTACCTATGAAGACTTTGTCCGTGCCGTGAAAAGAGCAGGTATCAACCGTGTCTCTATGGGTATGCAGTCGGCGGTGGACAGAGAAAGGAAAATGCTTGGCAGACCTTCCGGAAGAGAAGATATTAAAAGAGCAGTTAATCTTTTTAAAAATGAGGGCATAGATAATATCTCTCTTGACCTTATGCTGGGTGTTCCTTATCAGAGTGAGGAGAGCCTCAATGAAAGCATAGATTTTATTCTTTCTCTCGGAGTGAAACACATCAGTGCCTATATGCTTAAAATAGAAGCGGGGACACCTTTTGAAAGAAATGAAGAAAACCTTGATTTGCCTGACGAAGATGCAGTGGCGGAGATGTATCTGCATACATCGGAAAGGCTTGAAAAGGAAGGCTTCATCCACTACGAAATATCCAATTTTGCCCTTGAAGGATTTCATAGCCGCCATAATACGAAATATTGGCAATGCGAGGAATATATCGGCATAGGCCCTTCGGCACACTCCTATTATAACGGAAAGAGATTTTATTATTCGCGCTCCTTTGAAGATTTTCTTTCGGTAAAAGATCCTGTTTTTGACGGTGAGGGAGGCAGTGAGGAAGAGTATATTATGCTTTCTCTCAGACTTAAGGAAGGTCTTGACGGAAAAAGATTCAAAGAAAGATACGGCAGAGAAATTGATGAGACGGTCTTCCTAAAAGCAAAAAAATACGAGAAAAACGGTTTATTAAAAATAGATGAGGAGAGAATCTATCTTACCAAAGAAGGCTTTCTTCTTTCAAACAGTATAATAGCAGATTTGATTTATTGATTAAGGTTGGTGTAACTATGATTTTTAAAAAGTACGGTCTTGTACTTGCAGGCGGTGGCGGTAAGGGCGCTTATCAGATAGGTGCGTGGAAGGCGCTTAAGGAAATGCGTATTTCTTTTGATGCGATTTCAGGTGTTTCCATCGGTTCCATTAACGGTGCGCTTATAGCAGCGGGCGATATTAACAAGGCCATCGAATTCTGGCATAATGTCTCCGTTGAAAAAGGTATCAGAATCGAAAACGAACTTGTTGACCCGGAAAATCTTTTCAGCAAGAAAAATTGGAGTGTTCTTTTTAAGGAGTTTCTGAAAAACGGAGGCTTTGATGCTTCACCTGCTGCCGACTATATAAAAACCTATGTGGATGAAGATAAGGTAAGAAAAAAGAAAATACCTTTAGGTATTGTTACGGTGCATCTTTCCCAGAGTGCTACACCTTTGGAAATATTCGTTGACGATATTCCGCAGGGTGAACTTGTGGACTATCTTCTTGCTTCATCAAATATCCCTCTTGCTACGAATATCGGTCCTGAGGGTGAAAAATTCCTCGACGGCGGCGTTTATGACAACACTCCCGTTATGACACTTAAAAAGAGAGGCTATAATAAACTTATCGTTATTGATATTTCAAACATCAAGGGTGTCGCTCATAATCTTAATTTCAATAATTCGCAAGTGGTATATATCCGTCCCTACGACCTTGACGATCTCGGACCGTCCTTTGATTTCAGCGGTCCTATGATTGACAGAAGAATACAACTTGGCTATCTTGACACAAGAAAAGCCTTCGGTCATCTGGCAGGGAACATTTACTGCTTCACTCCCGATGTATTTGAGCAGATGGTGGAGCAGTACGGCGCCAATGCGATTTACGAACTTGAAGAACTTGCCCATAAATTAAAGGTAGAGAAAATCAGCATCTACTCAAAGGAAGAGTTTATCTCTGCCACAAAAACTGCCCTGGAAAAGGCGAGAACAGAAGAAGCGGAAAAAGCACAGGAGACTCCGGCGGAAAAGGCTGCGGATAATACCTTTGACTGGAGTGATATTAAAGAAAAATGGAATCAGTTCAGAGGCAGAAGTCAGAGAAAAGACTTGGAAGAGTTCGCTGAGGCAATAGCAGTTCTTGATTCAGTGGTAATGTAAAAATTTACCGGACTAAATTTCATTAAATCTATTGACAAAAGGAAAAAACTGATATATCATTTTCACATAATAAAATTAAACCGATGAACAAGAGTAGTAGCATTACCCGAATCTTACAGAGAGTTACGGACGGTGGAATGTAACAGGGGAAGGTTATGTGAATGGACTTGTGAGGGCGGCTCCGAAAAGTGCAGTAGGTGCCGACGGAAACTCTACCGTTATGCTGAGAGCGTATGTCAGTACGTAAAAACCATTAAGGTGGCAACAGACTTCTGTTCCTTTGTGGAGCAGAAGTTTTTTTATTTTTCAAGGAAGTGTTATTTATGTATTATTCGGGTGTACGATGGCGAAGGTTATAATCGCACACAACAACTGAAGTCCCTGAAAGGAAATACCCCTGTCAGGGGAAATGTCCGTGACAACGGAACGGACAAAAGGGTTCCCTTTCCCGGAGGGAAAGGTGTCAGCCGTCAGGCTGACGGAAGGGTGAAAACCACCTGATCCTCAAAATTACTATACTATTATATATAAGGAGAATTTCAAATGAACACAAATTATAAAGATTTCGACAATTATCTTAAACAGTATCCCGACAAAAACGGTTATTTCGGTCAGCACGGCGGAGCATTTCTTCCCCCTGAACTTGAGCCTGCCTTCAAGGAAGCAGACGATGCCTATGAAGCCATCTGTCAGTCAGCACAGTTCATTTCCGAACTTCGCAGAATCAGAAAGGAATTTCAGGGCAGACCCACTCCCGTTTACCATTGTGAAAGACTTTCCAAACTTTTCGGCAACTGTCAGATTTATCTTAAGCGCGAAGACCTTAACCACACAGGCGCTCACAAACTCAACCACTGTATGGGTGAGGGACTTTTAGCAAAGTATATGGGTAAAAAGAAACTTATCGCCGAAACAGGCGCAGGTCAGCACGGTGTTGCTCTTGCTACGGCGGCGGCATACTTCGGTATGGAATGTGACATTTATATGGGTGAGGTTGATATCGCAAAACAGCACCCCAATGTAATCAGAATGAAAATGCTCGGTGCCAATGTTATT
The DNA here is from genome assembly GCA_045537395.1 of Acutalibacteraceae bacterium. GTDB lineage: Bacteria > Bacillota > Clostridia > Oscillospirales > Acutalibacteraceae > UBA6857. The sequence continues at coordinate 83,748 of JAZSPI010000064.1, read as the reverse complement.
CCTGTAACTCATGGACTCAAGACTCTCAAAGAGGCTGTTGACGCTGCTTTCGATGCTTATCTTAAGGAATATGACCACGCTATTTACTGCATCGGATCTGCCCTCGGCCCTCATCCTTTCCCGAAAATGGTAAGAGATTTCCAGGCTGTTATCGGTATTGAGGCAAGAGAACAGTTCCTTGAAATGACGGGACATCATCCCGATGCTGTGTGTGCCTGTGTAGGCGGTGGCTCAAACTCTATCGGTATGTTCGTGCCTTTCCTTGCAGACCCGGTGGATATTATCGGTGTCGAGCCCCTCGGCAGAGGTGAGAAGGTCGGCGACCACGCGGCTACTATGGCGTTCGGAACCAAGGGCAGACTTCACGGTTTTGAAAGTTATCTTCTCCAGGACGAAAAGGGTGAACCGCTTCCCGTATATTCCATTGCAAGCGGTCTTGACTATCCCGGTGTAGGCCCCGAACACGCAAATCTTCGCGATATGGGCAGAGTACAGTATGACACCATTTCCGACGAAGAGGCTATGGAGGCATTCTTCCTTTTGTCAAGATATGAGGGCATCATCCCTGCTATAGAATCTTCCCACGCTGTAGCTTATGCCATCAAGTATGCCAAGGAGCACAAGTCAGGTTCTATTCTCGTTTCTCTTTCAGGCAGAGGCGATAAGGACATCGACTATGTTTACGAGAAGTACGGTTGCGGCGAAGAGTTTATGGAAAAGTATGAGAAGTAAAATGTGACTATGCAATCAAGAAAACCTAATAGGTTGAAAAACTACGATTACAGCAGTAACGGTATGTATTTCATCACCGTCTGCACGAAAAACAAAGAGCATTATTTCGGTAAAATCGTAGGGGCGACCATTGGTCGTCCGTCAGGAATGTGTCTGTCATATTGCGGTGAAATAACAAAAACTTCAATTGAAAATATTGCAGAGCATTATCCCGCGGTATCTGTTGATAAATACGTAATTATGCCCAATCATATACATTTGATACTATTAATAAATGATATTGATAACTTCGGACGACCAATGGTCGCCCCTACGGTATCAACCGTCATACAGCAAATGAAAGGGTACGTATCAAAACAAATAGGTTTTTCACCTTGGCAAAAATTGTTCCACGATCACATCATCCGCGGAGAAAAGGATTACGAAAAAATATGGGACTATATTGAAACCAATCCTGCCAAATGGGAAAATGACTGCTTTTATTCGGATGATTCAAAGGTAGGTTCTTCATCAATTTGACCGTAAAATTCGAAAATATCTAACTATAACACAAGGGGACAGGTTATGTCTGTGTTAAAATCACAGCAAACCTGTCCTGTTACATTTCTTCTTGTTTTGTCAAATTGCACAAAATCTACCGCATATTTTTTGTTTTGAATGCTTTAACATTTTGAAAAATTATATTGATTTTATTCCATATATGATTTATAATAAGTATGTGTAATTATAGGGGTTATTGTACCCTTTTACCATGAAACGGAATAAAAATCTCCGGCAAAAGCACAAGGAGGTCAGATGTGTGCGGAGGATTTGGATTCTATTTCATCATTTGTTTAAACCTCGGGGATTCCCGAAAAAATCTGAAACGCTCTTAAAATGAGAAGGGCAGTTTCAAATATCTCAATTAAGGGGGATAAATTCAAAAATGAAAAAGAAACAATTAACCAAGAAAACTTTATCAGTATTTTTATCAGTGCTTATGCTTATGACATCCTGGGTGTTCTTCCCGGGCATGGTTACATTTGAAGCAGGCGCAGCAGCCACAGATACTACATACCGTGTGAATACTGACAAATACGGTACACCTTTCTGGTCAGCCAATGATAATAATACCCGTTGGATGCTCTGGGGTGCAAGCCGTAATGCCAATGACGCTCATGTTTGGATCAGAGTACCCAAAACCATTTATCTTGATAAGGATGAAACCCTTCAGTCAGCCGGTTATAAGATCGAGGTTGAATGGTCATGGGGTAATGGCACTGACTATAGATGGGGTCTCGGTCCCGCTGCATGGGGTAACGGTAACGGTATCAGCGGTCAGAATGGCTCTGAGCAGTTCACCATGAACAATTTGTTTGACGGATACAGCAGTAATTCGAGCATGAACGGTAGCAACGAATACGGTGTTAATACAGATAACGATAGTAACTATGACCTGAGAGTTCATGATAATTATTCCGGCAGTTCAGGTTTTATCGTTTATAAAAATACAGGCGGAACATCGAACAGAACTAACTATATCTACCTTATCGGTGACCCTAAAGCTGCAGGTACAGGCAGATATTCTACAGCAGGTATAAACCCCTCTCCTTTCAACTTTGCACAGCAATGGAAGTATGTTTTCCCTGCTAATAAATGGACCGACGATAATACTTTCCATCCGTCTGCAAAGGGTAAACCCACCCAGGTAAGTGAACAGCTCAACGGTTATAACGAAGTATGGTGGAACATTGAAATCTACGATAAGGCTGCTCTTAAGTCCGCTACAGATAATGCGACTACAGTCTATACTAATAATACTGCTTATCAGGATTATGTTCTTAATAACGGTCTTAACAATCTTAGGAACTTAAGAGACCAGGGTCTTAATATGCTCCCTGTCCGTGAGCAGACCTATCAGACAGTTAAGGATAAGACCGATGCTATCAACAATGCAGCAAAGTCTCTTCAGTTCCAGGCTAAGAACGCTGCTCTTATCAGTAAGGTTGCAGATGCTAAGGCTCTTCAGGCTAAGGCTGGTTATAATACATTATACACACAGGCTTCCAGACAGGCTCTTCAGGCTGCTATCGAAGCCGCAACCACAAGCACACTTTACACCAAGACAACTGTTTTTGCTATTGCTAACTATACCGATGCAGGTGCCAGAGCTGCTGCTGAACAGACTACTATCAATAATCTTGTCAATAATATTACCACAGCTATGAACGGTCTCGGAAGAAGATACGATGTAGGTTACGACAACCTTTTCTCACTTACAGACTGGGCACTTAATCCCGTTAAGGCAAATATGTCAAACGGTACTATCGAAATCGATGCTGACCAGGGTACAATCAAAATCACTCATGACGGTAGTGCAAATGGTACTGACAACAATACATCCCAGCAGCCTACTTATTACAGAGCTGAGGTTGATGGCGATACAGAATATGTTCTTTCGTGGAATACTGAAGGTACCGGCAGAGCACAGATTCATGTTTTCTATACCTCAGGCAACCAGTATACACATAATGCGTATTATAACGGTGACGGTAATAAGTGGTTTGTAAGTTCCGGTGACCTTCCTTACTCAGCAAATATGGGTAAGCATGAGGTAACATTTAAAACTCTTCCCGAAGCCGACGGTCTTGTATTCCGTTTCGGTACCTGTAATGCAGGCGACAGCGTTACATTCTCTGACATCAGACTTGTAAAGAAATCTGACTACGACGCTTACGCAAATAAATACACTACTGCACGTGAAGCATTCTCCGTAGGAGATACAAAAGGCCTTACTTATACACCTGTTAGAGATGGTTACGCCTTCGACGGTTGGTATACTGCTGACGGTAAAAAGGTAACAGATGTTTCCGGTTTCTCAGCAAGTGATATTGTATATGCTCGTTGGATTCAGAAACTCACAGTTACCTTCAAAAACTGGGACGACACAGTTATCAAGACTCAAGAAGTAGCTCCCGGTGCAGCCGCTACAGCCCCTGCAAATCCCTCAAAGGCTGCGGATGCTGACTACGAATATGTATTTGCAGGCTGGAGTGCAGATTTCTCAAATGTAACAGAAGACCTTGAAGTTACTGCAACATTCACCGAAAAAGAACACGGCAAAATCGTATATAACAGAATAACAGCTGCTACCTGTACAACTCCCGGTAAGATTACCAAGATTTGTACTGATTGTAACTATGCTTGGAACAACGGTGAGGCTTATGAGGATACCACAGGTGAATTTGCTCCTGCACTCAAGCATACATTTGAAAGAACAAATCCCACATGGACTGTTCTTACTGATGGTGACAAGACTGAAACAACACACACTGTAAAGTGTAATGACTGTGATGCAACAACGACAAAGGAACATAACTTCATCGAAGATGCTAACCATCCCGCTTCATCCGCAACCTGTACAGTTCCCGGCAAAACATACTATAAGTGTGCATGTCTCGAGGAAAAGACAGAAACAGGCGATATCAACCCCAATAACCATGTTAACACAGAAATCAGAGACGATGTAGCCGCTGAATGTGAAAAGCCCGGTTACACAGGTGATACATGGTGTAAGGATTGCGAAACCATGATTAAAGAAGGTTCAGCAACAGATGCTCTCGAGCATAAATATACAACCTACACATACAACAATGATGCCAAGTGTGGTGTAGACGGTACAGAAACAGCAACTTGCGACCTTTGTGGTATTAAGACTTATACACGCACTAAGGAAGGATCCGCTCTTGAGCACAAATATACAACCTACACATACAACAACGATGCTAAGTGCGAAGTAGACGGCACAAAGACAGCACTTTGCGATCACGGTTGTGAAACAGAAGATACAATCAAAGCCGAAGGCACAGCACTCACTCACGATTACACGGGTGATGTTAAAGACAACGGCGACGGCACTCACTCATTCCTTTGTGAGAATGGCTGTGGCACCTATGGCGGTACAGTAACTTGCTCCACATGGAAAGAAAACACAGAATACGACAAGTGTGAATGTGAAGTCTGCGGTTACACTAAGGATCATGCTTGGGGCGATTGGTCACAGGCTGACACAAACAAAGATAGCGAAGCTGGTAAGATGACTCGTACTTGTGGAGTTTGTGGTGCTATAGATACAATAAACTGTACTTATACAGATGTTTATACACCCGCTACATGTGAAGATGACGCTTATACAACATACACATGTACCGATGCTAATTGCGGTCACGGTTACACTGTAATCGATCTTGGTACAAAGAAAGGTCATAATTTCACAGGAGATTACAACTACGATACAGAAAATGACAAGCATCAGCAACTTTGCGCTAACGGTTGCGGTGAATACGGCGTTGGCACAGAAAAAGGTGCATGGGCAGACTGTGTATGGTCTTATGAAAACAAAGAAGCAGGCAAGCACATCGCTTCTTGTACATGCGGTAACAGCGAAGAACAGGATTGTACCGGCGGTACAGCAACATGTACAGATAAGGCTGAATGTCAGTTCTGTCACGTTGCTTACGGCACGACAGAAGACCATGTAATTACAGGTACAGAAAAGTATATCAAGAAAGCAACAGAAGCAACTTGTATTGCAAACGAAACATATTATAAGTATTGTATCGGTTGTGAAGAAGTTTTCGGCGACGAAACTTACGAGAAGCCTGACACAATGACTGCTCATGACTACACATGCAAAGACGAATATCTCTATATCGCTACACAGGCTGAGTGTGAAGTAAACGAAACCTACTACGCTTACTGTTCAAATCCCGACTGTAAGAAATCAAGTGAAGATGCAAACAATACCTTCGAAAAGGAAGGCACAGCACTTGAACACATTTGGGTAGATGCTCAGTATAACGGCGAAGAAACTCTTAAGCACACTTTCACTTGTGAACGTGGATGTGGCGAAACAATGGAAGCCAGTTGTATGGATTCTGCAGTAAACTTTGATTTTGAACTTGCTACCTGTACATCACAGGGCTATGATATCGTTCAGTGCTCAGCATGTAATCACACATGGAACATCAACTACACCGATGCTCTCGGTCACGATTACACTAAGAAGATTTACAAAGATGACTACCTCAAGAAAGCAGCAAACTGTGAACACGAAAACATCTATTATTATGCTTGCTCACGTTGCGAACGCAGCGCAGAAGAAGTAACTGAAGATGAAGTGTACACAGGCACAGGCTCTCTCACTTTCCTTAACGGTGAAGTAAGAAAGCATGATTTCCAGAATAAAGTTGATGCTAAATATCTTGCCGATGAAGCAACCTGCTTTGCAGCAGCCAAGTACTACACTTCCTGTAAGTATGAAGACTGCGGCAAGTCGTCTGAAGAAGTTAATGGCGAAGGCAAGGGCGTTAAGTTCTCATCAGGTTCAGCACTTGAACATGACTGGAAAGAAGTAGAAGATGACAAGTATCTTGCAACTGAAGCAGACTGTGTGAATGACGCAACATACTATTACGAATGTTCACTTTGTGAGAACTCCAGTAAGGATTACGGCAATGGCTCAACATGGACTAAGGAAGATTCTAAGTCAGGTCATGAAATGACTCATACAGTAGCACAGGATGCTACCTGTACAGAAGACGGTAACCACGAATACTGGTACTGCTCAACCTGTAAGAAGTACTTTAAGGATGAAGATGGTAAGGATGCATACCTCGGTCAGTCAGAAACAGTAATTCGTTCTTCAGGCCACGATAAGGTTCGGGTTAGTTCTAAGGCTCCTACTTGTGAAGTTGACGGTAATCCTAATTATGAATACTGTAAGAATTGTGACTACACCACTTATCCTGCTGTTCTTCCCGACGGCTATAAGGCTACAGGTCATAACTTCACAGGTTCTTACTACTACGATTCAGTTAATAACTATCACGCACAGTACTGTGTCAACACTAACTGTGATAAAGTAACTCTCACAGATGATGAAGGTAATCCTTATGAGGTTAAGACCTTCGGTATGGTAGTTGACGGCGAACAGGTTAAGTATGAAGTTAAATATGACGGTCTTGATTATGTAATCACCGGTGGTGAAAAGTGTGACTTCACCTTTAAGGCAGAAACAAGTAAAGACGGCGTTCATACTCACTCCAATGCTTGTGTATGCGGTAACAACAATACAAAGGTTTACTCCGATGAAGAAACCTTCATTGAAACAGTAGCACCTACATGTACTACTGACGGTTATGACAGTTATGCATGTCCGGAAGACGATTGCGACGATACATGGAAGAAGAACATTGTTCCTGCTACTAACCATACTGCAAGCGAAACAGCAACTCCGAACAATGACGGTACTCACTCATTCATATGCACAGTTGACGGCTGCGGTTATAAGGTAAGCACTGCTAACTGCTCCGGTGGTATGGCTACATGTAAGGATAAGGCACTCTGCGAAATCTGTAACGCTCCTTACGGTGAAACATCCGACCATACATTCGATGGTGAATGGGTATATCAGGATGATGCTGCGTGCGGTGTAAACGGTACAGAAAAGAACACCTGTAGCGTATGTGAAACCGAAGTAAGCCGTGAAGCAAAGGATACAGCTCTTGAGCACGTAATGAGCGAACACGGTTACGACATTACAGAATGGACCAACAAGCCTGAAGACTTTGATGCAACAATCATTAAAGAACCCACTTGTAATGAAGAAGGCCTTTCAATCTCTTACTGTGCAAACTGTGATGTCTATAAGACAAAGAGACAGCCTAAGAATACAAATGCTCACGTTTGGGAAACAGATGCAGAAGGCAATCTTGTTTGGAAAGATGCTCAGGGTGACTGTGCAACAGGCGTTACATACAAGAACTACTGTACAGTCTGTGATAAGGTTCAGACTAAGACAGAAGCTGCTGAACACAAATTACAGTATACAAGTTATATTGTTCCCACTTGTGTAAAGGGCGGCTTCAGAGAATGGAAATGCGTTGCATGTAACTCCAAGTTTGAAGAATATTACGGAACAAGCGGCATCATATACCCCGAAGGTTATGATAATGAAGATCTTGCTCCTACAGGCGAACACAACTTCGTAAACACAGGCAAAATCAGAAAGGCAACCTGCACAGAAGCAGAAGCCGCAATCTGGAAGTGCACAAACTGTAATGAATATGATTACAGAGTTGAAGAAGGTGCAGAGGCTCTCGGACATGATCTCGTACACTATAAGGGTTACGAAGCAGATTGTGTAAGTGAAGGCATGCTTGAACATTGGGTATGTACCGGATGTGCAGTTATGTTCTCCGATGCAGAGGCTGCAGAAGAAATTAAGGATGTAACAATTCCCGCAATGGATCACAATGACACAGACGCTAACGGCAAATGTGATGAATGTAGCAGAGTTCTCTATGAAGACGGTAAATCCTGCGGATGTATCTGTCACAAGGAAAGCGGTCTTATGAAGTTTATCTTCAAGATTGTCAACTTCTTCTGGAAACTCTTCAAAATCAGCAAGAGTTGTGATTGTGGCAGCGTTCACTGGTAATTAAATCATCAGTTTCCCCCTTATAAAAACTGATATGTTAAAAAGGCTATCGCGAAAGCGATAGCCTTTTTGTTGTGTTGTTCATATAAGAGAAAAAACAATGAGCGCCTCTTCAAGTCTGCTGTACAGGGAATAGAGTTCACTGACTTTTCCGCCTGTTCCTATAGCAAAAGCGGGACTATGGAACTCTTTGATGAACCAATCCTTAACCCCCGATTGGAAAGTGTTGTTGTTTACGTTAATGGGTAGAGAACAGGAACAGGCAAGAATTTTTGCAATCATTGAACTGCTGACAGGTTCCTCTTCGTCGCTTTTATAAAAAATTTCTCCGGCACCGTCATATAATTCGAGGCATTGTCGGAAAGGTTTCAATCTGCAAAGGCGAGTGAGTGCTTTTGTTTCTGCTTCACTTTCGGGATAGTCACCTTTAAAAGAAGAGGGTGAGGGATGCTGACTCTCCTGTGCAAAATTATGGGCAAAAATAAAATTACGATTTATGTCAACTCCCATGGCATTTGCGTTCCATTGAGGCTTTTCATCAGTATAAAAGGAGGAAACAAAAGCACCCATACTCTTTGCACCCGACGGTCCGTAAAGATCAATCTCTCTTCCGTCAGGATTAAGACAGGGAATTACAGTCAAGCCCGAAAAATTCAAAACTTTTCTGACATTGACTGCCGAAAGTAAATGGTTATATTTAATGGAATGACAAAGCCGTTCGACGAAAAGTAAAAGCACCAGACCGGACAGTCTGTCTCCGCCGCGAACAGAGCCGACATAAATCGTACTGTTTTTATTGTTGCCGAGAGAGAGGGCAAAAATACTGCGCCCGATACCGGTTCTGCCGATAAGTTGCACATTTAAAAACGGATATTCTTTAATAAGGTCTTCTATTATTCTTTTATTTGTGGTATAATCTAAAGCGCAGGGCTTGACCGTATATTTCATATTATCACCCGTTGAAATATATGAAGCCGAATTAAAAATTATACCACGAAAGGAACGATAGTTTTGAATTTCGAAGAAAAAACTCTTGATACAAAGGTAATTTATGAAGGAAGAATAATAACTGTTCATGTTGATGATATTGAACTTCCTGACGGTGGCAGGGCAATCAGAGAGGTCGTGGAACACAGCGGAGGTGTCTGTGTTGCCGCACTTACGGAAAAGTACGAACTTCTTTTTGTAAGGCAGTACCGCTATCCTTATAAGAAAGAACTTCTCGAACTTCCTGCCGGCAAACTTGAGAAAGGTGAAAATCCCCTTGAAGCAGGAATCAGAGAACTTGAAGAAGAATGCGGCGTGGTTGCCGAGAAAGTCTTTTCTCTGGGTACCGTTTATCCCACTGTTGCTTATTGCAGCGAGATAATATATCTTTACGGCGCTGTCGGTCTGAAAAGCACAAAGCAGAATCTTGATGAGGGTGAGTTCCTTTCTGTTGAAAAGATTTCTCTTGACGAGGCTGTAGAAATGGTAATGAACGGAGAAATATCAGACTCAAAAACTGTTGCCCTTGTTATGAAAATTTCGAAACTGAAAGAGATGGGAGAGATATGATGAAAAAATTCATTCTCGCATCAAATTCTCCCCGCAGAAAAGAGTTGCTTGATAACTGCGGATATACTTTCGAGGTGAAGCCTTCCGATTGCGACGAGAATATAACTGAAAATCTTACACCGCAGCAAACAGTAACCGAACTTGCCCGTAGGAAGGCTATGGCGGTGCTGAAAGATAATAGTGACTGTGTTGTTTTAGGTTGCGACACGGTGGTTGCAGTTGACGGTAAAATTTTAGGAAAACCTGTCAGCCGTCAGGATGCCTATGATATGCTCATGCTTCTTTCGGGCAGAAAGCACATAGTTTCAACGGGTGTCTGCATCGCGGACAAAGAAAGATGCGAGTGCTTTGAAAATACAACAGAAGTTGAATTTTTTCCTCTTACTGCGGATACGGTAAAAAGTTATCTTGACACCGAAGAATATACCGATAAAGCAGGAAGTTACGGTATTCAGGGCTATGCAAGTGTTTTTGTCAAAGGTATAACAGGAGATTATTTTTCAGTTATGGGGCTTCCCGTAAGTCAGAGCGCCAGACTTCTTTCGTCGTTTGGTGTACAAGGAAAAGTAAAAATATAAAAAAATCAGGCTGCCACGGTTGTGACAGCCTTTGTGCTTTTTTGATTACTGTTCTGCTGTTGTATCGTCTTTGCCTTCGGTTAATTTAGCGATGAGAACTTTGATAAACTCAATAAGAGCGTCAAAGAAAGCTTTGATTTCATCTTTGTATTCTTCGTAAAAATTCATAGTTTTTTCCTCCTGATAAATTACTATAGTAATGTTATTATAGTACAATTATTCGTAATAGTCAAGAGTTAATTAAAAATATGTTCATTGGTTGTTAATATACTGTCTTTAAAGAACTATATAAAATAATTAAATAATTGTTTTATGCAAATTTAATAAATTTTAATTTTATTCAAAAAACTTCTTTCCTTTTTGTTGACTAAAGGGATAATTTTGTTGTATTATTATTTTGGATAAGGTTGATTCTATTTATATTAATTGTGGAGGTAACTTTTATGAAAACGTTAATTCAGCGTATGTTAAGTGTTGTTCTCTGTGTGGTTCTTGTGCTTTCAACAATGTCAGTAACGGCATTCGGTGCCGGTGCTGAAGAATCATTCAGTTACAAAACTTATGCGCAAAACGCAACAAAGGAAAACGTTCATTACCTTTTGGATGCGTTGGATGAAAAATTGAAAGAAGCAGATATCTATGAGGAAATGGGTCTTGGATATAATATTGATATGAGATCTATTGATGCTATATGTCGCACCATAGATAAATTTCGTACAGAGATAAATCTCGGAACATTTTTCCTCAATGTGGGCGATCTTAAAGAACTCGAACTTAAATATTTCGATAAAAAATTAAGTCGCGATAAGTCGGGAGATATCAAAATTTTAACTGAGTTTATTGACCTTGCATATGAAAACATAGGCATTATTAATAAATTTCTCGCAGGTAATCTTTCTTTAGGTAAAATCGGTGAAAAATTAGGTGTCACCGATAAACTTAAGGAAATTGACATCAGTACCTCCGTAAAAGAAGGTGTAGCCGACGCTCTTTTCAAAGACAGCCCCAATCTTGCTGCAGCCAAAGCAAATGCAGTAAAAAACTTTGACAGTTTTGTTTATACTAACCTTATGGGCCTGGTTAAAGAAGCAGTCCCTTTCCTTAAAGATGTTACTTTAAACGCAGACACAACGGTTGATGCTCTTGTTACTGATATTTTTACCGCTGTAATAAATGAGGCTATCGCAGGAATTTCGAAAGATAACTCTTTCACTTTTGCTTCTCTTGGCAGTGAATTTGCAGGTCTTGACAGTGTAATCAAACTTAATGGTATCAGTTCCGTAACATTTGCCTCAGGCAGTTCATTTATGGCACAGGTAAACAATGTTTTAGGCAGCCTTTTCGGTCAGATGGTACCCGGATATGCTTCATCCTGGACCAAAGGCGATTATACTAAAATCGGCGCCAATATGAGAGGTCTTGTAAGATATATTGCCGACAAATCGGGAGTTGTAAAAAGTGTCAGCAGTAAGAGTGATGAACAGTTGATGCTTGAGGTGTCAAAGATTATTGTAAATGCCGGAGACGACAGTGCAGACAAAGGTGCATATCTTGCAATAAAAGATACAAAGAGTCTTACCGAAATGGTAAATGCTCTTTTCCGTTATCTTGGCAGAGATGTTGCAACATATACAGACAACCATACTTACGAACATGTTATCGGTGACTGGTTGATAGATAAACTCGGAAGTGAAATTCCCCTTTACGATGAAAAAGGAAAAGAACTTTCCGTAGGTGCTGGCAAGACTGTCTGGGAGGTTCTCAACAGTGTACTCAATTTCTTCCTTGTTGACAAAAATATGGATTCTTTCATAGGTAAGACTTTCACCAAGGGTTCTACATATTTTGAAAAATTAGATATTCTTCTTGATATGACCGGCAATAACGGAACTGCTGATTTTAATTCCGAAGAATACATCAAAGGTCTTGTTGACTGTATGTTCAAAGTTGATCTTCAGGGCTTCATAAATGCTACGGCTGTAAAGGCAATCAATTATGCCGGTAAGGAAAAAGTAGTATCTTTCCTTTGCAAGACAGGTGATAAGATTATCAATAACTGGTCAGACAGTTCGGCAGTTGTTTCTGCAAAGACTTTCAACGATGCTTTTTCAAATACAAATATTGCAAACCTTGTTACGGCTGTAATTGAAACACTAAACAGACGAAGTGAAGGTACACAGTGGACATTAGGTGTACTGTACGGCGCGCTCGATAACAGCGTTTCTGAAAAGGTAACAGTTAACGGTAAGGCGGCAACCTGTACCAAGTCGGGACTTGAAAACACTAAACGCTGTCTTAAGTGCAGTAAAGACATTGTTACAAATTCAACTGTTATTCCTGCAACAGGACATCACGAAAAGAAACCTGTTGAGACATCGGCAACCTGTACTGAAGACGGTTCAATAAAAACTCAGTGTGCCGTTTGCGATACAATAACAAAAACAACAGTTCTTGCGGCAAAGGGACACAAATATGATTCCGGTAAAATTACAAAGAAGGCTACCTGTACTACTGACGGTGTGAAAACATATACCTGCACAGTATGTAAAGAGACTAAGACCGAAACTGTTTCTGCAACAGGACATAAGGAAGGTACGAACAAAGTCACAAAGAATGCTACCTGTACAGCAAAAGGTACAAGAACATATTACTGTTCTGTATGTGAAAAAGGATATAAGACTAAAGATATTTCTGCAAAGGGACATAAGGAAGATTCAGGAACGGTTACGAAGAAGGCTACCTGTACCCAAACAGGAACAAAAACATACAATTGTTCCACATGTAAAGTAAAACTTAGAAGTGAAACCATTCCTGCAACAGGACATAAGGAAGGTACGAACAAAGTCACAAAGAATGCCACCTGTACAGCAAAAGGTACAAGAACATATTACTGCTCTGTATGTAAATCAGGATACAAGACAAAATCTGTTTCTGCAACGGGGCACAAGTATGATTCGGGTAAAATTACAAAGAAGGCTACCTGTACTGCCGACGGTGTGAAAATATATACCTGTACCGCATGCAAAACTACAAAAACTGAAACTGTTTCTGCAACAGGACACAAAATCGGTTCAAATAAGATTACAAAGGCTCCTACCTGTACAAAATCAGGCACAAAAACCTATTACTGTTCTGTATGTAAAGGTTCGGTAAAAACTGAAACCCTTGCTAAAAAGGGGCACAAGGAAACAGGATACAAAACAACAAAGAAAGCAACCTATAAAGCAACCGGACTTAAAGTTAACAAATGTACCGTATGTTCTGCTACTCTCGGTAAAAAGACCGTCAGCAGACTTACTCTCAAGAAACCTACAGGACTTAAGGCAAGCGCTGTCAGCACAACATCAATTAAATATTCATGGAAGAAAGTAACAGGCGCTGAGTCATATATAGTTTACTATAAGACAAAAACAGGCAGTACTAAAACAGTGACTACCAAAAAGACCTCAGTCACCGTTAAGAAACTTAAAGCCGGCCTTACCTATGATTTCAGAGTTGTTGCTGTTGCAGGTAAATATAAGAGCAAAGAAAGCAGTTCTGTCAGCAGTACAACCAAACCTGCTGCTGTATCACTTAAGTCAGTCAAGTCATCCAAAAAGAAGGAAGTTGCTGTTGCGTGGTCAAAGGTTATGGGTGCAACGGGATATGAAGTCCAGTATTCAACTTCAAAGAAGTTCACCAAAAAGACAACCAAAACCGTTACAACCAAAAAGGTTAAAGCCACTATCAAAAAACTTAAGAGCAAAAAGACTTACTATGTAAGAGTACGCGCATATAAGACCTTTAATAAAAAGCCTGTATACGGTGCTTACAGCAAAGTAAAGAGTGTAAAATGTAAATAAAACTTAAAATAAAACAGCGACAGATTTTCACAAAAATCTGTCGCTGTTTTTAATGTTGATAGTTTATACAACGGGAAGATTGAAGCAGTGCATCTGAAGGTCGCTGATAAGCCTCAGAGGCTCTGCAGCCTTGAAATCCGTGCCCTCGGCAAACATAGTCTGCTGAAGCATGATAGCCGCTAAAAGTGCAGGTTCAGCCTGGGAGACATGGCATTTGATTGATTTCATTTTCAGTTCTTCAAATTCCGTAATGTCCACAAGTGTATTAGGTGCATCGGTGTAGTAGAAACCTACACCGATGCACTTCCATGCATCGTCACGGAATTTACCGTCAATAAATTCGGGATAGAAATTACACTGAGCGTCCATAACTGCATATTTTACTGCGTTACCTACCTTTATGTGGTCGGAGTGACACTCGTTGGGAAGATTTGGGTCAGCGGTGAGAACATAGTCGGGTTTGAGCTCTCTTATAACCTCAACAATTTTAAGAGAAATTTCTCTTTCGGAAGCGTCGTTCTTATCCGCAAAACCTAAAAAGCCTGCATTTTTCATACCGAGCATCTGCTGTGCAGCAAGAGCCTCTTTCTGTCTTATTGTCTGCACTTCGTTTTCTTTGCCGATATATTCGGGTTCAGCGTATCTGTCATCGGTGACGGTAAGTTCATAAACCTCAACACCGAGAGAACGGAGCCACGCAATTGTTCCGCCGGCACCTATCTGGTTATCATCGGGATGAGGCTGAACAAAAAGAACTCTTTTGGCTTTTGAAAGGTCAGGCGGGGAGCAGAGTATATCTGCTGCTGATGTCGCTGCTTTGAGAACACTTTTTGCTGTGGCAAATTTAATTGAACTGTTTCGCTTTCTGAATATTTCCTTAATCTTCATATTTTTAACCTCCTTGTTTTTATGCTCTTTTATTGTATATCAAATTGCATCTTCCGTCAACCTGTAGTCGGAAAAAATTGTTTCTATTGTTTTTTCGCTTGTTGAAGGCGAGTATACCCAACGGTCAACAAAATCACCTTTGTTATAATAAGTGACGGGTTCATTGGGATAAGGCGCTTCAAAAGAATCCACGATAATGAGTTTGATTTTCATTCTTTCGGGGATTAGATTTTTGATATAAACACTTGCGTGCTGACCGGGGACTACGCCGGGAACATATTCGGCAAGACCGGCAAGATTGGGCTTAAGTTCCACAAAAATTCCGTATCTTTCCACGGAACGGACAATACCCGGAACCGTTTCTCCTGCCTTAAAAAGTGCCGCATTTTCTTCCCAGGTACCGAGAAGTTCTTTATAACTTAATGTTATTCTGCCTTTTTCGTCAATGGCTTTGACGATGGCTTTTATTTTGTCGCCTGCAGAAAATCTTGCCGAGGGATGGGGTATACGGGAAACAGAAATACTGTCAATTGGCATAAGTGCAGATATACCGGCGCCGATATCTGCGAAAACACCAAAAGGCTCCATATGAGTAACGGTGGCATCGATTATACAGCCCGGTGTAAGTGTGGAGATATATTCTCTCATATATTCCTGTTGAACCTTTTTGCGTGAAAGTATGGCTATTGTTTCGCCTTTTTCATTTACGGTAAAGTCGGTTATCTTGCAAAGGACGGGTTTATTTACCCTCGAAATAATGGCTATATCTCTTACGGAGCCGTCATCAATGCCGATAGCACCTTCGTTACGGGGAATAAAACCTTTCATCGGTCCGAGATCAACATAAAGATTGTGTTCGTTGTCACATACGGTTGCTCTGCATTCAATGGTCTTTCCGCTGTAATAGGCTTCTTTTATTGAGGCGGCGGAAAGCAGAGCGTTCTTGTTTTCCTGTGTGTGAATAAGAGTGTTTTCAGGATAAAATTTTTTCATTTTTTAAAACCCTTTCGTTTTTAGTATTAAATTATATGCATAAATTTTTATCTTTATTTGCTTTAGTTACAAGATAATGATTGATATTTTACTTTCACTTGTGGTATACTGAATTAATAATAGTTTTTAAGGAGGCAGCCTTATGGATATAAGAGTTGGCGATGAACTCGTTATGAAGAAAAAACATCCTTGCGGAAGTAATAACTTTAAGGTTGTACGCTCCGGTATGGACTTTAAACTTGAATGTTCAGGTTGCGGTCACCTGGTTATGATTCCCCGTTCAAAAGCAGAAAAGAATATAAAAAAGGTAATCCGTGAAGGGGAGGCTCTTTAGTTGGTTTCTTTCTGAAGAAAAATATTTTTAAGGAGATTAACCGTGACAGAGAAGTTTTCAGAAAAAATAGAAAGTGTGAAAAAACGCTGTGATGAACTTTATGCTTTCTTCGCCAAAGAGGACAGCACAAAGGATATGAATGAATATAATGAACTGTCAAAGGAGTTTTCCTCTCTTTCTCCCATACTTAAAAAGATAAAAGAGTATGAGGAATGTCTTGAGCAGAAGGAAGGCACCGAAGCCTTTCTTGAGGAAGCGAAAGAACTTGGCGGAGATTATTACGAAATGGCAAAGGAAGAGATTGAAGGTCTTGAAAAAACGGAACGGACACTTTTATCTGAACTTGAAATAACGCTTATTCCACCCGATCCAAGAGACGGAAAGAATGCAATTATTGAAATAAGAAGCGGTACAGGCGGAAAGGAAGCAGAACTTTTCGTTTATGACCTTTACAGAATGTATACCATGTATGCACAGAGATGCGGTTTTGATACGGATACGGTTTACGGAACGCTTACGGAACTCGGTGGCTTCAAAGAAGTTATTTTCACCGTTTCGGGCAAAGGTGCCTTCGGCAGATATAAATTTGAAAAGGGTGCTCACCGTGTACAGCGTGTTCCCGAAACGGAAGCCAATGGCAAAAAACAGACTTCTGCCGTAACTGTGGCTGTTTTCCCTGAGGCTGAAGAAGTAGACTTTGAAATTAATATGGCTGATTTGCAGATTGACACCTACCGTGCAAGCGGTGCAGGCGGTCAGCATGTAAATAAAACAGAATCGGCAATAAGAATTACCCATATTCCCACTGGCACCGTTGTAGAATGTCAGGACGAAAGAAGTCAGCATAAAAATAAGGATAAAGCCCTTAAGGTTCTTCGTTCAAGACTTCTGCAGAATGAAAAGCAGAAACAAAAGGATTCTCTTGATTCTGACAGAAAAAATCAGGTGGGAAGCGGGGACAGAAGCGAAAGAATACGAACCTATAACTATCATCAGAACAGAGTAAGCGACCATATTTCAGGAAAAACTTATTTTTCTCTGAAAGAAATACTCAACGGTGATATGGATGAACTTGTTGATAATCTTACGGCATACTGTAAAGCCGAACAGATAGAGGTATAATTTTTTTATGGAAACACAGATATTCAAGGTAAAATCGGAAAATGACGAAGCCATAAACAAAGCGGCACATATACTGAAGGAGGGCGGCATTGTTGCCATTCCTACGGAAACGGTTTACGGTCTTGCAGGTAATGCCCTCGACGAAACCGTTACGGATAAAATCTATGCTGCAAAAGGCAGACCTTCCGATAATCCTCTTATTGTTCATATAAGCGATCTTTCACAATGGGCACCTCTTGTAAAGGAAATACCTGAAAGCGCACTCGCTCTTGCAGATAAGTATTGGCCGGGACCCCTTACGGTTATACTGCCGAAAAGTGAAATTGTTCCCGATAAAGTTAGCGGAGGTCTTTCAACGGTAGCAGTGAGAATGCCCTCGGACAAAACAGCAAGGGCAATAATCGAAAAAGCAGGGGTACCTCTTGCGGCGCCTTCAGCCAATACATCAGGCAAACCCAGTCCTACCTCTGCAAAGTATGTTATAGAAGACCTTATGGGTAAGGTTGATGCTATTGTCGATGCGGGGGACTGCAGTGTGGGTGTTGAATCAACGGTTATCTCTCTTTGCGAAACACCGCCCCGACTTCTCCGTCCCGGCGGAATAACTGCTGAAATGCTTACTGAAGTTTTAGGTGAGATAAATATAGATAATGCTGTTTACAATAAACTTGCCGAAGACGAAACTGCCGCATCGCCGGGAATGAAATATAAACACTATTCTCCCGATGCACAGGTTGTTATTGTAAAAGGTACTTTTGATAACTATAAAAATTTTATTGAAGAAAACAAAACAGAAAAAACTGTTGCTCTTTGCTTTGAAGGTGAAGAGGAAAATCTTCAGATAAAATGTGTTACATACGGTAAAAAAGACGACCCGTCGAGTCAGGCGAAAAACATTTTTGATGCTCTGAGGAAAGTTGATGAACTTGGTGCTGATAAAGTCTTTGCCCGTTTTCCTGAAACGCAGGGCGTTGGTCTGGCTGTTTTCAACAGGCTTGTCCGTGCGGCGGCATTCAATATAATCGAGGTATAAAAAATGACAGTATACGGTTTAACGGGAAAAACAGGTGCAGGTAAAAGCACCGTTGCCGCTTTCCTTAAAGAAAAAGGCTTTTATATTATTGACGGTGACATTATTGCAAGGCATATAACCGATAAAGGTAAACCCGCCCTATCACTTCTTTCCGATTATTTCGGTCAGGATATAATAAACCGTGACGGAACACTCAATCGGAGACTTCTGGCTTCACGTGCTTTTTCTTCAAAGGAAAACACAGACAAACTCAATTCAATTACCCATCCTCTTATTTTTGAGGAGTTTGAAAGTGAACTCAGAAAGGCTGAAAGAGAGGGTTATACAAAAGCCGTAATTGACGCGGCGGCTTTGCTTGAAAGCGAATGTAAAGATCTTTGCAGTAAAATAATAGTGGTTCATGCTCCCGAAGAAATGCGTCTTGAACGCATTCTCAGCCGTGACGGCATTACCGAAGAAGAGGCAAAGACCAGAATGAGTGCACAGAAAAGCGATGAATATTACTTCTCTTTTGCTGATATAATAGTAAAGTCTTTTCCACCTCATAACATAGAAGAGCAACTTGAAGCAATTTTGTAATGAAAGGAACCGATAAATTGGTATCAGAGATAACTTCAATCAAGAAAAAGATACTTAAAAGAATTGGTCTGATTTCAGTTGTTTTTTTGACACTTGCGGTTATATTTTTCGGTTCGGTGTCAATACTTAAGACATTATATCCAATCTCATATGTAAAATTTGTAGAAAAAAATGCAAGTGAAAATAATCTGTCAGAATATTTTGTTTATGCGGTAATCGAGTGCGAAAGCGGATACAATGAAAAGGCTGTGTCTTATGCAAATGCCAAAGGTCTTATGCAACTTACACCGGATACTTTCCAATGGCTACAGAGCAAAAAAGGAGAAGACCTGCCTGAGGAGATGCTTTTTGATGCAGAGACGAATATAAGATACGGCTGTTATTTTTACGGTATACTTTTTGAAAAATATGCGGATGAGACAACTGCTGTTGCCGCTTATCATGCAGGAATGGGCAATGTTTCAAAGTGGCTTGAAGATGAAAGGTATTCTTATGACGGAAAAACTCTTTATGATATACCTTTCAAGACCACAAAAAAATATGTGAATAAGGTTATAAAAACCAAAAATATATATTCAAAACTATATAACGGAAAGGAAAATTAACAAATGGAAAAAGAAAAAAGCACAGCAGAAGTTCTCAGGGAAGAACTGATGATGAAAAAGGAACATTTTTCTGTTGCAATGACTGAGGAAGAGGTGGCAAAGGCAGACAAGTTCTGCGAGGGCTATATGGATTTTCTCGGTGCCGCAAAAACAGAAAGAGAATGCGTTGATTATATTATCGAAAAGGCAAAGAAGAACGGCTTTACCGCTTTTGATAAGACAAAGACCTACAAAGCAGGCGACAAGGTTTATGTGAATAACAGAGGCAAGAGTGTTATTCTTGCGCTTATGGGTAAACAGAGCGCTAAGAACGGCGTTAAGATTGTTGCTTCCCATATTGACTCTCCCCGTCTTGACCTTAAACCTACACCTCTTTACGAAGAAAGCGAACTTGCATATTTCAAAACTCATTACTACGGCGGTATCAAGAAGTATCAGTGGGTTGCAATTCCTCTTTCGCTTCACGGTGTTATCATCAAAGCCGACGGCACAAGCGTAAATGTAAATATCGGTGAAAAGGAAGGCGAACCGAAGTTTGTTGTTACAGACCTTCTTCCTCACCTCGGCAGAGAACAGGGAAAGCGTACCCTTTCTGACGGCATCAGAGGCGAAGAACTCAACATACTTATCGGCTCAAGACCTTTCAAGGATGACAAGGGCAGTGAACTTGTCAAACTTAATATACTTAAACTTCTCAACGAAAAGTACGGTATTGTTGAAAAAGATTTTATTTCAGCAGAACTTGAACTAGTTCCCGCATTCCCCGTTGCAGATATTGGTTTTGACAGAAGTCTTATCGGTGCCTACGGTCACGATGACAGAGTTTGTGCATATCCTGCTTTTGAGGCTGTATTTACAAGTGATATTCCCGAACGTACTGCTATAGCAGTGCTTTCCGATAAGGAAGAAATCGGTTCTGACGGTAACACAGGACTTAACTCTTCTTACCTTAAGTACTTCGTTGAAGACCTTGCACAACTTGACGGTGTGGACGGCAGAGATGTTCTTTCAAAGTCAGAATGTCTTTCTGCTGACGTTAATGCAGGTTTCGATCCCACCTTCCCCTCAGTACATGACAAGTATAACTGCTGTACTCTTAACCACGGCGCGGTAATCACCAAGTATACAGGTTCAAGAGGTAAGTCAGGCACTTCTGATGCAAGTGCTGAGTTTGTCGGTAAAATCCGCAGAATTTTAGACGGTGCAAATGTTTCCTGGCAGATTGGTGAACTTGGCAAGGTTGACGAAGGCGGCGGAGGAACTGTTGCTATGTATATTGCAAACCTCGGTGTAGATGTTGTTGACCTTGGTGTGCCTGTTCTTTCTATGCACGCACCATATGAAATTGTTTCAAAGACAGACGTTTACAGCACTTACAGAGCATGTTACGAATTTTTCAAAGCTGAATAACAGAATAAATTAAAACAATACTCCCGATTTTTAAGGTCGGGAGTATTGTCAGGATTATGAAAGGGTGGTGGCGAAGATAAAAAAGGATAAATTATATACGAGTATAAAGAGCGCATTATTGATATCTCTCATGGTTGTTTCGTCTTACTTTTATCTTCCCTTGCCCTCAGCAAGCGGTCTTTCGCTTCAAACGGTTTTTATTAATCTTACGGCACTTATGTTAAGCCCTTTTCAGGGTTTCATAACCGTTGTCGTGTGGATAATTATGGGTGCCGTCGGTCTGCCTGTTTTTTCAGGCGGAGGAGGAATAGGCAAACTTTTCGGCGTAACGGGAGGCTTTTATTGGGGTTTTCTTATTGCTGTGCCCTTAATGAGCAGGCTTAAAGGTAAGGAAATCAGTTTTTTGAATTATCTTGTTTGTCTGTTTGTGGGACTTATAACAGAACACATTTTTGCTGTGACCGTTATGTGCCTTCACACGGGAGGCGATATAACGGCCGCTGTCGCGTCGATATCTCTTCCTTTTATCTTAGGGGACATTCTTAAATGTGTGCTGTCCTCTTTTGTGGCAGTGAAGATTGCTGAAAGAAAAATAATATAAAAAGGGGACTGTTGTACGTAACAACAATCCCCTTTTTGTTATTCATCAGAAACAACAGAGGCAATTTTAAGAATTGCAGAGTCGATAAGTTCGTCAATGTCTTTGGCGTTTTTTTCCTCTTCTTCTCTTGCTGCTTTTTCTTTGGCTCTTTCTATAGCCTGCTTTTTCATTTCTTTGTTGTATATGCCGTCAAGTCTGAATTCGGCATCATTATGCTTTACCGTGAATCCGTACTTTTTGGCCTTTTTCTTTTTATAGGATTTATTTTTATGCATTGTTATGTGGTCGTTTCCGTAGTAAATTCCCATCATATCCATAAATGCTTTGTGTTGCTGTAAACGGTTTTTGAAATCCTTGTAGTCCTTTCTGTTGCTCCAGGCGTTTTCGCTCAGGGCAAGACCGCGGTTGAAGAGCATAAAGAAAATATGGTCTTCGCTTGTAATCCATTCGGTCCACACTTCAGCTTCAAGACCGAGAACATTTTCTTTGAGGTGCTTTTTGATTTTAGACTGTTCGGGCTTATAGGTGTATGTACCTTTGGGAGTGCAGTAGTCATAAGCCATATCGAAATAGAAGTTTTTGTGGCAGGAAAGAATAACTTTTCCGCCTTTTTTGAGATGTTTGATAACGTTATCATCCTTTTTAGGTGTCCAGTATTGGGCAACAACGTCTGTGTCTGTATTTTTTGAAGCGAGAACTTCATTCCAGCCTATCATTGTTTTGCCTTTACCTTTGAGGAAGGTGTTTATCTCGTTGGTGAACCATGCCTGAAGATTGACTTCATTTTTAAGTTTGTTTTCCTTGATGCGCTTCTGACAGTCAGGACATTTCTTCCATTCGTTCATAGGAGCCTCATCGCCACCGACGTGGAAATAGGGGAAGGGGAAAAGGTCTGCCACTTCGTCAACAACATCTTTAACGAAGTCAATAACTTCGTCCTTACCCAGACAAAGAGGTCTGTTCCAGTTTTCAAGCCCCTTGGTTTTTGCAAGAGGATGACCGCAGAAATCCAAAACCTCGCAGGGAATGTTACGGCAGGCGAGATGATTGTATGCGGCAATGGCTGCGGCACAGTGGGCAGGAAAATCAATTTCGGGAACGATCTCAATGCATCTTTCTTTTGCGTATGCGATGATTTCTCGGATGTCTTCCTTAGTATAGAATCCGGAGTGGGGAATATCTTCATATTCGAGACAGCCCCAGGAATGAAGTTGACTTCCCTTTCTGTAAGAGCCTATTTCTGTGAGAAGGGGATACTTTTCGATTTCTATTCTCCATCCCTGGTCATCGGTAAGATGCCAATGGAAACGGTTGAGTTTGTAAAGAGCCATAAAGTCAAGATATTTTTTTACGGTTTCTTTGCCGAAAAAGTGACGGCTTTCATCAAGATGCAAACCTCTCCAAAAATGCTTCGGTGAATCTTTATCAATGATAAGTTGAGGGCAGGTAAGAGTTTCGCTGTCATCCTTGTCGGCAAGAAGAAGTTGAGAAAGAGTTATAAGACCGTAAAAGGCACCGCTGTATGTACCTGCAAAAACTTTGATGCCGTAGCCTTCAACTTTAAGAGTATAGGTTTCTTCGCCGAGAGTATCGTCAAAGATAAATTCAATATGACTTTCATTTGTTGCTTTTTCTGTTTTTACGCCAAGACATTTTCCAACAAATTTTTCAATGGGAGCAAGTTCTTTATCCACATATAAAAGAACTCTGTTTTTGTAAAGGAAGCAGTCACCTTTTTTGATGGTAAGGTTATTGGGCATAGGAATAACGTTGATCATTTTATTTTTCCTTCTTTCCGTACTTTTTTTCGATTTGCTTGTTTGTTATAAGGTTTTCTATTCCGCCCCAGCAAAGGCGACGTCTTTCCCAGTAAAGGCAGGAGGCTTTTTTTCTGATGCCGGTGGGAAGAGCCTGTTTCTTTGTGGCGTGGTTCATATTTATTGCTTTGATGTGCTTGTAATAGCCGTCAAGTCTCAGGGAGAAATCATCATAGTTTTTATTTTCCTTTTTAGTCCATGCACTTTCGCTGATGGCACCGAGACGGGGGAAGGTGCAGTATCCTGCTTTTTCCATATCGGGAACGAACTCTGTCCAAAGACAAGCCTCAACACCTTTTAAGAGATGCTTGTTCTCTTCGGTGAGACCTTCAATGTAAGGGTCATAATCATAACAGGATTTAAGGTCAACCAGACCGTAAGGTAAATCAAGATAATAAGATTTTTCGGGAGAGATGATGAAGGAACGGCCTTTTCTGATTTCGCCTGAAATGTCTTTTTTATCCATATCAGTATTCCAGAACTGCCAGCAGAGAGAACTGTCGGGCATATAATCCTTTACACGGTCATTCCACATTATCACTTCAACACCCTTATTGCGGAGATATTCACCGATTCTGTTAAGATAATAGGTGTGAAGGTCGTCTGTTTCTTTAAGGTTTTCTTCCTCTTTTCTTTTCTGACAGTGGGGGCATAACTCCCAACGTGCCGTGGGCACTTCGTCGCCACCGATATGTATTATTCCGTCGGTGAATATTTCAGTAACTTCGTCAAGAAGAGAGCAGATAAAATCAAAGGTGCTCTCTTTACCGATGCATAAAACATCGTATTTGACGCCCCATTTTGTTGCTGTAACAAGTTCACGGTCAAAGCAGGAAAGATGGGGGTAGGCGGCAATTGCGCTGACTGTGTGTCCGGGTGAATCAATTTCGGGAATTACCTTTATGAAAAGTGAGTGGGCATAGTCCACTATTTCCTTCATATCCTCTTTGGTATAATAACCGCTGTGAGGTACGGAGTTGAAATTGGTGTGGCTTCGGTAAGAGCCTATCTCCGTAAGAAGAAGGTGTTTTTCACTGTAAAATCTCCAGCCCTGATCTTCCGTAAGATGCCAGTGGAAATGATTGAGTTTGTGAAGTGCCATAATTTCAAGAAAAACAAAAATGGCTTCTTTTGTGAAAAAATATCTGCCGCAATCAAGCATAAACCCACGGTAAGAGAAAGCGGGTTCGTCGGTTATCTCTGCATCACAAAGAGAGAGGTCGCCGAACATAAGCATCTGCTTTAAGGTCTGTATGCCGTAGAAAATACCGGTTTCCGTTTTACCTTTGATAACAACTTCGTCCTTTTTAACGGAAAGGCTGTAGCCTTCCTCACTTTCGATTTCGTCACAGATGCCAAGAATTATCTTTTCCTTACCTGTGCCGAGAAGTTCCAGAGAAAAACTTTCTGCAAGGAACTTTTTAAGACTGTTTACGGCTTTTGGAAATTTTTCTGTATTTTCGATTTCGCAGTATTTTGTAAGAGTGAAAACCGCGGTATCACCTGTAGTGATTTTTTGCGGTTTCGGAATAATGGGATAAATCATATAGTTCTCCTTGATTTATTAATAGAGAGTCTTTGAAAGGATGAAGCATATCCACAGAGCGATTACGAAAAGACTTTCTGCAGGGATGGCAAGTTTGGTGTAGGGACATTTCCAACCTTTGTCAACAAAGAGGAAAATTGTTCTTGTAACCAGGACGGTAGTGGAGAAGAAAAGTCCGCCGACAAGGGAGTGAACAGGCGTACCGAGAGCAACCGTGAGATAAACGAGGAATGCACCCAGAGCAAAAGATATGCCACCGTAGTAAACACGGATTTCAGTTTTGCCTGCATTGTCAACGGGTTTTACGGAAAAACTTTCGGCATTTTTTATGGGGCTTGAAATAAAGACAACAGCCATGCCGAAAAAGTATGCCGCAAGACCGATGACAGCAACGGAAGCGGGAACGTTTGTGAAAAACAGTTCTTTCATTGATGCAAGTAAATTTTCCATAAAAACTCTCCTTTGTTTTATACTATATAACATAATATCATAAATGTACGCTGAGGTAAAGGGAATTTATCGAAAAAAATATCTCTTAATACTTGATTTCTGCGTAAAAGTATGATATTATACAGATGTTAGTGATGTATCTTAGAGTGGGCTTTCAGAAGTCCGCTCTTCTTTATTGCTGAATTGCATCACGGCTTTACAATTGAATATTTATTTAAGGAGTGATTTTATGGCAAAGGGAAAGAACACCGTTGCCTTAGTATGGGAACTCGCAGAGCCATGTGCAAAGGAACTCGGTCTTCGTATATGGGATGTCCGTTTTCTTAAAGAAGGCGCTGACTGGTATCTGCGTATTTTCATCGACAAAGACGGCGGAGTAAGTATTGATGACTGTGTGGATATGACACACGCCATTAACGGACCTTTGGACGAAAGCGACCCCATTGAACAGGCTTATTTCCTGGAAGTAAGTTCTCCCGGTGTGGAAAGAGATCTTGTCAGAGACGAGCATTTCACCGCTTATGTGGGAGAAAAAATCAAAGTAAAAATGATACGTCCCGTCGACGGTAAAAGAGAATTTAACGGTATTCTCGAAGATTATAATGACGGTAATATAACTATAAGAATGTCCGACGAAAGCGGTTTCACCTTCACTAAAAAGGAAGCCTCATGGATTAAAGCGGACGATTTTCAGATGTAATATGAAAGGATGAACAGAAAAAATGAACAAAGAATTTTTTGAAGCGATTGCACTGCTTGAAAAGGAAAACGGTATCCCTGCAGACTATATGTACGAAAAAATCAAAGCAGCAATCATTTCCGCAACAAAAAACAGTTACGGTAACAGAGACAATGTTGTTTGTGACATTGACCCGGAAAAGCAGACAATGGAAGTTTATGTAAGAATTGCCGTTGTTGATGAAATTGAAGAACCTCTTGCAGAAATGACACTTGAACAGGCAAGAAACTACGACGAAAACGCACAGGTAGGCTCCTTCGTTGAAATTTCTCTTGATCCGAAAAAGTTCGGCAGAATAGTTGCCCAGACAGCCAAGAGTGTTATCCGTCAGGGTATCAGAGAGGCTGAAAAGGAACTTAAGGCAAAGGAACTTCAGGAAAGAGATCAGGAAGTTGTTACTGCAAAGGTTAACATTGTTTATCCCGATACAGGCGATGCATCTATTGAAATCGGCAGAGCAAATGTAATTCTTCCCAAAAATGAACAGATTCCCGGTGAAGTTCTCGAACCCGGTCAACTTATTAAAGTTTTTGTTGCTTCCATCAAAGAAGAAAGCGGCACAAGTTATGCAAACATTTCAAGAAAGCATCCCGGTCTTGTAAAGAGACTTTTCGAAACGGAAGTTCCCGAAATTTATGACGGCACAGTACAGGTTATCTCCGTTTCCAGAGAAGCCGGTTCCCGAACAAAGATTGCAGTTATGAGTAATGATGAAAACGTCGATGCAGTAGGTGCATGTATCGGCCCCAGAGGTCAGCGTGTAAGCAATATTGTTGAAGTTCTTTGCGGCGAAAAGATTGACATTGTTTCTTACAGTGAAGAGCCTGAAAAATACATTTCTGCTGCTCTTGCTCCTGCAGAAGCAATTTCTGTTGAAGTTATCAGTGAAAGCCCGAAGAGTTGCAGAGTTGTTGTTCCCGACAGCCAGCTTTCTCTTGCAATAGGTAACAAGGGACAGAATGTAAGACTTGCTGCAAAACTCACAGGTTGGAAAATCGATATTAAACCTCTGAGTGCAGTAAGCGAATAAAGAAAGCAGACAAGGGGGCAAAAGAATATGAACAAAAAAATGCCCATGAGAAAATGTTTAGGCTGCGGTGAGATGTTTCTTCAGAAAGAACTCGTGAGAGTTGTAAAAACAAAAATCAAAGCCGAAGACGAAAACGCTGAAGAAACTTACGAAATCAGTCTTGACCTTGTAGGAAAGAAGCCGGGCAGAGGTGCTTATGTATGCAGAAATACTGAGTGCTTTGAAAAGGCAATCAAGGCAAAGAGATTTCAGAGGGCTCTTTCCTGCGTTATACCTGATGAAGTCACTGAAAAGATGAGACAGGAGATGGAAAAAGGTGAATGATAAGTTTCTTTCTCTTTTAGGTATGGCACGAAGGTCGGGTAAACTCAGCACAGGTCATGATGCGGTTATATCTTCCGTAGTAAAAAACAAAGCAAAGCTTATTGTTGTTTCTTCGGAAGGCTCGGAAAGATTAAAAAAAGAAATTACCCATGCCTGCAACTACGGCGGAAAAAATATCCCCGTACTCTTCACTGACTATACTACAGGCGAACTTTCACAGGCTATCGGAATCAAGGCGGCGGTAATAAGCCTTGACGATGAAGGATTCGGGAAAGCCGCGGCGGATAAATACACAACCAACTTAGGCAGAAAGGATTGATATTATGCCCAGAGAAAAATACAGAGTTCATGAAGTTGCCAAAGATTTCGGCAGCACAAGTAAAAAGGTTATAGAAATTCTTGCCAAAATTTCAGAGGAACCCAAAAAGCATACGACTGTTCTTGAAGACAGAGAACTCGATTATATTTTTGAAACAATAACACAGCAAAATGAAGTGGTATCTTTTGATGCATATTTTGCTGCCGGTGAAGCACAGAAAGCAGCAAAATCAGCCGTTCAGGAAAAGAAGACCGAAGAGCCTGCTGCAGAAAAGGCAGAGCCTGCACAGAAGGCGGAAAAAACTGCCAAGGCTGAAAAAAAGGCTCCTGCAAAGGCAGAAAAGAATGACAAAAAGCCTGAAGGAAAAAAGGATGCTCCTAAAGCTGAAAAGAAGGCACAGGCTTCTGCTCAGCAGCCCAAAAAGGAACAAAAAGAAAAACTCATTCAGTCCCGTACAAAGGGTGAAAAGAGACACGTAGATACCCGTAGCAGTAACGTTGACCTTGAAAAATATAATGAGAAATATGACGAAATGGCTTCCCAGGGTGGCAGACGTGACCATGAAATGGGATCCAATAAGCAGAAGTTAAAGCAGAAGAGCCAGCAGTACAGAAAGCAGGGTACCCGTTCTTCAAAGAGAGAAACAGAGGCAGAAAGACTTAAGAGAATTGCCGCCGAAAGAGCAAAGAAAACTCTCACGGTAAAAATTCCCGAAGAAATCACCGTCGGTGAACTTGCTGAACTTTTAAGAAGAACAGCCGCCGAAGTTATCAAGGAAATGTTCAAACTCGGTGTCATGGCAACTGTTAACCAGACTATCGACTTTGATACAGCAGAAATCGTTGCAACAGAACTCGGTGCAAAGGTTGAAAAGGAAGTAGTTGTTTCCATCGAAGAAAGAATCATTGATGACCACGAGGATACAGAAGAAGACCTTCTTCCCAGAGATCCCGTTGTAGTTGTAATGGGTCACGTTGACCATGGTAAAACATCTATCCTTGACGCTATCAAAAACACCTCCGTTACTTCAACGGAAGCAGGCGGTATCACACAGCATATCGGTGCTTACAGAGTTGACCTTGACGGACAGATGATTACCTTCCTGGACACACCCGGTCACGCTGCTTTCACATCAATGCGTGCAAGAGGTGCTATGGCAACAGATATAGCAGTACTTGTTGTTGCTGCTGATGACGGTATTATGCCTCAGACAATCGAAGCAATTAACCATGCCAAGGCTGCAGGCGTTCAGATTATCGTAGCCATCAACAAAATGGATAAAGAGGGTGCAAACCCCGACAGAGTTAAGCAGCAGCTTACAGAATACAGCCTTGTTCCCGAAGAGTGGGGCGGTGAAACTATCTGTGTTCCCGTTTCCGCAAAGACACAGTTCGGTATTGACTCACTTCTTGAATCAATCCTTCTCGTGGCTGAAATGGCAGAACTCAAGGCTAATCCCAACAGAGCCGCAAAGGGTGTTGTTATTGAGGCAAGACTTGATAAGGGCAGAGGCCCCATCGCAACTCTTCTTGTTCAGAACGGTACTCTTAATGCAGGAGACATCGTTGTTGCAGGTCAGTCAGTAGGTCGTGTCAGAGTTATGTCTAACGAAAGAGGCCAAAGAATCAAAACTGCAGGTCCTTCCGTTCCTGTTGAAATCACAGGTCTTGACACCACTCCCAATGCAGGTGACTCCTTCGACGTTGCTTCCGATGAAAAACTTGCAAGAGAACTTGTTGAAAAGAAAAAGCACGATGCAAAGCAGGCTGAATGGGGCGCACAGCAGAAGGTTACTCTTGACAACCTCTTCTCTTCACTTAAGGAAGGCGAAATGAAGGAACTCAATATCATCGTCAAGGCTGACGTCCAGGGTTCCGTTGAAGCAGTTAAACAGAATCTTGAAAAACTTACAAACGAAGAAGTCAAGGTTTGCGTAATTCACGGCGGTGTTGGTGCTATAAACGAAAGTGACGTACAACTTGCTGCTGTTTCAAACGCTATCATCGTAGGTTTCAATGTCCGTCCCGATACAAATGCACAGACACTTGCAGAGCGTGACAAGGTAGAAATGAGAATGTACAGAATCATTTATGACTGTATCGAAGAAATCGAAGCAGCCATGAAGGGTATGCTCGCTCCCAAGTTCCGCGAAGTAATGCTCGGCAGAATCGAAGTAAGAACAGTTATGAACCTTTCCTCCGCTGGTAAGATTGCCGGTAGTTATGTTCTTGAGGGTAAGGTACAGAGAAATGCACAGATCCGTGTTGTCCGTGACGGTATTGTTATCACAGAAGATTCCATTTCTTCTCTCCGCCGTTTCAAGGATGACGTTAAAGAAGTTCAGACAGGCTTTGAATGCGGTATCGGTCTTGAAAAGTTCAACGACATCAAGGAAGGCGATATATTCGAAGCATTCATTATGGAGGAATACAGAGACTGATTCTAATCTCTTATTCAGAAAGGAAATATAATGGCAGGATTCAGAATTAACCGCGTATCCGAAGATATAAAACGTGAGGTTATTGCTGTTATAAGAGAACTTAAGGACCCGAGAGTTATGGGCAAAATGCTCACTGTTGTCCGTGTTGAAGTAAGTTCCGATGCTTCCTTTGCCAAAGTTTATGTCAGCGACATAAAAGGCATTGACTCGGCTAAGGAGGCCGTCAAAGGTCTTACTGCGGCTACAGGCTATATCAGAAGAGAAGTCGGTTCAAGACTTCACCTGAGAAAAACTCCCGAACTTAAGTTTATTGCCGACGATTCTATTGAACAGGGCTTCAATATGTTTAAAAAACTTGAGGGCAATAAAGACGAATAACAGTAAAACGAAAGAGGAACAGACGATGAAAATTGAATTTTCCCGCGCTGTAAATTTACTTAAGGACGCTGATAAAATCCTTATTCTTACCCACCGCAACCCTGACGGAGATACTCTTGGAAGCGGTTATGCACTCATGAGAGCGCTTAAGAAAATGGGTAAAAGAGTAAAACTTCTTAATAATGATGAAATTCCATCCAGATACGCTCATCTTTATGAGGGCGTATCTGAGGATGACTTTACGGAAGAGTTTATCGTCAGTGTCGATGTTGCCGAAATCAAACTATTAGGTGACAGCATAAGAGAAAAATACGGTGACAGAGTTGACCTTTCCATTGACCATCACGAAACATCAAAGTTTTTCGCAAAGGAAACTTATGTTGAGCCTGACAGTGCCTCCGCCTGTGAGATTATTTATCTTGTTATAAAGGCTCTCGGTGTGAGTGTTGACAGTGATATTGCTTCCTGCATTTATACGGGTATGAGTACGGATACAGGCTGTTTTAAATATTCCAATGTTACGGCAAGGACGCATCTTATTGCGGCAGAACTTCTCGGTTTCGGTGCAAATCACAGTAAAATCAATGAACTTATGTTTGACACGAAGACAGTAGGCAGCATTAAACTTGAAAAGATGTGCTATGAAAGCCTTGAAATGTTCGGTGAGGGCAAGGTGGCAGTCATAAGCGTTACGAAGAAAATGCTGGAAGAATGTGGAGTTGATAAATCTGCCCTTGATGCAATCAAGCCTATTACAAGGCAGATTGAAGGTGTTGGTATCGGTATCACCGTCAAGGAAGAAGATAACGGTAAAACAGGTGTCTCCATCCGCACAAGTGAAGAATATGATGCCTCTTTAATCTGTGCCAATTTCGGCGGGGGCGGACATATAAGAGCCGGTGGCTGTGAATTTTCAGCATCGGTTGAAACTGCGAAAAAACAGTTGATAGAATATATTAAAGATAATGTTATTTGAATAAGGGAGAGATAAGGTGACAGGCTTTGTGTTTTTGGATAAAGAAGAGGGAATGACTTCCTTTATTGCTGCCAAAAGGCTCGGCAGAATATTTGAAACAAAAAAAGTCGGTCACACGGGCACTCTTGACCCTATGGCTACGGGCGTTATGGTTGTTGCTATGGAACACGCTACACGTTTTATCGAACTTATATCAGACCACGATAAGGCTTACAGGGCGAAGTTTCTTTTAGGCAAAACTACAGACACTCTCGACATAACGGGTGAAACTCTTTCCGAAAGGGAAGTAAATGTGGGCAAAGACGAAGTTGAAAGAGTTGTCAAATCCTTTAAAGGGGATATCCTTCAACTTCCGCCTATGTATTCGGCAATAAAAAAAGACGGTGTGCGTCTTTATGAACTTGCACGTCAGGGAATCGAAATTGAAAGAGAAGAGAGAAAAGTTAATATCTCTTCCATTAGCCTTACGGATGCAAAGGAAAATGAATATGAAATTGAGGTTCACTGCTCAAAGGGTACTTATATCCGTTCACTTATTTCCGATATAGGTGATAAACTCGGAACGGGCGCCGTTATGACTTCTCTTCGCAGAATTGAAGCCAACGGTATTTCAATTGAAAAATGCCATACCCTTGCAGAACTTGAAAAAATGAGAGGAAATGGTAAACTGGAAAAGGCGGTAATGCCTGTTGATTCCTTTATAAAATATCCTGAAATCAAGGTTACTGCACCTCAGGCAAAGAGATTTTCCAACGGCGGCAGTCTTGATATTAACCGTTTCGGCGGCAAAAAAGAACAGGGATTTTATAATGTTTATTCGCCCGAGGGTAAGTTCCTCGGCATCGGTGAAATAGACGAAGAAAGATCGGAACTTAAGGTGAAAAGAGTTTTTGTAGGCTGAAAGCAAGATTTATATTGAGTTACAGTGAGGAGGAATGGAAAGTGTTCTGCGAAGAGAAAAAAGCAAAAGGCACTGCGGTGGCGTTGGGTTATTTTGACGGCATACATATGGGCCATCAGGCAGTTCTCAATAAAGCACTTGAAAAAGCAAGGCAAAAAGATCTTGTTCCCGTTGTGATGCTTTTTGACATTCATCCCCGCAAACTTCTCACCGGCAAAGTACCACCCATGCTTCTGAGTGAGGAAAGAAAAAGAGTCCTGCTTAAAAAAATGGGTTTTGAAGTGGTGGATTTTGACTTTCACAAGGCTATGAATTACTCTCCCGAAGAGTTTGAGGATAAAGTTCTTTTAGGTCAACTTAATGCAAAGGTGGTAGTATGCGGTTACGATTACCATTACGGCAAAGGCGGAAAGGGAAGTCCTGAAACCTTAAAAGCGGAACTTACGCCTAAAAATATAGAAGTTTACTCTCTTTCTCCTGTTTATCTCGGTGAAGAGGCAGTTTCCTCTACGAAAATCCGTCATCTTATAAATGATGGTGAAATTGAAAAAGCCAACGCTATGTTAGGCGACAAATTCACCTATGATTTCATCGTAGAGAAAGGGGACGGAATCGGTCATAAATTAGGATTTCCTACAATAAACCAGTTCTTTCCCGAAGATTTTATTATCCCTAAATACGGAGTTTACGCTTCAAGGGTAAGACTTGAGGGGGAAGAATATCCTTCTGTTACCAACATAGGTACAAGACCTACGGTTTCGGGGGAGAATATGAGAAGTGAAACCTGTATTTTTGATTTTTCGGGCGACCTTTACGGACAAAAAGTAGAAGTCAGTCTGATAAAATTTTTAAGAGAAGAAAAAAAGTTTACGTCTCTTGACGAACTAAAAGAGGCAGTAAGTAATGATATAATTAAAGCGAAAGAGATTTACAAGGAGAACAAAGAAAAATGAGCAAATTGAATGTAAAAGCAATATTCTTTGATTTTGACGATACTCTTCAAAGCAGAAAGGGTGCTTACAGACTTTACTGCGAAGCATTCCTTGCTAAATATTTTCCTCACATATCTGAAGAAGAAAGACTTCAGAAACTTGACGAAATGGAGGAGCATGTAGACGGGGGATATAAAGACAGAGAGGTGTATTTCCCTGAAATGATTGACCTTTGGAAATGGGAAAATCACCCTCCTTTACAGGAACTCTACGATTCCTTTAACTATGATTTCGGCAAATATATCGTTATGCTTGACGGCGCTATTGATGTGCTTAAAGCCATCAAAGAGAAGGGTTATATTTTGGGTTGCATCACAAACGGTGTATCTTCACTCCAGAACATAAAACTTGATACGGCAGGTATCAGAGATATGTTTGATGTGGTTGTGGTTTCAGGTGACATAGGCATTTATAAGCCTGACCGCCGTATTTTTGATGAGGCTGTCAGACGCGCAGGTGTTAAAAACGAAGAGGCACTTTTTGTAGGTGATCATCCCGTAAATGATGTGCAGGGTGCTCTTGGTGCCGAAATGCAGGTTGTAAGAATGAACTACGGTGATTTCAAAGGTAAAGGTCTCGGGCAGAATACTGCTGCAGAAATTGAAAGCATTACCGAACTTCTGGATTTGATTTAAAATCCTTAATAAAGCAGAGAAAAGGAAGAAAAAGTGATGATATGTAAAAATTGCGCAAATATATTCAGCGATGATCTGGACGCTTGCCCCGAATGTAATACACCTATAAAAAACGCAGAAGAGAAAAAGGAAATAAATATGGAAGAATTTCTCTCTTCAACATTCGGTGAATTTGAGGACATTTCTTCAGTATCCGAAGACTTTCAGGATGATTCTGTTACCGAAGAAGAAAATCAGGATGAAGTAACTGAAACGCAGGAAAGTGAAAAGGAAGAAGAGTCTGCAGAAAATGTAATTTCTTCAAGTGAAGAAACGATGGCACCGGCAGAGGAAACAGCAGACGCAGAAAAAGAAACTGAAGAGGAAAAGATCGACGATAAGCAGAAAGTTCAGCCGCCTCAGCAAAGAGAAAGAAGAAAGATGAAAAAAATGAACGCCAAGGAAAAGGGCGCGGTGAGTTTTATCGTTTCTCTTATGGTAGTTGTTTTTGTTGCTATGGGTGCTCTTATAGGCATAAGCATCGGCACCGATGTTTTCGAAAAAGACGAAGACAGTATGATGACAATGGCGCTTTCCGGTCTTTCTCCCACAGAAACAAATGAACTTGAGGAGTACCTTTCAAAGATTTCTGTTGTTGCTTACAATGGTTTTGACAGGGAAGTAGATGTAATCGTTGATGTTATGGAATTTCTCCGTCCTTATGACGGAAAAGGGCTTTACAGCAGTTTTTACGGTGCACCGGAACTTACCGTAAACGAGGCTGATCCGAACGGACGCTTTGCCAATGAAAACGGAGATTACAGTTTCTATGCCCTTGATGCAGAAAAGGTGGACAGTATTCTTTACTCTTTTGGTTTTGATATTAATCACAATGTAAACGAAAAGAATTTCTATTACTATGACGGCAAATATTACTTTGCCAACATTATTGATGAAGATTTCGGCAAGGATATTGTGGCTGATATAAGTTCATCAAAACGTATTCAGGACGGCAGTTATTACGTTGAATGCAGTTTCTTTGACAAAGAAGCAACCGATGAAGGCAGCAGTTATCTTAAGGCATATATAATTCTTGACAAAAACAGCAAAGCCAAAGAGAACGAGTTTTCCTGGCAACTCAGCCGTATTTCTCATAATCCGATATTTGACGAAACAGGAATTATGATAAAGGACACAAGCGGCAGAAACGAATTGTCCTACTCTATTGAACATAAAACCATAGAGGCTGTTACTGAAGATGGAGTTGTGTATGCACAGTACAATCTGGAATATCCTTTGTTCAAGGGAAATACGGAAGGCGAAAAAGCCGTAAACAGAATGTTCAGTGAACTTGTTAACAATTACACTCTTCAGGCTGAGGATCCGACAGAGGATTATAACAACTTCATCAAAAAGGGTGGAGACGAAAAAGAACTTCCTTTCATTACACATGCTGTAGCGAGAGTTACATATAACAGAAACGGATATATTTCTATAGTCGAAGGTCTCTCGAATTTTAAGCCTCAGGCAAAGAAAAAAACCGCTTCTTCTCAGGAAGAAGTACAGTTTGTTGAACTTCCCGAAAGAACTGTTGAAGGCTATATACTAGAAGTCGAAACAGGTGATTTTGTTTCAAAGAAAGAGGTTCTTGAAGCACAGTATCATCTGGTATATGAAGTGATTTACCGCATCTATAACGGTTATGATTACGAAAGTCTTCTTAAGGGGGAAGATGTTGCCATAGGTATTCCTGCAGATGCTGAAGAAACGGGCAAGAATTTCTATGAGTCTGCTTGTGCTTTGTCGGAGAACGGCTTTATATTCTGCCGCGTTCATCCGAAAGGTTATACTGAAACGGTGATAATACCTTATTCTGCGGTGAATTTTTTCAGCAGTGATTTTTCTAAACTGACAAATGATAATAAGTAAACATAAAGGGAACGGCACACACCGTTCCCTTTAATATTGCCACAAAAAAAATTCCCCACCTTACGGTGAGGAATAATTTTTGTCAATCAGTCGATTTCAACGGAAATCTTACTGTCGCTTCTGTTTGCAGTTGCACGCATTACAGTTCTGATAGCCTTTGCAATTCTGCCCTGCTTACCAATAACTCTACCCATATCGTCCTGAGCAACGTGAAGGTGGTAAACAACCACGCCTTCTTCGTTAATGTCGTCAACGTCAACAGTTACCTTTTCGGGCTCGTCAACCAAGCCTTTTGCAATAGATATAAGTAACTCTTTCAAAGTGGCGACCTCCGCAATTATTTAATGATGTCGGACTTTTTAAGAAGAGCCTTAACTGTGTCTGTGGGCTGTGCACCGTTAGCGATCCACTTCTGTGCCTTTTCTGCGTCGATTTTGATTTC
Source organism: Acutalibacteraceae bacterium (assembly GCA_045537395.1). Lineage (GTDB taxonomy): Bacteria > Bacillota > Clostridia > Oscillospirales > Acutalibacteraceae > UBA6857. Next base: position 47,097 of record JAZSPI010000064.1, on the reverse strand, counting down.
AGCAGGTTCTCTCATAGGGTTGTAATAGCCGATTTCTTCGATGAAACGACCGTCACGGGGATATCTTGAATCTGCTACTACCACACGGTAGAAAGGTGCTTTCTTTGCGCCCATACGGCGAAGTCTGATTTTTACTGCCATTTTAATGACCTCCAATAAAATAATTTTTTAATTTGATATTTTAACACTTATGTGTCTTTAACTTACATCGGGAAACCGCCCATGCCGTTCATGCCGTTCATCATGCCGGGCATGTTTCTCATTCTTTTCTGCATCTTCTTTGAAGATTTACCGCCGAGTTGCTTGAACATTTTCTGCATCTGTCTGTACTGACTCAGAAGGCGGTTGACATCTTCAACCTGCATACCGCAGCCTGCGGCAATACGTCTCTTTCTTGAAGGGTTGATGATGTCGGGCTTTGCTCTTTCCTGGGGTGTCATGGAGAGGATGATAGCCTGCACTCTGTCAAACTGTCTTTCGTCCACTTCAACCTCGTCAATTTTTTTGCCCACACCGGGAAGCATTTTCAGCATTTCCTTTATGGGACCCATCTTCCTTACCTGCTGAAGTTGGTCCAAAAGGTCGTTAAGGTCGAATTTGTTTTTGCGTAACTTTCTTTCGAGTTCTGCTGCTTTCTTTTCGTCGAGTTGCTGTTCTGCTCTTTCGATAAGAGAGAGCATATCACCCATGCCGAGTATTCTTGACGCCATTCTGTCAGGGTGGAAAACATCAAGGTTTTCAAGTTTTTCACCTGTACCGACGAACTTGATGGGCTTGCCTGTAACGGCTCTGGCTGAAAGAGCAGCACCGCCTCGGGTATCACCGTCGAGTTTAGTCAGGAGAAGACCGTCGATGCCGAGTGCCTCGTTGAAGGAGGTGGCAACATTAACTGCATCCTGACCTGTCATAGAGTCGACAACAAGCATAATTTCGTGGGGATGAACTTCGCTTTTGATGTTTTTGAGTTCGTCCATAAGTTCTTCATCAACGTGAAGACGGCCTGCTGTATCAAGGAATACATAGTCATAGCCGTGATCCTTTGCGTGGGCGACAGCCTTACTTGCAATCTCAACCGGGTTAATCTGACCGAGTTGGAAAACAGGTACACCTGCCTTTTCACCCACAACTTCCAACTGTTTGATGGCGGCAGGACGGTAAACGTCACATCCGACAAGCAGAGGTCTGTGTCCCTGATTTTTAAGCATAAGTGCAAGTTTTGCACTGTGGGTGGTTTTACCTGAACCCTGTAAACCGCACATCATAACGATTGTGGGAGGGTGGTTGGCTGTATTAAGTCTTGACTTTGTACCGCCCATGAGATTGGTAAGTTCCTCGTTGACGATTTTGATAACCATCTGTGAGGGGGTAAGACTTTCCATAACCTTTTCGCCTACGGCTCTTTCGGTTACGGTTTTGGTGAAGTCTTTGGCGACCTTGTAGTTAACGTCCGCTTCAAGAAGGGCAAGACGAACTTCTCTCATGGCTTCCTTTACGTCGCTTTCAGTAAGAGCACCCTTACTTTTCAGTTTCCGGAAGGCGGCTTCCAGTCTGTCTGAAAGACCTTCAAATGCCATCTGAATCAATCCTTTCGGGTTTATTCGCCAATCATTTGTGTTAAAACGGAAATTCTTGCCACAGCATCGTTGATTTCTCTTGAAAGAATGGTTCTGCGGTTGACTTCATTGATAACCGATGCAAGTTCACCGATTTCGGCAAGTCCTTTTCTCATTTTTTCAAGACGGGCACAAAGACCGATATGCTCCTCAAAGGTGAAAAGTTGTGTTTCTGCTCTTTTGATAGCATCGCGGACACCCTGACGGGTAATACCTTCGTTTTCTGCGATTTCGGCAAGAGAGAGGTCATCGTTGTAATAATAACTGATAAAATCCTGTTGCTTTTGGGTGAGAAGCTCACCGTAAATATCAAAAAGTATGATAACATCAAGATTTTTAGCCATTATTTCACCCCTCATTCCGTTTGTGTAAAGATTATTTGCTTTACAGCCTGCTTATTATACTAAAAACCTCTGTAAAAGTCAATACCTTTACAGAGGTTTTTTTGTTATTTTTAAGTATAATGTGGTTGAAATATCTGAATAGTTGTATAAAACTTTCCAATCGTTACATTGAAAGCCGTCTAAAATATGATATAATGTTTTCAAAAGCAATAAAAGGAGGATGAGAGATGTTAATAGGTAATAAAATTCGCTCTTTACGAAAGAACAAGAATATAACGCAGGCACAATTAGCGGATGCACTGTCTGTTTCTTCACAATCTGTAAGTAAGTGGGAAAATCATTTGTCTGTTCCGGATATTTCTGTATTGCCTGTGATTGCAAGATATTTTGGTATCACAATGGATGAACTATTTAATTATCGTGTGGATGTATTAAACTATAAGGAACGATTTATTCGTTTTATGGTGAACAACGGAATGCTACAGTTTGGTGAGTTCACACTGAAAAGTGGAAGAGTTTCTCCATATTTAATTCACAGCGGATACAACCTTACGGGAAGTCAAATCTCAAAACTTGGACAATTTTTTGCCGAGTGTATACGAGAGCACAATATAGATGACAATTGTCTTGTGGGAACAGATAACCGTGAAATTCCACTTGTTATTGCTACAAGCATAACATTATTTGACAAATACGGTATAGATTCTTCGCACTGTATAGATTTCAATATTGAAAATGAAGCATTTATATCCCAAAATATAACACTCATTACTGACGCATTTACTTCAGGAAAAACCTTGCGTTTTGCACTTGATAATATTAAATTACGAATAGGAAAATATCCGTCTGATATTGTTGTTTGTGTTGACAGAATGGAAAAAGGTGACCATTCATCTTTCTCTGCAAAACACGAAATAGAAAAAGAATACGGCGTAAAAATCCACCCCATCGTAAACTTGGATGATATAATAAGGGCAGCAGATAACTGTGTTATTTCAACGGGTGAATATTTTGAAAAACTCAAAGAATACAGAGATTGTTATAAGGGGGATTGAGATATGAATGTTGTTGATAAACTAATTATAAAAACGATAGAAACAAAAAATCCAACCGTAGTTGGACTGGATCCTGATATTACTAAAATTCCTGCTTGCTACAAATCAAGTGTTATCTACAATAAAAATCCTTTAACCACTATTGCCGATGTCATATACAAATTTAACTGTGATATAATTGATACAGTTGCAGAGTTTGTTCCTGCCGTAAAACCGCAAATGGCTTTTTATGAAAAATACGGTTCATATGGTATTTATGCTTTTGAAAAAACTGTTGCTTATGCAAAATCAAAAGACCTAATAGTAATTGAAGATGCAAAGCGGAACGATATTGGGAATACTGCACAAGCCTATGCTGACGGACATCTTGGAATGGTTGAAGTGCTTGGCGATTCTTCTGTTTCAGTTTTTGATGTGGATTTTCTAACTGTCACACCGTTTTTAGGAAGTGAAAGTCTAAATCCTTTTGTTGATGTGTGCAGAAAAAACGACAAAGGACTTTTTGTATTGGTAAAGACATCAAATACGAGTTCAGGTGAAATCCAAGATGTGATTACAGATAACGGATTAACCATAAGTCAAAGTATTGCAAAATATATTACTGAACAAGCAGATACTTTTATTGGTAAACATGGTTATTCTTCAATTGGTGCAGTTGTCGGGGCTACATATCCTGAAGAAGCAGGCTCATTACGAAGAATGATGCCAAAAAGTTATTTTCTTGTTCCTGGGTACGGCGCACAGGGCGGTGATTCGAAAGATATATTACCTTGTTTTAATCCCGACGGTTTGGGTGCAATTATAAACTCATCAAGAGGTATACTGTACACACATATGAGTGATGAAGAAAGATATAAAAGCACGAGAGAAGAATATTTGAGTAAAGTAAGAAGTACAGTTATCAAAATGCAGACAGACATATACAGTGTACTTAAAACGAATTATCCCAAAATGGTTTATTGATAAATATCTGAAACAGTAAAAATACCCCATTGAGATTGCAGTTACTGCTTTTTCAACGGGGTTGTTTTATTTGCTTAACGTTTTTAAGGAAGATCATCCTCATTCTCAAGGTTATGCCATACATTCTGCACGTCATCATTATCCTCAAGCATTTCAAGAAGTCTGCCCATCATTTTAAGGTCTTCTGCATCGGTAAGAGCAGTTTCCGTATTGGGAATATATTCCACTTCAGCAGAAACAAACTTGTAGCCTTTTGCATCGAGGTCGTCACGGACTGCACCGAGATCGTTGGGCTCGGTACGCACCACATAAATATCTTCTTCGTCAGTGATGAAGTCTACTGCCCCTGCTTCAAGAGCATCTTCCATAAGTTTATCCTCGTCCACATCTTCTGCCTCGATAACGATTACACCGTAGCGGGTGAACATGAAGGAAACGCAGCCCTGCTGACCGAGGTTACCTTTATTCTTATCGAAATAGTGGCGCATCTCACCTGCAGTACGGTTACGGTTATCGGTGAGGGTTTCTACGATAACTGCAATACCTGAGGGACCGTAGCCTTCGTACATGATTGCTTCGTAGTTTGCACCGCCTGATTCACCGGAAGCCTTTTTGATGATTCTTTCGATATTATCGTTAGGAACATTGTTTGCCTTTGCCTTGGCAATAATGTCTTTGAGTTTTGAGTTTGATGCAGGGTCGGGACCGCCGTCACGGACAGCGATGGAAATTTCTCTGCCTATTTTTGTGAAGACTTTTGCTCTTGCACCGTCAGTTTTTTCTTTTTTTCTTTTAATGGTACTCCATTTTGAATGGCCTGACATATTATTCACCAATCCTTTTTCTAAATATAAGCCTATATAATGTATCACTTTCAGGCGGTTTTGTCAACAGCAGAAAAGGGAAAACTTAAATCAGAGAATAACCCTGAAAGTGATTTCCTTTGTTCCGTTGGCTATTGCCTTGATTTTGCCCTTGTGTCGGTCTACTATAGCCTTGGCTATGGAAAGGCCGATGCCGTATCCACCTGTTTCTCTTGAACGTGAACTGTCGGCACGGTAGAACCGGTCAAAAAGTTTTGAAACCGAGGACGGATCCACATATTCGGCAGTATTGAACACATCGAGATAGATACCTGTTCCGCTTTTGTAAAGGGAGATTTTTATTGTACCGCCGCTGTTGGTGTATTTTATTGCGTTGTCGCACAGGATAGATACAAGTTGTCTTATTTCTGCTTCATTGCCGTAGTATCTCATATTCGGGGAAACGGAGAAGATAAAAGTCTGCTCGTTTATTCTTGATCTTGACTCAAAGTCGGAAGCCGTTTCTATTACTGCATCGCTGAGATTGAAGTTCGTTCTTTCTGAAATGTCCTGAGCCTCATTGAGTTTTGTAAGTTCAACAAGGTTTCTGACAAGGACATTCATTCTGAGTGTCTGATTTTTAATGCTGTCTATCCATTCGTTTTTGCCTTCACACATTTCAAGAACTTCTGCATCGGCGGAAATAATTGTCAGAGGTGTTTTCAGTTCGTGGCCTGCATCGGTGATGAACTGTTTTTGTTTGTTTATGCTTTCGACAACGGGCTTAAGTGCGTTTTTGGAAAGATAATAAATCACGACAAGAAGTACTAGCAAAGCAAGAACGCCCACCGTAAGTGAGATGGAAAACAGGGTCGCAATTTCTCTGACTTCATTTTGGAAGTAGAGAAAAACAATCATAGACCTGTCACCATTTTGAGTGTAAAGATAACGGTAATAGTCAATAGAGCCGTATCCCGGTTCTGATTCGTAGACCTGACTTGCATACACGAGAGCCTTTTTGTCATCAACGGCGGCAATATTATCTGTTGAAATTTTCGTTACCACATTACCTTTCATTTCAACAACAAAGTAACGGGTGGAATAAGGAGTTTCAAGAGTTATTTCAAACTTTCCGAAAGGATTGAAGATACCGTTGATATAGTTCTCCTGACTGTCATCATACCCGTTCGGAAGAACACCGTTGTTTGCTGTTATAATCTGCAATATTTCTTTCATTTTGGCATCTTTCTGGTAAATGCTTATTGCGTTAACGGTAAGCGTCTGGACTATTATAAGGGAGCCCAGAGCGAACATGGTAATAACTATGAATTTAAGTTGCAGTTTTTTTAACATAAATCACTACGGGCAAAAGTTGCCGCCCCTTTCTTACTGGTTTTCTGCTGTTTCTTCAAGTGTATAGCCTACACCTCTTACGGCTTTGATTTCAAGATTAGCGCCGAGAGTTGAAAGTTTTTTACGCAGGTAGGAAATATAAACCCATACAACATTGATTTCAGCTTCCGTTTCATATCCCCATATGCGCTCCATAAACTGCTCTGTTGAAATGAGCCTGTTGGGATTTGAAAGGAGCATTTCAATCATCTGAAATTCTTTGTTACCCAGGCGTATTGAATTTTCACCTACGCAAAGTTCATAGGTTTCTCTGTTGAGCGAAAGGTTTCCGAAAGAAAGAAGATTAGGTGAAAATTCTGCTTTTCGTCTGGTTATGGCTCTAATTCTTGCCATAAGTTCTCCCATGGAAAAAGGCTTGGTCAGATAGTCATCTGCGCCGGCATCAAGGCCTGCGATTTTATCGTCGGTTTCTGCTTTTGCGGTAAGGATGAGTATAGGAGTGTCAACGCCTTTTTCTCTTAATTCTTTAAGTACTTCAATACCGTTTTTCTTAGGCATCATTATATCAAGGATAATTCCGTCATAGTTTTCACAAAGACCGTAATCAAGGGCATCCTGTCCGTCGAAAACTGCATCCACGGAATAATTATTGTGCTTGAGCACAGCACAAAGAGCCTTTGATAAATCTTTTTCATCTTCTGCCAATAAAAGTCTCATATTAAGTTCCTCCTGATTTTTATATATTGTAACACAAAAAGACAATATTGTTCAACAATATATATAGTAAAAAAATAACTTTAAACTTACTGAAAAATCTTAGGGTAATAGTAAGTCTTTTCGCCAATAAGTTTTCATAAGATTATATGAGGTGATTTTTTGTTTGCAACAGTAGAGTTTTATGAGAGGGATAATAGTTTAAAAGGCAGAATCAAGAGCCTTTTTTCAAAATCTGCGATAATTACTGAAAGGGTTAACCTTCCTGAAAATGAGTATTTTTACAAATTAAAGGTTCCTGTACATAAGGGGAAAATCCCTCTTGAAAAACTCAGGAGAGTGTCAGAGCATATAACTGACGGCCTTATTTTTCCGGGAGGTTTTTTGCCCGATAATGAACTGAAAAGATATTCATCCACATATTTCAGGGATATAATTCTTTTTAATTCGGCTGCTTCACAAATCGAAAAAAGTGTTTTTAACCCTTCCGAAACACTCATAACACTTATTGATAAGAAAGGTGTTCTTCACAGTCATATTGACCGCCTTGTATGTCTGGCAGGAGAGATTAAGATTATAACGGACAATGTGAAATGTTACGAAAGAAAAGCAAAAAAAATAATGGAAGAATACGGACTTTCTTTAATTGTAAGTGATAAACTTTCGGCAATACCCGAAACAGGAATAATAATATCTTTGCGCAGTGATGTGGTGCCTGTATATTTTAAAGGACTTCTGATTACGGGTGAAAGACGGCTTTTGCCTTTTGCAAAGGTGCTTACGGGACAGGGGATAAAGGCTAATGCAGAGTATATGTCACTTTGCCCGGAAAATATAAATATGACGGAGTTTCTTTCGGCTTTGTGTGAGGTGTGCTTTCAGAAGGAACTGAGAAAAAGTGAGTACGAAAAATTAGTTGACATATCTTCGTGAAAAGGTATAATTAAGTAAAAACAAAGGACAAAGGGGTGTTTTTATGACCTGCAAAGAAGCAATTGAATATATTTATTCTTTCAGAAAGATGCAGAAAAGTTCTTCTCACGAAAGAATAGAGAATCTCCTTGGCTTTTTCGGTAATCCTCATAAAAAACTGAAATTTGTTCATGTGGCGGGAACTAACGGTAAAGGCTCATTTTCGGGAGCGTTAAGTAATGTTTTTTCCTGTGCAGGATACAGAACGGGACTTTTTACATCTCCTTATGTTATATCTTTCGGTGAAAGAATACAGATTGACGGCAGATATATTGACGACGAAAGTCTCTGTGAAATCACGGGAAGAATAAAAGAAAAGACAGAAAAACTTCCCGAAAAAATGAAGCCGACTGTTTTTGAATTTATAACAGTACTTGCTCTCGTTTATTTTGAAAGAGAGAAATGTGATATTGTTGTTATGGAGGCGGGGATAGGCGGTAAAAATGACAGCACAAACGTAATTCCTTATTCTGTGGCATCGGTAATTATGTCTGTTTCTCTTGATCACACGGAAATGCTTGGTGATACCGTAGAAAAGATAGCGAAGGAAAAAAGCGGGATTATCAGAAACGGCGGCATAACTGTTTCTTATCCCATGGATAAAAATGGTCAATATTTCAAAGGTCAGGATGAACGGGCTTTTGAAATAATCAGGCAAACTGCCGAAAAAGAAAACGCTTTATTCCGTAGTCCCGATGTGGAGGCATTGACCGTTATAAAAAGCGGTATTGACGGTACGGAATTTTTATACAGGCATCTGAAACTTAAAACCTCTTTACAGGGGGACCATCAGGTAGCGAATATGATTACCGTGGCTGAATGTGCCCTTGCACTTAAAGAAAAAGGGGAAAATATTACCGATGAAGATATTGAAAAAGGTATAGCCGGTTTTACCGTTCCCTGCCGTATGGAAAAGGTGGCAGAAAAACCTACGGTGATTCTTGACGGCGGTCATAATGAGGGCTGTATGTTGGCATTACGCTCAATGGCGGAAAAGCACCTTAAAGGTAAAAAAATAACACTTCTAATGGCTTCAATGAAGGATAAGAACTATATAAAAAGTTTTGAAATTATTCTTCCTTTATGTGAAAGTGCAGTCTTTACCTGCACTGATGAACTGAGAGGTGAAAGCGCAGAAAAACTTGCAGAATGTGCAAAGCCTCTGTGCAAAAAGGTTTTTGCCTGCGACGGTGCAGAGGATGCCTATAAAAAAGCATTGTCTCTTACGGGAGAAAATGATGTGCTTTTGTGCTGCGGCTCTTTTTATCTTGTCAGCGATTTAAGAAAAATTATTCTTGGCGACTGATTTTTACAAATTTATACTTTCAAATCCGTTATCATTGTTGCATAACGGATTTTATTTTTGGAGGAAAGAAAATGTCGGCAAAACTTGAATATACAAAAAAAGAGATACATGTTTATCTTGATGGGGAAATAGACCATCACAGCGCCTCACTTATCAGGGCAGGGATAGATGATGCAATTATTATGAGAAGACCGCAGATGCTTATTCTTGATTTTGAAGGAGTGTCTTTTATGGACAGTTCTGCCATAGGTCTTGTTATGGGAAGATACAAACTGATGAAAACTCACGGCGGAAAAATCAGAGTAGATAATCTTTCTCCCTCAGCCTATAAGGTGATGAAACTGGCAGGTATTGAAAGATTGGCTGAGATAAGAGTAAAGGAGACAGTACGATGAAAAGTATAAACGAACTTAAAATGGTGGTAGAATCCAGAAGTGTCAATGAGGGCTTTGCCAGAGTTTCCGTATCAGCCTTTGTGGCTTGTCTTGACCCTAATATTGAAGAGATAACGGATATCAAAACGGCTGTAAGTGAGGCCGTTACAAATTCAATAGTTCACGGTTACAGAGAAAAAGAGGGAAAAATTTACATAACCGTTAATCTTTACGATAACAATATTGTCAGAATAAAAATCCGTGACAAAGGTATCGGTATTGAAAATATCGAAAAAGCCATGGAGCCGCTTTTCACTACATCCAAAGGTGAAAGGGCAGGACTGGGCTTTGCTGTTATGGAATCTATGATGGACAGAATACGTGTTATTTCTAAGGTCGGTAAAGGTACTACGGTTACTCTGGATAAAAAAATCCGGGGCAAAATAATATGAGGAGGTCCCCGTAAGTGACCGAAAATAATCTTTCCCGAAGCGAACTAATAGGTAACAATTACGGACTGGTTCATTCCTGCGCCAACCGTTTCAGAGGCAGAGGAGTAGAGTATGACGATTTGTTTCAGGCAGGCTGTGTCGGACTTATAAAGGCGGCTGATAATTTTGACCAAAGTCGCGGCTTTGCCTTTTCTACGTATGCTGTCCCTGTAATTTTAGGCGAAATTAAAAGGATATTCAGAGATGGCGGTCTTATAAAGGTAGGCAGAACCCTTAAGGAAAAATCCAGAAATGCGGTCAAGGCAGGTGAAGAACTTTCAAAGGAACTCGGCAGGGAGGCTACCATTTCGGAACTTGCGGAAAAACTCGGAGTTTCCGTAGGAGAAGCGGCGGAACTTATTACCGTTTCTATGCCTGCAATATCTCTTACAAGTGAAGACGAAAAGGGGACAAGCCAGATTGATATTCCTACCGAATCGCCCGAAGAGGAAATTTCCGAGCGTATTGCTCTGGAGACGATTATCGGCACTCTTGAAGAAAAAGACAGACGGCTTATCGAACTCAGGTACTATCATGGAATGACACAGGTGAACACGGCAAAGGAACTTAATATGTCACAGGTTCAGGTTTCACGCAGAGAAAAAGCAATACTTATGAAAATGCGCCAGAGCATGATTTGAAATTTTAATAATAATGTGTTATACTGTGGTCAGTGTCTTTTGCGGGCACTGACTTTACTTTTAAAGGTGAAATAAAAATGAATATTATAAAAAAAATTACAGTGGCATTTTTTGTTGCTGCCATTCTCCTTACATTTTCAGCCTGCGGTAAGAATATTCCGGCATCCTTTATCGCAGACAAAGAAAAAGGTGCAATCAATGTTTCGGCTGATACGGAGAAAAAGGATTTATATATTTCAAGAAAAAAGAGTAAAATGAAGCGTATTGCAAAAAGCGATATGATTGAACTGTATTTCGATAAAAACAACTGTACCGTAAGCGTTTATGATACGGCATCAGGTAAACTCTGGTCATCACTTCCCGAAAAAGAGGCAGACGAAAAAACTTCTGCTGTGGCTGTTTCGGTGTTTGTAAAAGGTAATCTCTATACATTATCTTCTCAGAGTGACAGTGTCGGCTTTTCGTCGGCTCTTTACGAGGTGAAGAAAAACGGAGTAACTGTAAACTACAGATTTAAACGTACTCTTGAAGACGGAATGAAGATTAATTTGTATGTTCCTGTTTCATATACCCTTATTGACGGTGCTCTGACTGTTGAAGCGGATTGCAGTAACATAATGGGAGAAAATCACGATGACGGAATTATTGTTGCCGGAATTGATATTCTGCCTTTCTTCGGCTCGGACGCGAAAGGAAAAGACGGAGATTATATTCTTCTTCCCGACGGCTGCGGCGCTACGGTTGACCTTTCGGAAAATCCGAAAAAATTCAAAGGCATATCTCTGCCTGTTTATAAGGAAAACAATGTCCTGGGTGCCTTCGGTATGAAAAAGGGGGACAGTGCCTTTGTTGCTTTTATCGATGAGGGCGAAGAAATTGCTGAAATAAAGGCGCAGAAGGCTCTTGCAGGCGGTGGTCTCAACAAGGTTTATTCATCTTTTGAAATTACTCCTGTTAAGGACACTGAAGACAAGGTTTACATCTGTAATGAAAGTTACAAGGGGAAAATCCGTCTGATTTACCGTTTTCTTTCTTACGACAATGCTAATTATGTAGGTATGGCAGGTGCTGTCAGAGAACTTCTTATACGTAACGGACATCTCCTTTCCGAGTTATCGGAAGATAAAACTTTCTATCCTTTTAATCTGAGTGTGATTTTTCAGAATTTCGTGACCGATGCCAAGGGCAGGATTCGCACGCAAACCCTTACCACTTACAGACAGGCACAGGAAATGCTTGATTCACTTAAAGCAAAAGGTATCGAAAATATCAATCTTCGCCTTAAAGGGGTTCTCACTGATGATGATATTACAAAAGCGGAATATTCAAAAGTTCCGGGCAGTATGAAAGATTTTGAAGATCTTCTTTCATATGCTGCGACGGGTGGAGTGTCATTTTTCACGGACAGTCCTCTTGTGACTGCTTCCGATAAGGGGAATTATTCTGCCGTGAATCTTGACGGAGAATATATTACGGCAGAAAATAAGTTCTTTATAAAAGGAGAAAGAATAGGAGACAGCACAAATGCCCTTCTTTCTCTTATGCGAAAAACAGGCGGTCAGGGTGTATGTATAAATGATGCCGGTAAAGAACTTTACGGCGACTTTTCTGCGGATGGTCTTACTCTTAAATCTCAGATGGCAGATATGATTTCAAAGCAGACAGGTGCTGTTTCCGCTTCGGGGAAACTTATGATTGACACGGGTAATATCTATGCTTCCAAATATGCCGATGTGCTTGTAAATGTTCCGTCATCGGCTGAAATTCAGAACAGAGACCTTTGTGCCGGAGTACCTTTCATACAGTCTGTTCTTCACGGAATAGTTGACTATTCCTGTGAACCCGTAAACAGTTTCAAAAACAGTGAGAAAGCCTTTCTGAAAAATATTGAGTACGGAGCCGTGCCATACTATGAGTGGTATGCTTCTGATTTATCTGCTGAGGGAAAAACAGACAAGTCAAGTTATATCAATTATATAACCGAGGCGCAACTTCAGCATGAGAGAGCAAAGGCTGCATTCAAGGATTTGCGGGATGCACGAATTACCGACCACTATGAAGTCAGGGACAATGTCTACTATACTTGTTATGACAACAGAACGGGCATTTATGTCAACTATAACAGCAAACCGGTTACGGTCAGCGGGGTTACGGTTGAAGGCAAAAGTTTTCTGAGAGTCAACTGAGATAAAAAACAGCCGTCAATGTAAACGGCTGTTTTTTGTTGTGTACGGACTTTTCGGCTTCGTATTGGTTTTGTATTAATACAAAGTTAATTTTGATTTTTTCAAAAAAATATTTTTTATAATTATTGTATTTTTCTCGCATTTATGATAAAATGAATATACCTATCAGTATGCGTAGACAGGTAATACAATTTTTGTTTAATTTTTTTGTTTATGTGTTTAACATTTTACGGTCTTTTATGTTAACTCTAAACGAATTAATTTAATAATTATTTGCAAGGCAACTGATTATTATTTCTGAATGGAGGAAAAACTATGAAAAGATTTTTAGCAGCAATAGTTACTTTTATTTTCGGTGTATGCCTCTTGTTTTCTGTTGCGGCAACCGCATCTGCCGCCTCAGTTAAAAAGGTTTCGAATTTCAAAGCCACGGCTACTCACATAACGGCTACTCTCACCTGGAAAAAAACTTCAGGAGCCACCGGCTATGAAATTCAGCGCAAGGATGGTAAAAAATGGAAGACCGTAACCACCATCAAAAAAGCATCCACCACATCCTATACAGTAAAAAAACTTAAGAATGACAAGACATATGAGTTCCGTATCCGTGCCGTAAAAGGCAAGAAAAAGGGTAAGTATGTAACAGTAAAGGTTAAGACTTCAGTGCCTAAGATTACTTCCTTTAAGGCTTCTGTAAGCGGACCTACAACTGCAAAGTTCACTTGGAAAAAAGCCAATGTTACAGGCTATGAAATTCAGGTTAAAAGCGGTAAAAAGTGGAAGTCTGTAACCAAAATCAAAAAAGCAAAGACAACTTCCGCTACAGTAAAGAATGTTCCCGTAAATGCAACAACTACATATCGCATCAGAGGTTATATTACCGGTACAGGTAAGACTTATTACGGTGCTTATACTGAATTAAAGGTTAAGACTTCAATTCCCAAGATTACTTCCTTCAAGGCTTCCGTAAGCGGACCTTCCACAGCGAAATTCACATGGGCGAAGAAGGCAAATGTTACAGGTTATGAAATTCAGCTTAAGAGCGGTAAAGAATGGAAGACTGTAAAAAAGATCACTAAAGCAGCCACAACATCCGTTACTTTAAAGGATGTTATCCCCAACGCAACAAGTTCCTACCGTATCAGAGGTTATGTTACTGCTTCGGGTAAGACTTACTACGGCAGTGCTTCTTCTGAAGTAAAGGTTACGACTTCAATTCCCAAGATTTCTTCCTTCAAGGCTTCCGTAAGCGGATCTTCAACAGCGAAGTTCACATGGGCAAAAGCCAATGTTACGGGTTATGAAATCCAACTTAAGAGTGGCAGCAGTTGGAAGACAGTAAGCACAGTTAAGGATGCAGCCACAGTTTCCGTTACTTTAAAGAACGTTACTCCCAACGCAACAAGTTCCTACCGTATCAGAGGTTATGTAACCGTTTCCGGCAAGAATTACTACGGCAGTGCTTCATCTGAAGTAAGTGTTAAGACATCAGTTCCTGCAGTTTCTTCCTTTAAGGCTTCCGTAAGCGGTCTTACAACAGCAAAGTTCACATGGGCTAAGGCTAATGTTACAGGCTATGAAATTCAGATTAAGAGTGGCGACAGTTGGAAGACTGTAAGCACGGTTAAGGATGCAGCCACAGTTTCCGTTACCTTAACTAACGTTCCTGCAGACACAACAAGTTCCTACCGTATCAGAGGTTACGTAACCGTTTCAGGTAAGAATTATTACGGTACTGCTTCTGCAGTAGATGTTAAGACAGCAGTTAAATCTATGGGAACAGTATCTGTATCTTCCGTCACTTCAAATTCCGCAACTATCACATGGTCAAAGGTAAGCGATGTAAGCGGTTATCAGGTACAGAAATATGAAGGCGGTAAATGGGTTGATGTGAACAGCAAGATAAGTGCTTCCACAACTTCTTGCACAGTAACCGGTCTCTCTGCTCTTACAAGTTATCAGATTCGTATCAGAGCATATCAGACTGTGAGCAAGTCAACATACTATAACAGTTGGAAGACCGTCAGCGCAAAAACAAAGATCGGTACTTCAAGCAATCTTAAGGTTTCAAGTATCAGCACAACTTCAGCAAAACTTACCTGGACTGCTGCAGGCGGTGCAACTGCATACCGTATTCTTAACAACGGCACAGAAATTGCCAATGTAAAGACTAACTCTGCAACTCTTTCTTCTCTTAAAGCAGGTACAACATATAAGATTACTGTTGTTCCTTATGCCGGCTCAACTGTTGCTTCTGCAACAAGTGCAGTAACGTTTACAACACCTTGCGCAAAGGTTACAGGCGTAAAAGTAACAACAACAGAAACAACAGCATCAGTAAGTTGGTCAAAGGCAACAGGTGCAACTTCCTATCAACTTCAGTACCGTAAATCCGGTGGTGACTGGTCTTCAAATATCGCTGTAAGCGGTACTTCCTACAGTTTAAGTGACCTTCCTCTCAACACAGCATATGACTTCAGAGTAAGAGCGCTCAATAAGAACGGAAGCACCACTCAGTATGGTGAATATTCATCAATAGTTTCCGATACTACGTACGGTTTCATTTATGATTCTGGCAAGTTGTCTTGGCGTGCAATCAGCGGTGCAAAGAATTATCAAATTCAGTATTATGATATTGACACTAGATCTTGGAACATTGCTGCTGACGGACTCACAGAAACTTCCTACAGCGATGAAACCCTCTTTGCTGACAGTTCAAGACTCTTCAAGTTGATTGCTTTTGACAGTAACGAAAAGGCAATTTATACTAAAATGGAATCGCAAAAAGTTACTGATTTTGATTTCTCAATGTCAAACAATGTTCTCTCTGTTTTCTGGAGCGAATATGCTGATGCTTCAAAGTATGAAGTAGTTATCCTCAGCGAAGGTATGGATGCAGACGGCAAGTCAGTAATTACAGTAAAAGCAGCAGACCGTAAACTTACAAGAAACCTTGCACCTGGTCTCAAATACGATGTAAAGGTTCTTGCAGTCAAAGGTTCAACCGATTCTGTAATTGCTCACTTTACCGTTAAAACTACAGACCTTGTAATCAAAGATACCGACGAAAGCAAGACTGCTCAACTTCTTTATCTTGTTGAAGCAATCAACAGATCTAAGTTTGATAACTCAAAGAGAACAATTCTTAAAGTTACGCCCTATAATCTTAACGAAGTTAGTTATATGGACTTCGGCTTTGTATTTGATGATTTCTGGGCTCCGATTAAGAGAGGCCTTGCTAACACTTTGCTTAACACTCTGTTCGGTTCCGCAATGAGCGATAAAGGTCTTAAAAAGAAATCCCTTATTAACAATAAAAACTATGACTACGATGTAGACAAAGGCTTTATCAAATGTTACACAGCCGATGCTATTGACACTCTTTTTGCTTCTATGGAAGATGGCGGTAAAGCAGAAAAAGTTTCAAAGACCGAAACCGGCGGACGTATGATTACTTATAATTTCAACGAAGGTAAATACTACGGCGGTGCAGACTATAAACTTGCTGACCTTATCCAGCCTACAGGTAATGTGGACGGTCTTGCATATCTTTATAACAGCAATAATGTTTCAGCATGGAAGAACGGTTTCTCAAGCGTTACAACCACAAAAACTGAAACCGGTTATAGGGTAGAGGCTACTCTTAAAAAGGAAACAACTCCAAATTATCATAGCGGTTTTATTGCAACTTCAGTATCCGGTGACTTCGGCTTAGGTGATATGGGCAAAACAAATATTAACAGTACAGCAGGTGAAACTGTCATCACTGCAGAAATTGACGAGGATTGCAGACTCACATCTTACAATGTAAGTTCACCTTATAAGTATGATATGAATGTTAATCTTTCGATTAATTCAGAGGATGCGGATGTCGGCGACAACGAAGAAATGGGTGCTCTTGTTGAAGGCTTGTCAAAAATCGTTATGGAAATGAACGTTAAGGCTGAAGGCAAACAGGAATACAAATACAGTTTCATTAGAACAAAATAAAATTTTATAAAACAGCCTCAAGGGGTACCTCGTGTATCCCTTGAGTTCTTAGGATGAGATAGTATGAATCAAAAGAAAATCATTCAATTTGCCGTAATAGTAATTGTCGGCGTATGGGTACTTTGCATCAGCACAGTTATGTCTGTTACTATGGGCAGAAAAATGATTCAGGCAAATACCACTGCTCCGACAATTGTTACAACCACTACTACCGAGCCATCAACCACGGCTCCCACAACAACGGAACCGCCCTCTACTACGAGACTCCCCGTAGGCGGTAATATTGTAGTAAGTAATGTTACTGTTGAAGATCCTCAGTGGTATGTAGAAGAACAGGAGTCAATCAAGATTTCTCAGGTTATTGAAGAGGTAAACAAAAACAATACCACTACTAAAGATGAGAAAACTACTAAGCCCGAATCAAATGTGCCTAAAGGCAAAACCGAAATAATAAAAACTTATACCAACGGTGTAAACAAACTTAAGGGAACAACGGACTTTTCTCTTTATAAAGATGACAAACTTAATTTAACAGTTGATAAAATGCCAGCAGCCGCTATTGCAAAGACTATGGCGGATACTCTTATTGCGCAGAATCAGAAAAAACCTATCACTTATAATTTTGTAGGTGGAGTGGACTCTGAAACGGGAAAAACCCCTAATCAGGCAATTGCTCCTCTGGGAGTAAGCGCTTCTGTTGAAGAAAGTGCCGTAACATCAGCGGTTGCAACTCCTGTTCAGGACGGAGGATACAAGATTACTCTTCTCCTTGCTCCCGAAGTGCAGACATATTTCAGCCCTGCCAAAAACCATGCAACAATGGTGGAGGTAGTTGATATCAAGCCTCTCATTCCTGTAGGACTTACGGTTAATACTCTTGATTTCAGTTATACTGATACAAAAATTGAAGCAACTTTCGATAAAGAAGGCAGAATAACTTCTATGGTTCACTATCTTAAGGTTGAAGAAGCGGTTGCTAATGTCAACTTCATTATTGATGTTGAAGTCATTGTTCACGGCGATTTTGTAAGTAATTATACTTTCAGTTATTAAAATAAATAAATCGGTTGACTTTACAGATAAAAAGTGTTATAATCTACAGGTAATAATTACTTGGAGGAATAAAAGATGGAAACTTTCAAAAAAGTACTTAAAATAGTAGCAGTTATTGTGGCAATTGCAGCAGCAATCGCAGGTATTTACGTAGCAGTAACAAAAATCATAGAAAAGAAAAAACTTAAGAACGCAGATGACAGAGTAAACTATGTTTCCTGCGCATCATTAGAAGGAGATTATGATTTTATCTCCGAAACAGTTGCTTAATAAACCAATCAATTAAACGGAGTTAAACCTCCGTTTTTTCTTTTTAAGAGCAGAATTTATTTTAAACGGTTGCAAAAAAATTACGGATGGTATAATATTAAGCATAAAGAATGTTATCTGACGGGGGATTAAATATGAATAATTTTAATGATTGTCCTGTTGAGCCTGAAGTGCATGAGCAGGAAAAACGCCAATATACAAAAGCAGACAAAAAAGGATTGATACTTGTTATCGGTCTTTTTGTGGCGGTGGCTGTGATTTTTTTAACTCTCAGAAGTTCTTCTGACACTAATCCTGCTGCTGTGAGTACTACTGCCGTCCAAGTATCCGCAAGTACCACGGCTGCCACTCTTCCTTCGGCGGTGCAGACAACTCAGACTACAACCGCTGCAGTTCCCATCGCAACTGCTCCGATTCCGACATCGGCTCCAACTACCGAAGCATCAACCGTCACAGCAGCACCTTCCACCACGCTGACAACCACTGCACCGACAACTGAAGTTACGACAACTCAGAAAAAAGAGCCTGACAAAGAAGAAATTCTTGCTGCAATAAACGAGGGTATCAATTCACTTAAAAGTGATACAGCATCCTTTACTGCTGTTAAAAAACAGGTTATCAGCATCGACCTTCTCGACTGTTCGGTACCTGCTCTTACGGGAGCAATCAATACGGTTGTTGACTTTTTTGAAGGCGAAGAAGTAATCGAGTATGATATTACAAACGGTAAAGGGCCCAATCCTGAAAAGAAAGGTGAAGAAACCGTTGTCAATCACGAGATACCGCCTACAGACAAACCCTTTACTCTGACAATAGACGGTGTGGCCGAAGCAAAAGCGGAAGAAACGGACAGAGGTACTCTTTATACTATCAAGGTTGTCAGTGAGACAAGCACCCTTGAAAACCCCAGACCCCCTCATCATAATGCCGCGTGTGATACTTTGGATTTTTCAACCTTCAGTCTTCCTCTCGGTGAACTTACAAAGGTAGATTTTGAATATCCCGGTGCAACTGTCAGCGTTATTGTTGACGCTTCGGGTAAACCCGTTCAGTACCGTGAAAGACTTGAAATGAAGGGCACCGGTGAAGGTAATGCCTTCGGTATCAGCGGCAGCGGTACTCTTGAAGGCTATGTTGACGAAGTATGGGATATACAGTGGAAATAAAAAACGATATGTAAAAAACAACAGACACTTCATAATGAGGTGTCTGTTTTGCTGTGTATTAACAGTTATCCTGTGTTAAATAAAATTATACTTCCACGCTTCCTTTAAGTGCCTTGCTCACCTTCGCAAAAGGACTTACAGCCGTTACCTTTACGCTGTATTCTCCCTTTTCCTGTTTGCCGATATTGACATTCATTCCGTCATCAACGGAACTAACATATTCCGAAAGGACAGAGGCTACGTAAACTACCTTACCGTTGCTGTTTTTTACGGTTACGTTATAACTTACGGCATCATAATAGCCCTTTGCATCGGGGAAGGAGATAAGGATTTCACCCTCTTCGTTTACCTTTGCGGTGATTTCGCCCTCACCGAAAACAGGTTTCGTGTCAAAGGATTTGCTGTTACCCCAGGTGTAGAAGCGCTCACCGAGAGGAAGATAGTGGTCATTTTCGGGATAGAACATATCGTTATATGCGTCAAATATTTTTATTCTTACGTTGCCTTGTGTGTCCACTTCTACTATGTCATAACTTGCAGAGGGGATAGTTGTTCCCGCGTCGCCGTCGAGATAGTTGATATTGCCGATAAGACCGGTTATCGCACCGGTACCTACGGCAGTAAAGGTGCCCTGATGAATGGAGCGCGGGTCGGAAGAACAATAGTGAGAATGTCCCGAAAAGTCGATAACCTGAGGATATTTTCTCAGCACAGAACTTATTTTTATTTCACTCCAGTGAATGCTGCCGTATACGGTGAGAGTGGGATGTGGATGCTGGAAAACAAAAATCGGTTTGTCGCCCGTGTCGGCTACTGCTTTGTCAAGTTCTGCTTTCAGCCAGTTAACCTTGGATTCGTCGTAGTTTTCGTCCTTGTCCGAATAGGAAAGACCGATGAAGTGATAGCCGTTTATAATTTCATGGGTGTCAACGTTTTCACCGACATACTTTTTATAGTTGTCAAAGGCGTTTATACCCTCAACTTCCCTTTCTTCTATAAATTCGTGGTTGCCCATACATACCAGAGATTTTGTGTCGCCTTTAAGTTCTTCATCGATTATTCTGCTGAACATAGCATATTCTTTTTCTCTACCCCATTCGGTCATATCACCGCATATCATAACAGCATCAAGATTTTTATATACGGGGCTTTCATTGCCGTACGCGTAACTCTGGGTGAAAAACTCTCTGAATTCCTTGGCGTTCACATCATCTTTCTCTCCGCTTAAGTGCACATCACTACACACAGCAAATCTTAAAACGGGGATAAAGTCCTCGGGCACTTCGGGAGGTGTTTTTCCGGTTCCTGCCGAAAAGGAAAAGAAACTGAAAAATGCCGTGAAAAGCATAGTCATAAATTTTGCAAAAAAATTAGCACCTAACATATTAAACATATCTTACACTCCTTTTATTCTTAACCCTTTCGGGTAATGATTTTTACCTTTGCCTGAAACCGCCTTTATTCCGCCTACGGCACAGCCACTCACAGTTACCGCAGCCCAGCCGTTTTCTGTTTCTGCTGTGATTTCTTCTCCGTGGAGGTATTTCTTCAGTTCTGCCGAATCGGGTTCAAGGTCGATTCTTCTTATGAATTTTTCACCCATAGCCATAAAGAACTGATGGTGGGGCTGGATGTAATTCTTTTTGATTTCTCCGATTGTTATACCGCAGGAAAATGCGGTACCTTTTTTTACGGGAAAGTCGGGTGTGAAGTAAACGGGTTTTCCGTTGTACATTATTACATTATCTTTGTCATAGTCGGTTAAAACATTGTCGAGAAAATCGAAGACTATCTTATCCACCTTATGGTTTTCTCTTTTTATAGGTAGAGAGGGTAAAGCGGGGAGAGTATTGTGCATAACAGCCATAAACTGACCTTCACCTTTGCTTATATGAGGATAAAATCTTCGGCAATAGTTAATATTTTCAGTTTTGCATCCGTCAAAATTTATGCCGTCACAGGTGCAGTCACGAACCTCTTTTTTTACCTCCACGAGTTCGAAGTCACCGTGCAGAGATAAAAACTCATCAATGACTTTTTCATTTTCCTCCAAAGAAAAGGTGCAGGTGGCATAAATTATGTATCCGCCGTCTTTAAGGCTCTGCACTGCATTTTCCAGAATCTCCATCTGCCTTGAGGCACATTTTCTGACATTTTCTTCGCTCCACTCGCTGACGGCGATTTCCTCTTTGCGGAACATACCCTCACCGCTGCAGGGAGCATCTACCATAATAAGGTCAAAGGTCTTCGGGAAAATATCTGCTATTCTCTTTGAATCAAGACAGGTGGTAACGGTATTTCTCATACCCAAACGTTCAATATTTCCTGTAAGTATCCTGCATCGTGAGGGGATAATCTCGTTAGAAACAAGAATACCCTTTTCACCGAGTTTGTTTCTTATCTGTGTGCTTTTTCCGCCGGGGGCAGCGCACAGATCGAGCACTTTCCAATCGGATTCAATGTTGATGCATTCTGCAGGTGCCATGGCTCCCGGCTCCTGAACATATATCATACCAGCGTGATGGAAGGGGTGGTTGCCGATTTTATCGTAGGTGAAATAAAATCCGTTTTCCGTATATGGTATTTTTTCGTGGGGAAAAGGACATATCTTTTCGAAGTCCTCTATGCTAATTTTGTCCGTGTTCACTCTGAAGGCTCTTACGGGAGATTCGTTCAAAGAACTTTCATAAGCCTCATAGTTTTCGCCCAATAAAGCCTTCATTCTTTCTTTATATTTCTCGGGTAATTCAATCATCAGTTTCACTCATTTCAATATGAAGCATACACATTCCCACGGCAGTAATTGCTGCCGTTTCCGTGCGCAGAATACGTTTGCCCAAAGATATAATCTTTCCGCCGGATGAAAGGGCTTTTTCGATTTCGGTTTTTTCAAATCCACCCTCAGGACCGATAAAAATCCCTACGGAAGAATCTTTTTTTATAAGGGAAAGAGCATCTTTGGTGGCAGACATTCCTTTTTCGTCTTCATAGGGGACAAGGATGAGGTCGAGTTCAGCGGCTTTTTTTATTGCTTCGCTGTAGGATACGGGCGTTTCGACTAAAGGAATAAGATTTCTCTTACTCTGTTTTGCGGCACTTTCGGATATTGCCTGCCAACGCGCTGTTTTAGAAGTTGCTTTTTTACCTTCCAACTTAACTATACAGCGGTTCATTTCCACGGGGATGATTCTGTGAACGCCCAGTTCAACTGCCTTCTGAATAATCAGTTCCATTTTATCACTTTTTGGAAGCCCCTGAAAAAGATAAATATTAACGGGAAGTTCCGTGTTCTGAAAGTCTTCTTGTATTATTTCCGCCACGGCAAAGTCCTGTTCACATTCTGTCAGAGAGCAAAGGTGGCTTTTTCCATCGCAGGAAATGAGAAAATTGTCGCCATTTTTCATTCGCAGAACATTTTTTATATGGTTGCAGTCAGAACCTGTAAGATGAAAGGTATTGCCCTGTCTGTTGTCTTCATTCGTAAAAAAATTAAACATATATTCACCCCATTTTCTTGATTATATCAAATTATATTCTCTTTGGCAATACAAATAATGAGGAGATTTTCTCTTAAACACCTTTACAAACTTATTTTTTTTATGGTAAACTTTAGAAAATATTACTTCAATATTTAATAATCTTAATAGTGGGGAGAAAATTCAATGAAAGCAAAAATAACAGTTGCCTCAGAAATGAAAATCGGCAAAATTGACAGAAGAATTTACGGCTCCTTTATCGAGCATTTAGGCAGAGCAGTGTACGGAGGCATTTATGAACCCGGACACCCTATGGCCGATGAAGACGGATTCCGTAAAGATGTTATTGATATGATAAACGAACTTAATGTGCCCATCGTGCGCTATCCCGGCGGCAATTTCGTTTCGGGTTACAACTGGGAAGATGGTGTGGGTCCCATAGAAAAAAGACCGCCGAGACTTGACCTTGCATGGGGCGTTACGGAGCCTAACAAGTTCGGCACCGACGAGTTTATGAAGTGGTGTAAAAAAGCAGGCACCTCGCCTATGATGGCAGTAAACTTAGGCACAAGAGGTCCCGACGAAGCGAGAGCACTTGTGGAATACTGCAACCATAAGGGTGGCTCAAAGTATGCCGATATGAGAATAGCAAACGGCCATAAGGATCCCTGGGGAGTAAAACTCTGGTGTCTCGGTAACGAAATGGACGGACCCTGGCAGATGTGTGCAAAAACAGCACAGGAATACGGCAGAACAGCCAACGAAGCGGCAAAACTTATGAAGTGGGTTGACGGCTCAATTGAAACGGTTCTTTGCGGTTCTTCAAGCAGATATATGAATACCTTCGGAGATTGGGAGCAGAAAACCCTTGAACTTGCCTATGATAACGTGGACTACGTTTCACTTCATCAGTATTATGATAATCACAGAGGTGATACGGCTTCTTTCCTTGCAAAGAGCCTTGAACTTGATGAGTTCATATACAGCGTTATCTGTATTTGTGATTTTGTCAAAGCAAAGAAAAGATCAAAGAAGAAAATCAATCTGTCTTTTGATGAATGGAATGTATGGTATCATTCAAACGGTGCTCCTGTTGAAAGATGGTCAATAGCACCAAATCAACTTGAAGATATCTATAATTTTGAAGATGCCCTTGTTGTTGCATGTATGCTCATAACTCTTATGCGCCACGCAGACAGAGTAAAGATAGCTTGTCTTGCACAACTTGTAAATGTTATTGCTCCCATTTTCACGAAGACAGGCGGAGGCGCTTTCCATCAGACTATTTTCTATCCTTTCAAGGAAATGTCCATGCACTGTACGGGCGATGCACTTAAACCCATTATAAGTTGTGATAAATACGATTGTAAGGATTACAGTGATGTTCCGTATCTTGAAGCAGTTGCTTCTTACGACGAAGAAAAGGAAGAAGTTGCCGTTTTCTGTGTGAACCGTTCTCTGGACGAAAATATGGAACTCGACATTTCACTTCTTGACTTTGAGGGATACAGACCTGTTTCCTTTGATTCTATGGACGGATATAATGTTCTTGATGAAAATACATTTGATGATGAAAAGGTCAGAATGCATTCCAATGCACTTCCTGTTATCGACGGAAAGACGGCAACGGCACAGCTTAAGCCTCTTTCATTCAATGTTATAAGATTCCAAAAAGCATAAATACAGCACTTGCGGAGCAGATAAAAAACTGCTCCGTATTTTTGTTTACAAAATTTTTCATTTATTACAACCTTTAACTATTGATTTAAAAGGTGAAAAGATGTAAACTATATAAGATAGAATGAAATATTATGTCTTATTATGTATAATACAGGTGAACAGATTGAAAAAAACAGTAATTATTTTAATAATTTGTGCCTTTCTTATCGGATATCCCATTAATAATTTTTCTGCTTTGATAAAAGAAAATTATTTCACTCAGGTCGATACCGAAAAAGGCATTTCTTATATAGAAAAAATGGAAAAAGCCGATGTGAAAGAGGCTGAAGAGCAGGTCAAAAAGGCTGAAGAAATAAGAAATTATGTTCCGAAAACTAATGCTCAACTTGTAAAAGAAGTACTGAAAAATTTAAAAAAAGGTAAGACTACTTATAAGAAAGTTTTTAAAAATGTTTATTTTATGGGGGATTCTCTTATAAACGGTCTTGAATCCTACGGTGTACTTAATGAAAAACGCATATACAGTCAGGTAAGTGCTTCTCTTTTTCATCTGGAAGAGAATTATAAAAAAGTTCTGAAAAAGAATCCGAAGGTTATCATCCTTCATTACGGTCTCAATAACCTCGGTATGGAAAAAGAATCTCTTGACGGCTTTATTTTAATGTACACAAAATATATCAAAAAAATAAAAAAAGCCTCACCCAAAACCCGTATTATCGTTTCTTCCATTTTCCCTGTTGACAGAGAGATTGCCGCAAATAAAATTTTCGGAAGAATAAAGGCATACAATAAAGCCATGAAAAAAATGTGCAAGAAACTTGATGTGGATTATCTTAACAATGATCCTCTTTTTAAAAAAATCGACTACTGCTATGGTAGAGACGGTATACATCTTCCTGAATTTTTTTACAGGGATTATTGGCTCAGGTATGTTATAAAAGAAATGGAGATTGTATAATGAGTAAATCAGGTATATGTCAGATATTATGCGTAGTTTTACTTGTTGCTTTTATCAGTATCTCCTTTTTCGGGGAAACCGACACGGTAAAAACTGCCGACGAGATTGCAGATGCGGTTATCGGTAAAGTCAGCACCGAAGGTCTTGAGAAGTTTGATGAAGAGAGACTTGCGGTTCAGTTCGGTCTTGACGGTGACGATTTTGCTTCCTTTGTGTATTACGGCAGCGAAGATATTATGGATGTGAGAGAAATTCTTGTCATTAAAGGTAATGAGGGAAATGACCTTGGAAAGACGGCAGAACTTATCGAAAAAAAAGCAGAAGAAAAATATAATACTTATAAAGATTATGATGCTCTTGCCTCAGGCCTTCTTGAAAACAGGGTAATAGAAATCAGCAAGGGTGCAATAATATATATTGTTGACAAAGATGCCGCAGCAGGTCTTGAGGCATTTCTGAAGTGCGTGGAAGAGTAAATCTTTTCTTCAGGTTATAAATTTTATTTGAGGTGAAAAAATGGTCTTCAGCAGTGCCACTTTTTTATTCTTATTTTTTCCTGTTAGTCTTGTTCTTTATAATCTCAGACTTTTTAAAGATAAGCATAAGGAAACTGTAAGAAAGAATATAGTTCTTTTAATAATGAGCCTTATATTTTATGCATGGGGTGAGCCTGTGTATATTATTCTGATGCTCCTGAGTATTTTATATAACTATAATGCGGCGATTGATATTGACAGTTACATAAGCAATCCCCTTAAGAAAAAAATTGTTTTTATCTGTGCGCTTATATTCAATATATTCATTCTCGGTTTTTTCAAATATTACGGCTTCGCTGTCGAAAGCATAAACAGTATCTTTTCTCTTTCTCTTCCCGTAAGAGAGATACCTTTGCCTGTGGGCATATCTTTTTATACTTTTCAGGTACTGTCTTATGTTATAGATGTTTATCGCGGGGATGTCAAAGCGCAGAAAAGTATTATTCCCTTTGCAACATATATTTCAATGTTTCCTCAACTTATTGCCGGTCCCATAGTTCAGTATTATGATGTTGAAAAGCAACTTGAGGAAAGAACCGTAACAAGAGAAAAATTTGCCGCAGGCATAATGTTTTTTATAAAAGGTCTCGGTAAAAAGGTGATTTTTGCTAACACCGTTGGTGCGGTCTATACGCAGGTGTTCGGTATGAAACCGTCATCTATGTCCGTAGTTACTGCGTGGATAGGGATAATCTGCTACACTTTGCAGATTTATTTCGATTTCAGCGGATATTCTGATATGGCAATCGGCCTTGGTAAAATGCTGGGCTTCGATTTTATACAGAACTTCAATTTCCCCTACAAAGCAAAGAGCATAACCGACTTCTGGAGAAGATGGCATATAAGTCTGAGCAGTTGGTTCAGGGATTATGTATATATTCCCTTGGGCGGTAACAGAAAAGGCACGGCGAGAACAATTTTTAATCTTCTTATCGTATGGACTCTTACAGGGTTGTGGCACGGTGCCGCATGGAACTTTATAGCATGGGGCGCTTTTTACGGTGTGCTTCTTATTGTGGAAAAATATATATTCGGTTCTTTTATTGAAAAGATACCGTGTTTTATAAGATATATATTCACAATGGTTACCGTGATGATTGGCTGGGTATTCTTCTCAAGTGAAAACCTTTCATCGGCTCTGAATTACATCAGAAGTATGTTCGGTGCATACGGTAATAAATTTATAGACAGCACAGCAGAATATCTCCTTTCGCAGAATGCTTTTTCCGTAATATTTATGTCTCTTTGTGCTGTAGGCGCTTTTTCATATCTTCCGAGAATAAAGAACTTCCGTTTCAATATTACGGTAATGAGCATCGGTTACATGGGAATATTTATCCTTTGTATTATTTATCTTATCAGTGAAACTTACAATCCCTTCCTTTATTTCAGATTTTAAGAGGTTTACAGATGGACAACAGTGAATTATATGAATCAGAAAAGATAATAGAAGAGGTGCCTAAAAACAGGAAAGGCAGGATTATTTTCTCCTTACTGATTACGTTTTTTTGTCTTGTGGTTTTTGCTTGCGGTGCATCTTTTTTTACAGGTGAAGAGAGAAGTTTTTCGCAGGCTGAAAACAGAGTACTTGCTTCTATGCCTGAGGTGTCTTTTTATTCCGTTAAAGACGGCTCTTTTATGGAAAATTTTGAATCTTATCTTACTGATCAGTTTATTTTCAGAGATGAAGTAATCCGTATCAAAACTTTAATTGACCGTATGACGGGAAAAACTCTCATCGGCGGAGTGTATGTAGGCAAAGACGGATATCTTTTCTCTGTTCCTGCTTCTTTTAATGAAAAGCAAGTGGAAAAAACTACCGAAGGCATCAGTAACTTTGCCGATAAGAATAAGAACTCCTCTGTTGTATTTATGCTTTCGCCCAACAGCAGTTATGTTTATTCGGATAAACTCCCTTCTCATCTTACTCTTGCTGACCAGAGTTACCGTATTGAGGATATCGGGGATTACATCCGCAGCAAGAAAGTAGGATTTATAAATCTTTCTGAAACTTTTGTTTCTGCGAAAGACGAAACTGAACTGTTTTATAAAACAGACCATCATTGGACAACCGGAGCATCACATATTGCTTTTTTGGAACTGATGAAGCACTGGAAGAAAGATGCCGGAAGCGTAGGTTACAGTTTCTTGTCAGTTGCAGACGATTTTCAGGGAACTTTAAGTTCCAAGTCGGGTGTCATTTCAGCAGGTGATCATATAGAGATTTGCGTACCGAAAAAGTCAGAACTTACCTATACGGTAAATTATGAAGGTGAAGAAAGAAAAACGGCAACACTTTTTGATACAGACAAACTTCTTCAGAAGAATAAATACGAAGTGTTTGCAGGCGGCAATTTTGGTAAGATAATCATTGATACCACATCTTCATCTAAGGATACACTTCTTATTGTCAAAGACTCTTATGCTAATTGTATGCTGCCGATGTTTACCCCTTTCTTTGCAAAAATCGTAGTTGTAGACCCGCGGTATACAAAAGAGAAACTGTCGTCAATTGTGGAAGAGAACAGTTTTTCTCACGTACTTTTTCTTTATAATCTTGATACTTTTCTGGAAGACACATCTCTTGTTGATGTTCTTGAGTGATAAGAAAGCCGGCTGTAAAAGTCGGCTTTTTAAAATAGAATAAACTTTCTGTATTATTGCCTCGCGGCAAAAAAGTGAAAAATATTGTCAAAAATTTGATGAAACTATTGATTTTATGATAATATTGTGATAGTATAGCGAAAGAGATTTGTTAATATTTATCACAAAAGGAGAGCGGAGTTATGTCAGGAAACATTAATCTGGCTGTAAGAAATCAGAAAAGTGAAAGCGGGAGCGATATAGCAGAAATCAGTTTCACCATCACACTTTCTGATGAAAAATCTTTCCGTATAAAAGAAATACTGAAAGATGCAGACAACACCAATAAAGAAAAGATTGTAGAAAGCATTATAAAACTTGTGACAGAGGATGAGAAAAACAGTTGTGAAGATATGTCCTTTGATGACTACGAAGAAGCGGCAACTATGGTTTTGAGAGATTTCGGAATCCCGGCTCATACCAAAGGTTACCGTTATTTAAGGGAAGCAGTTGTTCTTGTGGCACAAAAACCAATGCTTGTTGAAGGGATAACTAAATGTCTTTATCCATCAATCGCCAGTCATAACAGCACAACAGCCGAGCGAGTTGAAAGAGTAATTAGACATGCAATTGAAAGCGGATGTACAAAAGGTGACACTCAGGCACTCTATCATTATTTTCCTCACAGTATTTCAAAGGATAAAGAAAAGCCTACAAACGCAGAATTTATTGCAGTGCTTGGAGACATTGTAAAAAGAAGAGTGTCCAAAAGACAAATGTTTTTTGCAGGAGTATGAAAATCAGGAGACCGTCATTTTGATAGTCTCCTGATTTTTTTTATTCTTCTGATTTAGTTTCTTTGTCATAGAGGAAAGATTTTAAAATGTTTGCATTTTCTTCAATGTTCATTTTAAGAACTAACTGTCCCGATATTCTTGCGTTAGACCATGTTCCTTCTGCAGGAATCTGTTGTTGAACAATATCGTAGTGGATGTATCTGAGTGCGGCACCTGCAGCAAGAGAAATAAGTTCACCTTTGCTGATATCCGTTGAAACATTCGGAAGAACCTTTTTTACTGCTTTCATAAGTTTGAAAGGACCGCTTCTGAGAGCCTTACTGACGATTGCAGTGATAACTTTTCTTTGTCGTTCAGTTCTTTTAAAGTCATTGTCAACATATCTTATACGGCAGTACCAAAGAGCAGTTTTTCCGTTCATCTGGTTCGTTCCTTCTTTAACATGCTTAAGATTTACTTCGTCGCGCATATATTTTGCTTCTGCAGCGGTTACATCAACAGTGATTCCGCCGAGTTGGTCTACAAGTTGTCTGAACGCCTTGAAGTTTACCATAATGTATTTGTCAATCTTAACACCAAAATTATATTCAAGGGTATCCATAACAGCCTGAGTACCGCCATAAGAGAACGCGGAGTTCAACTTGGTGTTATACTTTTTTGATGGAAGATATACAAAACTGTCACGAAGGAAAGAGGTAAGTTTAAGTTTTTTGTTCTTTTTATCAATTGAGAAAAGAATCATAGTATCGGAACGCTGTCCTTCCACGTCGCTTCTTGCGTCATTACCTATGAAAAGGATATTGACAACATCGTCATCTGTCGCCAGAGTGCTTTCGTCCACATAGGCGTTGGGGACAATGGAGTCATCATAATCAAGTTCGTTTATTGCGGAAATTCCGTAACTGAGAAGAGAAATGAAAAGTATGCCTATAATGCTCAGAACAGAAATGAAGATAATCTTCTTACGGTCAAGAGGAGGCCTTTTTGGCGGAGTATTGTGATGAGAACCCTCTCTGCTCATACGGACAGGTTTCTGATTGGTAGGATGATTTATTCTTGCTCCCTGAGGGGTTCTGTTGCGCTGAGGGGAAGAAGGGGAAGTGGGGGAATGAGTGGCTTTTTTTGGTGCAGAAGAGGAAGATACGGGTCTTTTTGCCACATCGTTTAGAGGTTGTTTGCTTGTGTGGGAAAGAGGCTTGCCTTGCGGTGTTCTGCTTACGGGAGTTTTATCTGCACCTTTTTCATCGGGCAGATTAACCGTGAAATTTTCCTTTTGTGAAAAAGCCTGAGATTTACCCCTGGTTTTGAAATCAAGAGCAAACTTTTCATCTGAGTAATCTATATCTGTAAATTCGTTGGCGACGTACCGTCTGGAATTTTTGTTACTGTCGGGGTTATTTTTCTTTTTGTCTGAAAAATAAATATCGTCCATAAACATCCTCCTTTGAATAATTATATTTATCGTATTGTACCTCAAAACAACAAAAAACTCAATAGTTTTTGCTCATTATCAGAAAAACTTAATAAATATTCCTTATTTTTAAAGTAACGTTTTAATCTTGGCTCAATAAGCATAATTCTTTTTTTGTGTGCAAAAATATAAAACAGATAATAAAAGGAAAGTGGTGGAATTATGAACACTCCGCAGAATCTGAAAGATCTTCTGCTTTCAAGTGAATATAAATTTTCTGACAGACCTGCTTTTTACATCAAAGATAACGATGGTAAAAAAACAACCGTAACTTACAGCCGTCTGAAAAAGGATGCAGAAAACCTTGGTACGGCACTGATATATGAACTTGGCTTGAAAGGTAAAAAGACGGCGATAATGGCTGAAAACTCTTACAGATGGTGCCTGAGTTATCTCAGTATAACGGGAGGCGTAGGCACGGTGGTGCCTCTTGACAGGGAAATACCTGATGAAGAACTTGAAAATATAATAGCATTTTCGGGTATTGACTGTATAATCTGCGATAAAAAGTCAGCAGAAAAAGTAATCGCGGGCAAATATGCTGTAAATCGTAATATTAAGATTATCTGTACGGAAAATGCGGACGGTACGATATTTTTTGATGATCTTTTAAGAAAGGGAGAAAAACTTCTCTGTGAGGGCAAGGCAGATTATCTTTCAGCGGAAATTGAAAAAGATAAAATGGCGGTTCTGCTTTTTACTTCAGGAACTACGGGAATGGCAAAGGGCGTAATGCTTTCTCACGAAAATCTATGCTCTGACCTTATCTGCGTTTCCGAGAGAGTGAAAATCAGCGAAGATGATATAACTTTATCTGTTCTGCCGCTTCATCACACTTATGAAACTATAGCTTTTTTGATGATAATATATTCCGGCGGAGCGATTTCTTTTTCCTCATCAATCCGTACTCTCAGGGAAGATTTTGCTTTTTACAGACCTACTGCTTTTGTGACGGTGCCGCTGATTCTCGAAAAACTTCACAGAAAGATTATTTCGGGAATAGAGAAACAGGGGAAAAGGAAAAAGGTACAGTTTTTTTCTGTGATTTCGCCCGCGATAAGTGAAGAAAGGCGGAGGAAAATCTTTTCCGATATACATGATTTTTTTGGCGGCAGATTAAATAAAATAGTTGTGGGCGCCGCGGCACTGCAAAAGGAAGTGGCAGAGGATTTTCTTCTGTTCGGAATACACGTTATAATCGGTTATGGGCTTACGGAATGTTCTCCTATAGTAATTTGCAACAGTCCCGAAAATCTCACCCCCGACTCAATCGGAAAGCCCTTGAAGGGCGTTGAAGTAAGGATAGAAAACCCTGATGAAAAAGGGATAGGTGAGATTTGCGTAAAAGGTCCGATGGTTATGCTGGGTTATTATAAAAACAAGATAGCGACAGATGAAGTAATGAGAAACGGATTTCTTTACACGGGAGATCTTGGCTACAAAGATAAAAACGGTAATTTTCATATTACGGGACGAAAGAAAAATGTTATAGTTACCAAAAACGGAAAAAACATTTATCCGGAAGAAATCGAATATTATCTGTTGAAAAATCCCGTTATAGCAGACGTTATGGTATATGCTGAAGGGGACAGTATAGTTACGGCACAGATAATTCCTGACATTGAACAGATTAACAAAAAACTGAAAAAGTCCGAAGCAACGAAAAACGAAATCTACAAAGCCGTAATTGAGGCTGTAAGGAATCTGAACAAGAAACTGCCCTCATATAAGAATCTGAAAAAAGTATCGGTGAGAACCAAAGATTTTATCCGTACGTCCACACAGAAAATAAAGAGGGATGAGGATAGGAATAAAGAGTAGTGTTTGCGCATAGGAATAATACAGAAGTTGCAGATTATTTATAGCAAAAGCCGAGGATAAAAATAACGAAAAACCCTTGACAAGAGCCTTCCAAAACAGTATAATTGTAAAGTCGCAAGACGCGCCGGTGTGGCGGAATAGGCAGACGCAAGGGACTTAAAATCCCTCGGTGGCAACACCGTACCGGTTCAAGTCCGGTCACCGGCACCACGTTAAGTGGACAGGCATAATAGGCTTGTCCACTTAATTTTTTATCTGTTTATCACAAGTTTTATATGATAGAAATGAGCATATTGCACAACAGAAACATGATTTCGGTTGTGCTTTTTGCTTTTAGGAATTGTGCACAAATAAATTGTGTATTTCTACCGTGTACCCAAACCCTACCTTTCGTGTGCCCAACCTACCCAATCGTGTACCCAACTTTAGCTTTCGTGTACCCAAACCCCAGTGTTTACAAGGGGTGATGATTTTACAATTGATGTAAAATATGATATAATATAAATGTAAAATTATGAAAGGAGAAATTTTATGAATCCTGATTCGAAGCAAAAGAGAATAGCGTTCGGTTATAACCGTGGTCCCGCAAATCAAATAGAGTATCATTCCGGTCAAGCTCCGACTGTAAAGCTTATTTATAAATATTATCTCGAGGGCGTATCTTTGGCAGATATAGCTGAAAACTTAAAATCTATCGGGGCACCATCGCCTTTAAACAAACCTACTTGGGGAAAGCAAACCATATCCAATATTTTATCAAATCCGCATTATATTGGCGACGATGGATATCCGCCAATTATCTCCAAGGAAGATTTTGATAAAGTACAGATAATCAAAAAGAAAAAATAAAAAAACAACGTAGTTATTGAATTTTCCAGTATAATAATGTATCATTAAATTGTAGTTGCTAGAAAGATGTATAAATAGGGGTGAGATAGTGGATTTCGAAGAAAATGGCATGTTGCCAGCAGGATTGCATGATTGTTCGGTTCAAGAATTTATTGATATGTTTGTCGATAAATTTCCTACATCGCAACGTAGAAAAATGATAACAGATAATCTGTGGGATTTTGCAGAAGAAATTTTTAGCGTTGGAGTCCCCTATGAAATTTGGGTTGATGGAAGTTTTGTAACCACCAAAGTTAACCCCAATGATGCAGATCTTGTATTATTTTTACAGAGTCAAAATATGATAGTTTTGAATCCACAAATAGATGCTTTCAGAAAAAAATATAATGGTATTTTAGATATCTATTTTGCATATGCTGTTAGTACAGAAAATGAGCAGTGTTTTAATAAAGCAGATTACCAAAAAATTGTAACGATGAGAAATTATTGGAGAGGTCAATTTGGCTTCGATCGTGCAGATTCTCCAAAAGGAATTGTTCGAATTTCTTGTGATTCAATAGAAGAATATCTGAAAGGAAGGTGATAATAGTGTCGCACATTGAAATTACAACAATTAATAAGAAGATTGAACAAACTCGTGCTGAAATTAACAACTTGCACTCGTGTACTGATGATAACATGCGCACAATTATGATCTTGCAATTGGAAACAAGGTTAGCGGCTTTACTTCAAGAAAAAGAAGCAATGGAATCAGCTATTGCGAAGGACACAGTTACTTTGCGTATTTATGGAGAAAATGTTCAGCCAGGAAAAATATCAAGTAGAGTTCTGTTGTCAGCATTAAATGGATTTCAGTCTATGTTAGATTCGGTAGCAAATGCATTGATGCATTCTCCGACATCTAGAGGAAAGATTCCCGAACACATAAAAGATATTACTGCCTTTGAGGTTATCGGAACTTTTGCAGGGTCGTTTGGCGTCGTACTAGAGAAATCAACAAATCAACCAGGTTTTTTATCTGGAGATACTGAACTGAATGGTATCCTTTCTGAAATGTTTTCTGTGCTTGAAACTGTGGATGACAGTGAACGCTTATTGTCTGTTATTACTCCTTTTGGAAAGCGAACAGTAATGCACTACAGAGAATGGCTTGATGAGTTGCAAGAAAGTGATGTTAATTTGGAACTTGATTGGAAAAATGATTCAGCATCATCCAGACGAATGCATTTGATTAAAGAAAAGGCCCCTAGTATTATTTCAACATTAGATACGATTGATAAGATTGATAACGAAGATATTGTTTTAAGTGGAATATTAAATGGAGTGAACATTAGAAATCATTCATTCGAGATGAGTGTCGAAGGATATGGACTTGTTAAAGGACATGCTTTACCTGAAACACTAATGAGCGCACTTGATAAAATAGGGAAAGAAATCAATGCGAACATGGTTAAAAGCATATCTTTTACCAAAGCAGGCATTGAAAAAGTTAGTTGGCATTTATCTAGTATAAATTGATAGAGCTGTATATTATTTTAATGTGAGATATAAAAGAAAAAATAACATCAATCACAATCAAGGTGAAAACTTTGGTTGTGTTTTTTTCATGTAAATTTTCTTTGAAATGACTTCACTTTTAGAAAAAACTATGTTAATACATAGGACACCAAAGGAGGTTAATTTATGAAAGTACAGATAATACCACCCAAACCAACATTCCCGTATAAAATAAAAAATGTTGCTGCCTATTGCAGAGTCAGTACAGAACAAGAGATGCAGCATCACAGTCTGGAAGCACAGCGCGAATATTATAAAAAGTTTATTGAGAGCAAAATTCTCTGGAGATTTGCAGGTGTTTATGCTGATGAAGCATCCGGTAGACATAACGAAAAGATGAAGGATTTTCAAAGACTGATGGATGATTGCCGAGCAGGGAAAATAGATTTGATAGTTGTAAAATCCATCAGCCGTTTTGGAAGAAATACACTTCAATTTTTACAGGCTTGTGTTGAATTGCGGGCGCGTAATATTGAGGTGCTTTTTGAAGTAGAGAATCTTTATTTGAGTGACGAAAAAGCCAGAATGACACTTGCTATATATGCTGCTTTGTACCAAAGTGAAAGTCAGAGTAAAAGCCATGCAATTAAATGGAGTTTTAAGACATTTTTTGAAAAGGGCACTTCGGGATTTTATAACACACCGTGTTATGGATACAAAAGAGACGGACAAGGTTCATTAAAAATCATTCCCGAAGAAGCCGGTATTGTTATTCTTATGTATGAAATGCATCAATCCGGCTATTCACTGCGCGAGATATCCAGACAACTGTCAGAGTTAAAAATAAAAGCTCCACGCGGCGGTGACACATGGAGCATAGAAACCATAAGAAAAATTTTGAACAATGAAAAATATCACGGGGATGTGATTTTGCAGAAAACATATGTTGTAGATTACTTTACTGGCAGGCAAGCCATAAACAATGGTGAATATCCAAAGTATGAAATAAAAAACCATCACCCTGCGATTATTGAAAGGGTTAAGTGAAATCATATCCGATATAATTTGATAAAATGCATTGAAAAAAATATGTTTGTTTTTATAATTAACATGAACGATATAATAATTGTGCTAGGTGCATGTTGAAAATAATACTATATTGTGGTATTATAAACAAGTAGACTATCGATCCGACGTCTGTCGGTGCTAACATTTTTAGGTCTATAATATTTTAAGCGGATTGGTTGTTTTTATAACCAAAGGAGGGCTTTATGCAAAAGACAATTTGCGAATTGTTCGCAGGGGTCGGTGGCTTTCGATTAGGATTTGACCGACTTGAAACAGGATGGAAAACTACTTGGTTTTCTCAATGGGAACCAGGGGCAAAAACACAGTGGGCACATAAGTGTTATGTGCAACATTTTGGCGATTCTTTGGATTTGAAGGATGAATATAACACAGGAGAAGACATTGCAACAATTGATAAAAATATGATTCCTGACCATACGCTACTTGTTGGTGGCTTCCCTTGTCAGGATTATAGCGTGGCACACACTTTAGCTTCGTCCAAAGGTATCGAAGGCAAAAAGGGTGTTCTTTGGTGGCAAATAAGGGACACGCTTATTGCTAAAAAAGCTCCTTTTTGTATTTTGGAAAATGTTGATAGACTTTTGAAATCTCCGGCCAAACAACGAGGACGCGACTTTGGTGTAATTCTAGCGTGCCTGTCTGAACTAGGATATAGTGTTGAATGGCGAGTAGTTAATGCAGCACAGTATGGTGCAGCACAAAGAAGACGAAGAACTTTCATTTTTGCATATCGTAACGATACCGTTTATGGCAAAAAAATGAAAAGTGTTTCTCCAGAAGATATCTTAAACAATAGAGGATTTATGGTTCATGCTTTTCCAATATCAAATATAAGTAAAATTAATGAAACAACTATCAGCGATGATATTATTTCGGTTAGCGATAATTTTAGATTTGCTTTTGAAAACTCAGGATATATGCACAATGGAATGGTATATACTGCAAAGGTAACAGAAAAAGAGGAAACCCCTATTACATTAGAAAAAATATTGCAACGCAATGTTGATGAAAAATATTACATAACTAATGAAAAACTTCCTAAATGGACGTATCTCAAGGGTGCAAAAAAAATACCAAGAAAAACAGCTGATGGACATGAGTATATGTTTTCGGAAGGTCCCATTGCATTCCCTGACCCGTGGGATAGACCTGGTCGCACAATGCTGACTAGTGAGTCCACTCTTAATCGTTCCACTCATGTTGTTGCAGACCCTGGAACCGGACGTTTACGTTTATTGACTCCTGTAGAAGCAGAAAGGCTTCAGGGATTCGACGATGAATGGACAAACTCTGGCATGCCTGATAGAATGAGATATTTTTGCATGGGCAACGCATTGGTCGTACCCATGATAACCAGAATGGGAAATGTTCTTGATACTATTATCGACCAAGAAAAATAACTAAAGATAGTTCAAAAACATAACCTCTGGGTCTTGTGCTTTTTAGCACAGGACCCTTTGGTGATAGTACGGACTTTTATTCTAAAAAGGAGGCGAACCTGGTGGAAGGTACGCAATATACCACAAAAGAAGCTATATTAAAGCGAGCACAGGAAGTAAAAGGTATTCCGCTCCGCGAAATCGATACAACCGGTCGCCTTGCTACAGGTAAGGGTGCTATCGGTACAGTTATTGAAGAAAGTTGGTTTGGTTACACCCCAAACTCCGAATCAGAGCCGGATTTTCCCGAAGCTGGTGTTGAATTAAAAGTTACTCCTTATATCAAAGGTCGAAACGGCATCCGTGCTAAAGAGCGATTAGTTTGCAACATCATCAATTATATGGAAGAGTATGATAAAACATTCCAAACAAGTGCATTTTGGCACAAATGTAATACAATGCTCTTAATGTCTTACGAACATTTACAAGATAGACCGAAAGGTGATTTTAAAATAGACGAAGCCGTCTTATTTAGTTTCCCAGAAGAA
This sequence comes from Acutalibacteraceae bacterium, assembly GCA_045537395.1. Lineage (GTDB taxonomy): Bacteria > Bacillota > Clostridia > Oscillospirales > Acutalibacteraceae > UBA6857. The sequence goes on along the minus strand of JAZSPI010000064.1, from coordinate 9,119 downwards.
GACCTTATCATAATAGAACACGATTGGGAAACCATCATGGAAAAAGTGAGAAGCGGAAGAGCTCATGAATTATCCGAGGGCGACACGATGTATCTCGCCGCTTGTACCAAAGGAGCAAATGCCTCTAGTGTGCGTCAGCAACCCTTTTCTGCTATTCCAGCTAAGCAACGCGCTTATTCTTTGAAGTCATCGTATATGACGCAAATACTCAACAAATATATTTTCGGTGATGTACAAAGCGAGCGTGTAATTAAAACGTGGCGTAGTTTGCGAGCATATTCTTTTGAAGAATATGTCGTTCAAAGATTGTCTCATTTTTATGGAAAAACACAGGCTTGGTTGCGTGAGGTTTGCCATGTCGAAAGTAATGCAAAAAATGCTAATGAGTTAATCCTCGCCAAAATGCTTGGTGTAGAAGGTAAAATATCGCAGACCGAAGAGTTTAAAAAGGCCGGAATCATACCTAAGACTATCCGTGTGCAGCGCAATGGCAAAATCAAGGAAAGCATGTCGTTTCCAACATTTGATTTTATAGAATTAAGCCACGAAGAGTCTTGGGAAGAGTCCGAATTGTATAATTATTTAGCTCCCACAAAATTTATGTTTGTTATTTTCAAAGAACAAGATAATGGTGAATACGTTTTTGAGCGAGTAATGTTTTGGAATATACCAAATGACGATTTAGAAGAAGTGCGGACCGTGTGGGAGCGTACCGTTAATACGATTCGTAAAGGTGTTACACTTATGGAAACTCCTCGTGGAATCAGTAATGACCTGCCCAAACAATCAGACAATCCCGTTGCGCACGTCCGCCCTCACGGAAAGGATGCATCCGATAAATTACCTCTTCCCGATGGTCGTTTGATGACAAAACAGTGTTTTTGGCTGAATAACAGTTACATTGCAGAACAGATAAAGGAGTAAAAACATGTATAATATTGAAGAATTAGAAAATTGGCTTAAATGCACATATCCTTCTAAAATCGCTCCCTCAACGCAGAATAGACGAATCACAAATATTCAAGCGGTACAGCAGTTGGTTGGAGATGCGATTAATGATAATAATCTTACATATCAAGCTACTGAAGAGCGTCTTCATATATTTACGACACAAAGAGGAGAGAAAATATTTATACAATACCCTGGCAAAGAAAGCACTCTGACAGGTGACAAGCAACGCAAATATGATTTTAGGCCGAGAATTATGACCTCATCAGGAGAAATGCTACGAGACTTGGTTTTTGCTGATATGTGGGGATTAGTAGAAGAACTGAATGCTCAACAGCATCGTCTTTTGAAATTAATGGCGGCTATCTTCTTTCGCCTCGGAAGAATGACATTTCATACCGAAGTGGACAAGGAGTATTCTTGCGAATTGATTGATTCTAACGAAGAGGTTATAGGTACATTTTCAAGGCGGTTACATTGGTATGAATTATGCATTGATCAAGAGATTATGACATCATTAAATTTTCATGCAGAGAATTTAATTGTGGACGGAAAAGCAATATCTCTTGAGGCTTTTCTTTGTTTCTTTGAGCTTATACTTCAAAATGAGGATAGCAAGTATTACGATAAGAAAGGGAATTTGTCTTCTGGTCGTATTCCTACCAGTGACTCAATGTTGTTATTGTCAGCAGCTCTTTTCGGTAGAATTAAACTGTCGGTTTTATTACAACGTTTTGTATCCGGATTTGGAGTTGCTCACTGTGGTATAGATGAGATTGAGTCAGCAACCGACGGATTGGTTCATATTGTAGACCGAAAAAAGGAATTGCAAGATTTCTTTAAATCCAAAAATATAGAAGTGCGCGAAAACAGCTATATAACTGTTCGGGGCGAAAAATACTTTTCTCTTCTCAAAACCACGTCCCCTAAAGTAGCTATATGTTCGACTGTTTCAGAGGCTGGAAAAACCAACTTAGCAAGTGCTGGATGGGTAGTGTATAATATTAGTGATTTAACAGAGAACATTACATATAATGAACTTATTGCTTTATATGATATAACATAATGAAACACCCGAAATCATATGATTCAACACCCGAGACTCGAAAACGTATGTCAAAGGTGAAATTGAAAAATGGAGATGCCGAACAAGTACTTGCTAAGCAATTATGGCATTTGGGGTATCGTTATCGCAAAAATGACAAACGGCTGCCTGGCTCACCGGATATCGCAATTCTTAAATATCAAATCGACGTGTTTGTTGACGGGGAGTTTTGGCATGGAAAAGATTGGGATACGCGAAAGGAACGGTTGCAACGAAACCGTGAATATTGGATTGAAAAAATTGAAGAAAACATGGCTCGTGACGTTCGTGTTGATAAGGAACTTCGTTCTAAAGGTTGGACACCGATACGATTTTGGGCAAAAGATGCATTGAAAGATACAGATGCCTGTATATCTGATATCATATCGTTGATAATCGAAGTTCAAGAGTAAAACAACACAGGGGTGCGTTACAGTACCTCTGTGTTTTATTTTAAGGAGAATGGTATGGATATTATCAGAACAGTAGAATTGTTTGCAGGGGTTGGCGGATTTCGCTTGGGGCTTGAAACGGCATCGGAAAAATTCAAGACCGTATGGGCAAATCAATGGGAGCCTTCAACGAAGGAACAACACGCTTTTGATTGTTATACCTATCACTTTGGTAAGAACGATAACCACGTTTGTAAAGATATTTCAAAGGCAAAACACGGTGTTCCTGAACATGATTTTCTTGTTGGCGGATTCCCCTGTCAGGACTATTCCATAATGAAAAAGAATTCTGCCGGAATTGAAGGAGCTAAAGGTGTTCTTTGGTGGCAAATCGATGATATTCTTGAAGAAAAGAAACCTAAATATGTTTTGTTGGAAAACGTGGATCGTATTCTCCGTTCTCCTGCCAAACAGTATGGCCGAGATTTTTCCATTATTTTGCGTTGTTTTTATGAAAAAGGATATGCCGTTGAATGGCGTGTTATAAACGCAGCGGAGTACGGTTATTCACAGCGGCGCCGTAGAACATTTATCCTAGCATACCATAAAGAAACGGAAATTTATAAGCATCTTGCGGAGTCTGTTTGTATGTACGGGTTAAAAAGTATGCATCAACATATTACAAAGAATGGCGTGTTTTCAAAAGCTTTTCCTATCGGCAATCACAGCCAAACATATACCGATAGTTGGATAGACGAAATGAGATACCCGGATATGGCATCTGTTTTCCAAGAGCAACGGGTACAATTATATAATGCCGGAGCAATGATGAATGGACGTATTTATTCGGTAGATGTAACACCGCCATATATACCACCAATTACTTTAGGTTCTATATTAGAGAAGGGCCCGGTAGATGCGAAATATTTTGTTGCTGATGCAGAAATGCCACAATGGATATATGCTAAAGGAGCAAAATGCGAGCCGAGATGTAGAAGAGATGGTTCTAGGTACATATTTACCGAAGGAGCTGTTAAGTTTCCGGAGCCTTTAGATATGCCGTCGAGAACCATATTGACTTCTGAATCACGTATAGGGAGAACCTCCCATGTAGTCGTAGATAAAGTAACTGGCAAATTAAGGACTTTGACTCCGGTGGAATGCGAAAGACTTAACGGATTTCCAGATGATTGGACTAATACTGGAATGCCAGAAAAAATAAGATATTTTTGTATGGGTAATGCGTTAGTTGTTCATTTAATTACTAGGATTGGGATTGTTCTCGCTGATTTAGTTTGATGTCAAAATTATTCATTTATGAGTTTTGTAACCCCAAAAAAGTTACTTGAAACCCCATAAAGAAATTTTAAAACCCCATAAATCAAAAATGAAACCCCCTAAATAAAAATTGAAACCCCTAAATGAGGGGGTTGCAGAATTACAAACTTTGTATTAAAATATGCGTGGAACTACAACTCCCGAAAACCCCAGTATTTACAAGGGTTTTCGGGTTTTTGTTTTGTCAAAAATCACCCAAAAATCGGGCAAAAAAGTGACCTCAAAAAAGGGCCAAAAATGGGTACATCCCTCCAACATCCCTCCAAATTTCCGAGAAAAATTCTGAAGCATCTCGTCGGAAGGTTGAAAATGATGTTGAAATAACATTTTTTTGAAGCAGTTACAGCTTCGGAAAATGTTCTAAAATTGCATTTGCCGAGTCCACCTTTGACGAAAAATCAAGGTGGGTGTAAATGTTAGATGTGGTGGAAATGTCACTGTGACCGAGCCACTCCTGAATATCTCTCAGATTCACTCCGTTTGAATAAAGAAGACTTGCACAGCTGTGGCGTAAATCGTGGAAACGGATTTTACGAAGGCCGTGCTTTTTAAGAAACTCGGGAAAATATCTTGTGATATATCCGGGTGCTATAAGCTCTCCGATTTGATTGACATATACATAGTCAAGATAATCGGTGCAATATGAATTGCCGCAAAGCTTACGGTTATATTCCTGCTCTTCCTTCATTCTTAAAAGCAGTTGTTCGAAGGGCTCCACCATAGGAAGTGTACGACAGCTTGATTTTGTTTTTGCACTGTCCTTGGGAATCAGTTTTATTTTTCCGTCCACATTTACTTCCATTACGGTGTGCTTGATTGAAAAGGTCTTTTTGTTAAAGTCAACCGCACTCCATTTAAGACCTACAACCTCGGCTCGTCTGAGACCGTAAAAAGCCGCAAGTATAACGGCAAATTCGAGTGTATGTCCCTTAACCTTTTCAAACAGCTCTTCAAGCTCCTCTGCATCGTAAGCACTGCCGACGAAGGGCTCTTTCTTCGGTCTTTGTACTCTGTCAGCAGGGTTTACGTCTATAAGCTCAATCATATAAGCGTGCTGTAAAGCCTTCCTTATATTTGCGTGACGGTGAATAACGGTATTTGCCGTTACTCCTTTTACGCTAAGCTCATAAGTGTAGTAGTCCTGTATCATTTTCGCAGTGAGCTCACGGAGCTTGAGCTTCGGGTGCTTTTCTTCAAAGTAAGGAATTATATCTCTTTTCACCGAGTAGCTGTAGCCGCTGTAGGTTGATGCAGATACGGAATATTTGACCATTTCCAGCCACTCAAGAAGAAAGGTTGTAAAAAGAATGTTTTTCTCGTCCTTTGCTTCCTCTTCTTCCTTTCTTTTTTCCTCAAGCTCAAGAAGCTCAGCTTCCTTTTCCCTGATTGCATCTCTGAGCATCTGCTCAGCCTTCTTTTTGTTACCCCTTACGGGTAAACCGGTTGATTTTGACGGTGTCTGCCTTTTACCGTTTTCGTCCTTGTAGTTGAAAACGATATGGTAGACACCGTTTTTTTCTCTAAGATGTCCTGTTACCAATATTTGTCCTCCTGATAATACATTCATTTTATTTTTTTCTTCTGTCGTCATAATCTTCAACAAGACCTAAGTACCTGAAAATTTCAATTTTGGGGATGCGGTACTTATTAGCGACATATATACTTCTGATTTCACCGCATTTCAGTAATTTGTATGCGGTTTTTATATTTATCCCTAAGATTTCACACATTTGATGAACATTCACAATGTCGGGATAGCTTGTGAACAGTAATTGATACGCTTCTTGTGTAGTCATTTTTAACCTCCTTTGTTTATGATTAATGTAGTATTTTCAGGGAGGGCAAAACCATCTGCCGCCGACAAGAGTATTTTAACGGCAGATGGAAGAATTTACAAATGTGTGAGAGACTTATACGGCATTATTTTCAACAATACCTAAATATTCAAAGACATTTATCTTCGGAATGAGATATCTGTTGCCAATGATGAAGCTTTTGATTTTGCCTGTTCTCAAAAGCTTGTAAACTGTTCTGATGCCTATACCGCCGAGCATATCGCTTAACTGATTTGCATCAACAACATCAGGATAATCCTTAAACATAAGATTATAGGCTTCCTGTGATTTCATAGCATCCCTCCTTCCTTACCTCGCATCTCTTTGTCTCATTAAGTACCGATGATAATGCTCGACGGCTTTGATTACAAATTCCTGCTTTTGTTTTTCCGTAAACCTCGACTTGAAATATCTCTCTAAGCTTTCCGTCGGTATTTTTAAATAAGCTTTCTGATTTGCCTTTGCCTCGGACATAATTTCAAACAGCCTTTCATCGGTTAACTTGAACTCTTGCGAAAGTTTTTTCAACCGCACCGCTTGAGAATAAGACGGAGTGACCTCTTCGTGCTCATAGAAGCTATAGACCTCTTCTTGTTCATAGCCTGCAAGGTATGATAGCTCAACAGCAGGGGTAAGTGATATTCGCCCTTCGTCAACGAGCTTTAATATTTCGGGTATGAGATAAGTAAGGCGTATATACCTCTGAACTTGTCTTTCGCTTTCTCCGGCAGCCTCACCTATAACTTCACCTGCTCTCTTGTCATTTAACTTGTCGACAGGCTGTCGATAAGTTAAATCCGTCCTTGCTCCTTGATTTTTAAGTGCGTCCATTTTCATTTTGTAGGCGTGGGCTTTCTCACTCGGTAACACTTCATCTCTCTGCAGGTTCAGATCAACGAGTATAACCGTTGCTTCATCTCTTGTAAGCTCTTTAACAATGCAAGGGATTGTTTCAATGCCGAGTCTTCTGCAAGCTTCGGCTCTTCGGTGCCCGCTGATGATTTCATAGTTGCCGTCATCAAGACTACGGACAATGATTGGTGTAAGTACTCCTAAATTTGAAATGCTGTCAATAAGCATCTCAAAGGCCGTGTCCTCTCTGAAAATGAAAGGATTGTTTTCAAATGCTTTTAAGTTTTCGATTCTGATTTCTGTTAATGTTGTCATAATAGACCTCCATAAATTTTAATATAGGTTTTGTTTTTTGTTTTCAAGGAAGGATGTAATAATTCAATAACACTCTGTAGTGTCATCATTGATACATTCTTCCGATACAAGTGACCATTGCCAGCGTTTGCCTTCCTTTGTGCTTACGCAGCCGAGCTCACTCTTTGCTTTGATTGCCGTGCTCTTGCCTATGTGTTCCTGTTCCATTCGGCTCATAATCTCTGCCTGCGGCTTCGGACCGTCAGAGAGCATCTCCAAAAGTATTTCTTTGGCTTTTGTTATCTGCTCGTTAGGTCTGCCTGCCGATGAGGAAGATGAATTTAAAATTTCATCTGCCGTCCTTGAAGTTTCCTCTACCCATTCAATGCCGTCCTGTGTAATGTTAAAGATAACGGCATTGCCCGTTGCGGCAAGGTTGCTTTTTTGCACCGCCATAACTCTTTCGTCAGGTCTGTCTTTGTCTGTTCTCGCAATGAGTAAACAGCTTCGTGCGGCTCCCACCACATCAATAGAACCAAGGCTTCGGTAAAGAGCCTTTGTTCCGCCTGCCTTGTTCATGTGACCTACAATTACAACGGCACAGCCTGTTTCCTTTGCGGCTTGTATCAAAGGGTTGAATTGAGCACGAACATCATTAGCAATGTTCAGTGAAACATCACCGCCGATGTAAGCGGACAAGGGGTCAAGGATGACAAGCTTAGCGTTGGTCGCCTTTATGGCATCAGCGATTCTTCTGTCGCTGAAAGTCAATGTCTTTTCTTTCTCGTCTATGAAATGAAGCTTTGTTGTATCACCTCCTGCCTTTATGAATCTCGGTACAACAGTGTCCTCCGCATCATCCTCCGTTGTCTGATAAATAACATTCATCGGTTCGTTCTCTTCGTCGCAGAAGGGAAGACTCTGACCTGTTGTTAAAAGTGCCGCAAGTGTCAGCATAAAGGTACTCTTACCGTCACCGGGGTCACCCTGTAAGAGTGTAATTTTTCCGTAAGGGATGTAGCCCGGCCACAGCCATCGGACCTCCTTTACTTCAATCTTATCGGCACTGATTATGTCTGTTTTAATTTTGTCAAGCATTTTTATTCCTCCTTTAATTTTTATCTTGACTGTTCGTAATCGTTTAGTGTTTGTGTTTCACGACTCGGACTTAAGTTTCGTTCTTGCCATAGGGCGTGGTCATGAAGCTCGTCCATTAAATCCTTAACAAGAGTGTCACGGGAGATAACTCTGTCACAGATTTTTATGTGTTTTCTCAATGTTGTCAGATGTGCTGTAATATCTTTGTTATGTTCTCTGAGCTCATTAGCGTTTTGTGTGTCACCGCTTCTGTCGGCTCGCTTGATTGCATTTCGTACCTCTTTACGAAGGTTGATAAGCTCATTGTATTCTTTCATTGTCTTCTCTTTGAGTGCCACAAGGTCCTCGTAAGACTCAACATCGTTGTCGCACAAAAGATTTTGTTCCTCACAGAATTTATCGAACTTCAATATTTCTTTCTGTAAGTAGAAGGACACCTCTCTGTTTTTCTCCGGATACTTTTTCACATAGGCAAGACCGGGAACAAAGTGAGAGTAAAGGTCATAGAAGGTAACATAGCTGTTGCTGACATCACCGTCAAAGAAAACATCTTTTACTCTTGCCTGCTCAGGCAGATTAATTCTTTTCAGGTAGTGTTTGTTGTTGTAAATGAATTCAAGAATTTCATCGGTGCTATAGCCTTCACCAAGGTCGCACAGTCTAATGGGTGACTTAATGAAGGGATGGTCTATCGCAAGCTCATCACCGATGAAAAACATTGTGTACCTTCGCTTCTCCATAAGCTGACTGAATTTTTCGGGAGAGTACGACATCGCCATACACTCCTGAATGTCACGCTTAACATTTGTGTACTTGGTCATCTCTCCGTTCTTCTCTGCAAGATACTGCATTCGTGAAGGAGCCTTGCGAGGCTTTTCTATAACCGACAGACCGTACTCTCTGCAAAGCTCATCGGATGCTCTTCTCATTTCTCTGTAGCTTGCCCTGCAGGCGTTGAACTTTTTTCCGTCAACAAATGAAACCGAGTTAAGTACAAAGTGTGAGTGAAGGTGGTGCTTATCAAGGTGGGTTGATACCACAACCTCAAAGCGGTCACCCCATAGTTTTTCTGCGAGCTTAATTCCGATCTCGTGAGCAAGCTCAGGTGTAACCTCACCGGGCTTGAATGACTGATAACCGTGAAAGGCAAGGATGCCGTCTTCCTTTTTGAAAAGTCTTTTAGTGTTTACCATTTGTTCTCTTGCAAAGCCTGCTGTGCAGTTAACTCCCGTAACATAAAACTGCTTTTCGGTTTTGTCACTTTCCATTGCGTAGTCA
>JAZSPI010000075.1:0-42301 GCA_045537395.1 Acutalibacteraceae bacterium | reverse complement strand
GCGCAAAGACAGCAACAGTCAAGAAGGGCTCAACCAAGAAGACAACAATCAAGAAACTTACAAAGGGTAAGAAGTATTACTTCAAAGTCAGAGCATACAAGACCGTTGACGGCAAGAAAGTTTACGGTGCATGGAGTGCTGTAAAGAGCGTAAAGGTTAAATAAATATCAAAGGGACGGGTTGCATCCGTCCCTTTAGCATTACAACCCGTAGGGACACAGCGTGCTGTGTCCGCAAAAAGGTGCGCCGTGTCTGAACTTTTCCGTCAACCTGATTGATTTACCGTAGGGGACGGTTTCTCCGACATCATGTGCTTTCTCTATGCTCAAAATGTAAAGTTATCTTTAAGCCGGATATCGCAGTGATTCAAAAAGCCTATGACAGGTCTGTCCAAAATAATAAACACTTGCAAAAGGGGAAAGGAGAATATAATCTTCATACCTTTTTATTTTATCGCTTATATTAAAAGATAAAGCATACTTTTTCTTTCCTACATTTATTTCAATAGTGTCTTTTGTGTTTTTTATATTCATAACAGCGTAAGCCTTATCAAAAGTATTTTTTGCACTTCGCTGTGAAGCGGTGATACTGCCTGAAGCGAGAAGACCGATACAGCATATGAGCACACTTGTAAAAAGGAAGCGTGAAAGTATTTTTTTCATTTCGTCATTCATAATCATTCCTCATATTTCTCTAATATTTTACTCACCGCTTTACCCAGACATCTGCCTGCATATACGGCTTGGTCAAGTGTGTTGGCATCTGAGCCTACTTCAACGAGTAAGGAGCAGGGAGTAAGATCCATATTATATTTGCGGGGGCTGAAATAAAGGGGACGTGTAATACCCTCAAAAAGTTCTTCCAGCGTGTTTTGCAGTTCTACAGCGAATACAAGATTTTTCTTCCAATCGGGAAATCCTTCAATAGGACCGCCTTCCTCCTGACAGCCTGAAATAATCATAATCTGAGCCGCTTTTTTGTCCTCTACGATGGCTGTCGGTTTTATCTTGGTGCCGTCAGAGCGCTGAATGGCATCACGGTGAATATCAAGTGCTACTTTGATTGACGGATATTCCTTCAGATAGGATTCAACTGTTTTTCTTGAGTGAGCATAAGCGGAGTTATAGGTGCTGTCATGGATAACTTTGTCGTGAATTACCTTATAACCTGCATTCTCTATTTCTTTTACAATTTCTTCGCCTACCCTTACCATATTTATGCTTTTGTCATTACTTCTTGTAGGATGACCGACGGCATAAAAATTTCTGTCTAAAATCTGATAGGTTTCTGTTGTGTGGGTATGGAAGATAAGAACGCAGGGTTCATCTTTATTTACAGTAAGTTCAGCCTTGGTTTCAAGAAGTTTTTTTATGTTTATATCTGTTTTATTGTTCACATTTTTAACTCTGACAAGACCGTACTTGTCCGTTACCCCGTCATTTTTGTAGGTATATTCGGATATAGCACCGTCTTTTTTATCTTTTTTTGCTGACTTTTCAGCAGTTTTTATCAGAGAAAGAATGTCTTCGTCTGTCCGGTTGAATTTCATTTCTGCCACTGTCTGTACGGCTTTTTTTGTTGTAGTTTCCTTTTTCGTTGTCTGCGGTGCGGTAGTTGCTTTTTCTGTTGAAGACTCCGTCGTGGTGACTGTCTGCGGTACAGTTGTTGAGGGTGAGTTTGGTTTGAGTCCTTTCTCCGGCAGAAAGGTTTTTGCACTTTCAAGTATAATCTCCGTAGCCACAGAGAAAAGATTGTCGCTGAAAAAGAATATAACTGTGACAGAAAAAGAAACGGACAGCATCCAGGCTAAAACTTTTATAACTTTCTTTTTATTAATCTTCATAGTTTTCCTCCGAATATGTTATATTTATTTATATTCGGAAAAATGAAAATTAAGACACGATAGCCAAAATATCTTCCCCGTCAATATCGGGATGCAAAGCGGTGTTTATTGCCATGGCGATAAGTCTTGATGCCCTTTCTATGAGGGCATCGATTTCCTTTGGTGTTACCATCATAGTGTCCTTAATGTTTAAATTTTGCCGCAGTTCTTCGCTCACTCCTGCTTTTTCAAGAATATCAAATGCCATTGTGGTGCCGTCAACAACTGTCGGTACTCCGATGCCGATTACAGGGATGCCTAAGATTTCTTCGCTTATTCTCTGTCTGTGGTTTCCCACTCCCGAGCCGGGTGAAATCCCTGTGTTGCATATCTGCACCGTTGTGCCGAGCCTTTCCGTGTTTCTCGAAGCAAGTGCGTCAATAACAATTACGGCACATGGTTTTATTTTTTTTACAACACCGCTTATGATTTCTGAACTTTCTATTCCTGTTTTGCCGAGAACACCGGGAATTATTCCCGCAACGGAGCGCAGATTTGAAAAACCTATCTCCTTAGCGATTTCATCGGGAATATGTCTTGTGGCAAGAATAAGGGAGATACATCGCGGACCCAGTGCATCGGGGGTAATGCTTTCGTTACCGAGACCTGCCACAAGGACACAACCCTTATCTTCGGGCAGAAGACTTTTCAGTTCATCTCTTAAAACGTAAAGGGAAGGGGAGAACAGGTCAGAATTTTTTGTAAAAGGCGCTGTTTCTACGGTTATATATGTGCCGACAGGCTTGCCTAAGGTTTTTTCACCTTGTTCGTTTATAATCGTTATTGTATCAACGGTAATGCCATCAACTGTTTTTTTATGGCTTATTATGCCGTCAAGGTCGTGTCTGTCTGCATATTCTTTGCGCTCAAGGGCAAGATCGGTACGAAAGTTCATATTATTTTCTCCCAAACTATTGCTTTTTTACCAATTATGTAGTATTATTATTGTCGCTTTGAAAAAAGTATATCCAATTTTGCAAAAATATCTTGAAATTTCTTTTAAAAGATGATATGATATACGATGCATATTGATGTAAATTAAGAGGAGGTGTAATGTTATGCCAAACATTAAATCAGCAAAGAAGCGTGTTCTTGTTAATGCAACAAAACAGGCTCGTAACAAGTCAGCAAACTCAGCACTCAAAACTGCTCTCAAAAAGGCTAATGCTGCTATCGAAGCAAACGCTGAAGATAAGGACGTTGCAGTTAAGTTCGCAGTTAAGAAAATTGACCAGGCTGTTGCTAAAGGTCTTCTTCACAAAAATAACGCTGCAAGAAAGAAGTCTGCTCTTGTAAGCAAACTCAATGCAAGCAAATAATTTTATTTGAAGATTTATGAGATGGGTTATGCCCGTCTCTTTTTCTTTTTTATCTTTTGTCATTTTGTATTAAAACCCGTTTCGCTCTTTGTTAAAATCGCCAAAAAAACTTTATATGCCTGTAAAGTGTGGAAAAGGAGAGGGGATTGTGCTATAATTATCAAGTTAATAAGGTGGATTAATCTGCCTGTAAAAAGAAAGAGGAGGAATTAATTTTGCTTTCTAAAATCAAACCATTAATTTCAGACGTTAAAACCTATTGGAAGATTCCGCTTCCCGGACGCTATATGACCTTTAAGGAAATTGTAGCCTATGCCGGCGGCGGTATCGGTGCTTATTTTGTTATCACTATGGCATCCAGACTTATCGTAAGTACCACCAATCTTCTGGTCAGCGGTGCAGTAGGTATATCGCTTACCGATATGTATGTCCTTTATCTTATATCTACCTTTGCCAACATTCCTCTCACGGCTGTAAGAGCAAATATGGTAGATAACTCTCGTAACAGAGCAGGTAAATATAGGCCTTATCTTCTTTCTATGGGTATTCCCACAGCCATCATCAGTTTGACTTATGTGTGGTTCCCTTATGAATCTCTCTACGAGTGGTTCCCTAACCCGATTTTCGGTATGGAGGGCGGCTATTTTGTCAAACTTGTGCTGGTGCTTATTTTCAATCTTCTGCTCCAGTTCTTCTTCAACTTCTTTAATGATGCATATACAAACCTCATCCATGTTCTTTCTCCCAATACACAGGAAAGAACAGACGTGCTTGCAGTTAAAGCGGTTGTTTATTCACTTGCACCCTCTATTATGAATATCATTACTCCTATTGTTGCTAAGCGTATTGCAAACAACAATGTATACGATATTTCTGTTTTACGCTTTACCTATCCGTTCTTTGCAATCTTCGGTATTGCGCTTACCATTTTCATTTTTGCAAACACAAGTGAAAAAATCATTCAGGCACGTTCTCGTGTTGTTCAGGTTCGCTTTGTTGATGCTTTCAAGGAAGTTGCAAAAAATAAGTATTTCTGGATTATCGCACTTGCAGGCTGGCTCGGTTTCCTCGAGGGCGCTTATTCCAGCATCCTTGAATGGTCAGTAACCTTCGGTCATGCCGGTGACGGTGATCAGCTTGCTCTCATTTACACTATCACGGGTAATGCTTCTTTGTGGGGTATGCTTCTTGCTCCCATAGCAGTAAGAAAGTTCGGTAAAAAGAAGGTTCTCGTCGGCATCAACCTTATGAATGTTATCTGCATTCTTGCCATGGGTATAAGAAAAGAAAGTCTTATCTGGCTCACCATTTGTATTTACATAAATTACCTCTTCGGTGCTTTTGAGCAGATTCTTTCTCCTGCTATCCAGGCTGACATCCGTGACTATCATCAGTACAAAACAGGTGTCCGTGTTGACGGAATGTTCGCTACTGTTGCCACCATCGGCGGTATGGTAACGCTCGTTACCTCTTCAGTTCTTCCCTTCGTTTATGAAAGTTACGGTATTTTTGAGGGTAACGGTTACGGAACAGGCGGTCTTGAAATTCTTGACATAAATACAGGTGTGCCCGGTCTTCTTCATAAGGTTATGAATGCACTTATCCTTATGGCTGCTGTCGGTGCCTTCCTCAATGTCGTTCCCTACTTCTTCTATGACCTTCACGAAAAACAGCAGAAGGGTATCGTCCGTGCACTTAAAATCCGTGCCATGTTCGAGGACTACGGTAACGGCGTAACCAATAACAAGACTATCATCGAAGCTATTGACATTATCAGAGATGCCCGTGAAAAGGTAAACAGTGAACTTGTCGCCATTGATAAGTCCATGAGCAAAAAGGAACGCAGAAAAGCGAAGGAAGAAAACGAAGAAATTGAAATTTCCCGTTTTGTATGTGCAGAACTTGAAAAGTTTGAAAAGGGTATCGAAAAGGTTAAGTATGAGGAGAGCCTTACCTTCTATCAGGGTGGTCTTACGGGACTCTACGAGATTAAAAAGGAAGATATTTTTAAAGAACTCGCCGCTGCCAGAGAATTACCCAAGGCAACTGCTGAAGAAAAAGAATATCGCAAATACAGAATCGACGCTGCAAAGAAAAAACTTTCCGCACGCAAGGCTATCGATAAATACTATAAAACACCTGAAAACTTTGTTCAGCCCGGCTATGAAGAACTCGACAGACTTTTCGACAGGGAAGACGACATCAATACTGAACTTAAAGCCCTTTACGAAACTAAAGCAGCAGCCAAAAAGGCAAAGGATTCCTATGCTCTTAAGGATATCGTTGAAAAAATCAAAGCACTTGAAGACGAAAAGAAGAGTATCCAGAAAGCAACCAAAGCCGAAATGGATAAGCATGCCTTCTTCAGCAGAGCTGCAAAGCCCTATCTTGATGCAGAGCGTATCGTAAAAGAAAAGGAAAACACCACTCACTTCGAGGAAATTGCTGCTAAGTATGACGAAGCAAAGGCTACAGAGGAAGCAGCACTTCAGGCACAGATTGAAGAAGCAAAGCGTCTTGAAGCTGAAAAGGCAGAAAAGACAGCGGTTCTTAAAGCCGAAAAAGCCGCTGCAAAGGCAGAAAAGAAGAATAAGGATAAATAAATCGGAAAAATTAAAGAAGATAAACAAGAGATAATTTAGGCAGTATTACACCCTTTAAGTCTTTAAGTTATAAGATTTTGTTAACAATAACAAAACTTTAACCGAGGGGAAAAATCTTTCAAAAAAGTGTTGAAAAAATTTGACAAATCGGTTAATATAATAAAGGTAAAATTATATTATTCAATGAAACATTGGAGGTATTTATTATGTCAGTAAAAGTTGCTATTAACGGTTTCGGTCGTATCGGTCGTCTTGCATTCCGCCAGATGTTCGGTGCAGAAGGTTATGAAGTTGTTGCTATCAACGACCTCACAAGCCCCAAAATGCTTGCTCACCTTCTTAAGTATGACACTGCTCAGGGCAGATATGACGGTCACACTGTAGGAGCTGGTGAAGATTCAATCACAGTTGACGGCAAAGAAATCAAAATCTATGCTTGCAAAGATGCAAACGATTGCCCCTGGGGTGAACTCGGTGTTGACGTAGTTCTCGAATGCACAGGTTTCTACTGCTCAAAGGACAAGTCAATGGCTCACATCAATGCAGGTGCTAAGAAAGTAGTTATTTCTGCTCCCGCAGGTAACGACCTCAAGACTATCGTTTACAGTGTTAACGAAGGTACTCTTACAGCTGAAGATACCATCATCTCCGCTGCTTCCTGCACCACAAACTGCCTTGCTCCCATGGCTAAGGCTCTTAACGATTACGCTGCTATCCAGAGCGGTATCATGACAACTGTTCACGCTTACACAGGTGATCAGATGGTTCTCGACGGTCCTCACAGAAAGGGTGACCTCAGAAGAGCTCGTGCTGCAGCTGCTAACATCGTTCCCAACTCAACAGGTGCTGCTAAAGCTATCGGTCTTGTAATTCCCGAACTCAACGGCAAACTTATCGGTTCTGCTCAGAGAGTTCCCACTCCCACAGGTTCAACAACAATTCTTGTTGCTGTTGTTAAGGGTGACGACGTAACTAAGGAAGGCATCAACGCTGCTATGAAGGCTGCTTCTTCCGATTCCTTCGGTTACACAGAAGAAGAACTCGTATCTTCCGACATCGTTGGTATCAGATATGGCTCACTCTTCGATGCTACTCAGACCATGGTTACAAAGATCGAAGACGGTCTCTATCAGGTACAGGTTGTTGCTTGGTATGACAACGAAAATTCATACACAAGCCAGATGGTACGTACAATCAAGTACTTCGCTGAACTTGCATAAGTTAATAATTAACTTTAAAGAGGTTGCAGAAATGCGACCTCTTTTTTCACTTAGCAAGATTGAACCGGAGTCTCATTTCACAGACACAGTACGCTGTGTCTCTACGAATAAGGATGCATGAGAATGGTAGGGGAAACGGCGTGCTGTGTTCGCTTATATGTCACCAACAACAAAACCGCCCGTAATAAGGCGGCTTTTACTCTATCTTTCCGTTTTCTTTTTCGTATTTTTTCACATACTGTTCAAGTATATATTCTATTTCTTTGTTTGCAGAACGCTTGTTTTCTTCTGCGATGTATTTGATTTTATCCAATAATTCTTCTGATATCCTTAATGAGAAAGGTGGATAATAATTACCTGCCATAATGTAACCTCCTGATATCTGATATCAAAATAATATCATTATGAGTGAATTTTTTAAGAATTAGTATTGACATCAATTTGATATCAAATTATAATAAAGGTACAATATATTTTCAGGAGGAAATAAAAATGAAAAGTCAGAATAAAAAAATATTGTTGTTTTTTGCGATAGTAATTGCATTATCAGTTCTTACTGTTTCAGTAGTTAGTGCGTTTTATCCGACAGGTCAGTGCGGTGAAAATGTTTTTTGGAGTTATGATGAAGTCACAGGAGAACTTGTTATCAGCGGTGAAGGTGATATGTGGAATTACAATTGGGATGAATCGCCATTTTATCATAGTCGGATAAAGAACCTTAATATAACTGAAAAAATCACTTCAGTTGGTGAAAGTAGTTTTTACGGTTCCGAACTTAAATCTGTACAGTTTTCTGAATCGGTAACTGATATTGGGACTTCTGCTTTTTATGGTGCTGTTTATCTTGAAGAGTTAACTATTCCAGATAGTATTGACAGGATAGGAAACGGAGCATTTATGTTTTGTGAATCTCTTAAAAATGTGGTTCTTTCCAAATCATTAACTAATATAAGTAAGAGTCTTTTTTATGGTTGTGAAAATTTGACAGATATAGAAATTCCGTTTGGTGTTACACAAATAAAAGGCGGTGCATTTGGAACTTGCTGTAATCTTGAAAGTGTACTGATTCCTGTTACTGTTGAAAGAATTGACAATGCCGCTTTTTATTGTTGTGAAAAATTAAAGTACGTATACTATTGTGGTAGTGAAGAGCAATGGAACGATTTAGAAATAGATGTTGACAATGAGTGCTTAACCAATGCAATAATTTATTTTAATTTTTCTGATCATAACCATGAGTTTGAAACTGATATTTTAAAAGAAGCGACTTGTAAAGATAAAGGAAGAGTAAAAAGGTTTTGCAGTTGTGGGTGCTATTATTACGAGGAAGCAGATATTGTTGAGCATAGTTTGTCCTTTTGGACAGTTGAATATTCTGCTGACTGTGTAACAGAAGGAAGAGAAATACGCAAATGTATTTTCGATTGCGGTTATGTGGAATACAGGCATATTTCAACAACTGAGCATAAAGATGACAACGGCGACAATATTTGTGATGTATGTAGTGAAAAATTAAAAGCAGATTGCTCCTGCAACTGCCACAAGGGAGGATTTAGCGGTTTCATTTGGAAAATTCTCCGTTTCTTCTATAAACTCTTCAAAATCAACCCCACCTGTGCCTGTGGTGTAGCACACTATTGATATCAAACATAATACAAAAGAGCGCATGTGAATCCTCACACTCGCTCTTTTTATGTGTAATATATGGAGTTTTAATCAGCCTCGCCTGAAAGGAGAGGTGTCAGATGTCAGACAGACGGAGAGGTTTCAAATATCGCAATACTCCTCTCAAGTATCCCGTTCATCTTCGCGATTGCCATACCGTAATTAACCACAGGTATATTCTGCCTTCTGCACCTTTCAATTCTCGATTGCATTTCTTTTTCATTGAGCATACAGCCGCCGCAGTGAACAACAAGTTTGTAATGCGACAAATCCTCGGGAAATTCTCCTCCGCTTGTGAAGGAAAATTCAGGCTTTGAATTAGAAAAATCTTCAATCCATTTGGGCATCTTCACCGTGCCGATATCGTTGCATTGTCTGTGGTGGGTACAGCCCTCGCTGATAAGCACTCTGTCGCCGTCTTTGAGATTACCGAGGGTGGTGGCACCTTTTAAAAGAGATGGTAGATCGCCCTTGTATCTTGCCATAAGGATAGAAAAAGAGGTCAGGGGGACACTTTCGGGCAAAAGAGCAGATACCTTGCCGAAAACCTGTGAGTCTGTTATAACCAGGGCAGGGGGTTCCTTTAATTTGCCGAGAGTTTTTGTTAATTCGCTGTCCCGACAGCAGACAGGGATTGCACCCTTGTCTAAAATGTCACGGAGTGTCATTTGCTGGGGGAGAATAAGTCTGCCCTTGGGTGCGGCTTTGTCGATGGGAATGACCAAAAGCACCGTATCACCTGCGTTTATAAGGTCGCTGACGACAACCTTTTCCGTCTTCGCAGTCTTGGATATATCGGCAATAAGTTCCTTAAGAGCATTGATGTTTTCACTTGTAAGGGCACTGACGAAGATTTCCTTTTCTTTGTTTTCGGGAAGATTTTTGAGAGTATCACACTTATTATGGGCAACTATAAAGGGGATTTTTCTCTCATGGAAAATATTTATAAGCTCTTCCTCGGCAGGGGAGAGTTTTTCTTTTGCATCGTGAACGAGTACGGCAATATCCGTCTTTTGAAGAATCTCTTTGGCTTTTTGTACACGCATTTCACCTAAAGTACCTTCATCGTCGATGCCGGGGGTGTCAATTATCACCACAGGGCCTATGGGTAAAAGTTCCATAGCCTTTTTAACAGGGTCTGTGGTAGTGCCTTTAATGTCGGAAACCACGGCAAGATTTTGACAGGTGACTGCGTTTACGAGACTGGATTTGCCTGCATTTCTTAATCCGAAAAATCCAATATGAACTCTTTCCGATGATGGGGTAGAGTTAAGGTTCATAGTTTTCACCTTCCTTTTATGAGTGTTGAATGAGCCTCGCTTGAAAGAGGAGGTGGTGGCGAAGCCGATGGAGAGATTTTAAAAACGGAAGTCTCTGCGGTTGGAATTTTTGATGTCTTCGATGTTCTGCTTCGCTATAGCCTTTACTTTGTCCTTAGTAACTTTTTCGATTTCCTCGTCAATCATTTTAAAACCGATTTCCTTTGTTATGTCACTTGCGTAGTCCACAAGATATTCCGTAAGTGTCATTAGAGCGTTGGGGTGACAGCAGTTGATAATCTGTCCGTTTTTACAAAGAGCCATAAAGCGGTCACCTGTTCTGCCTTCACGGTAGCAGGCTGTGCAGAAGGAGGGGATGTGTCCGTTTTCCATAAGCCATGCTACTACCTCGTCGAGGGTTCTTTGGTCGGATACATCGAATTGCTCCGTATCGTGGGGGCGTTCCTCTTCAGTATAGCCGCCGACAGATGTTCTCGAGCCGCCGCTTACCTGTGAAATGCCGAGACGGAGAAGTTTTGTACGGGTTTCTTCTGTCTCTCTTGTGGAAATAATCATACCTGTATATGGTACGGCAAGACGGATACAGGCTGTAATCTTTGCAAAAATGTCATCGGATATTGAGTTGTCGAAGGTATTGGGGTCAATGTCATCTGCTTTCTTTATACGGGGAACGCTGATGGTATGAGGTCCTACGCCGTGAACTGCCTCAAGGTGTTCGGCGTGCATAAGAAGACCTGCAAATTCATATTTGTACAATTCAAGACCGAAGAGTACGCCGAGACCTACGTCATCAATGCCGCCCTCCATGGCTCTGTCCATAGCCTCGGTGTGGTAGTCGTAGTCGTGCTTGGGACCTGTGGGGTGGAGTTTGAGATAACTTTCCTTGTGGTAAGTTTCTTGGAAGAGGATGTATGTGCCGATGCCTGCTTCTTTGAGTTTACGGTAATTTTCTACGGTTGTGGCGGCAATGTTTACATTTACACGGCGTATGTCACCGTTTTTATGGTGAACGCTGTAAATAGTCTTGATGCACTCGAGAATGTATTCAATGGGGTTATTTTTCGGGTCTTCACCTGCTTCGATGGCAAGACGCTTGTGTCCCATATCCTGAAGCGCAATAACCTCTGCTTTTACTTCTTCCTGAGTGAGTTTTTTACGGGCAATATTCTTGTTTTTGATGTGGTAGGGGCAGTAAACACAGCCGTTTACACAGTAGTTAGAAAGATAAAGGGGAGCAAAGATAACTATTCTGTTGCCGTAGAAGGCAAGTTTGATTTCTTCGGCTACCTCGTAGATTTTTTCAATCAGATCCTCGTCCTCACAGGCTAAAAGCACCGAGGCTTCACGGTGGCTGAGACCTGAACAAACGGTACCTGTCTCTGTTTTGCGGGGACGGGCTTTTTCGATGATGCTCAGGATGAGTTCGCGGTTGTTTTTGTTCTGTTCGGCATATTCGAGAGTTGCACGGATTTCTCCGTCGTTTATAAATTCTTCTGCTTTGAGTGATTTGGGATTGTAGATTGCCATATTATTACTTCCTTTCAAGTTTGGTTTATTTTATAGTGTTATAACTGCCTCTCCTTAAAGGAGAGGTGGCACAGCTTTGCCGTGACGGAGAGGTTATGCAAATTTTTTATATCTCCACGGTCACAGACTATTCTGTATCCGATTCCTTCGATTTTCTTTTTCAGTTCATTAAGTTTCTGCGCTGATTCAGCGCCTGTGGAGAGTTTGTTGTTATAAAGCATATATTTATCTCTCACATCCGTGGGAGAAAGATTAGGCATAATTACATTCGCTCCGTGGAGGATTCCCTTTTCTCTTCCGCCTTCCTCCAAAGAGCCCAACGCCGTTGTGGAGGGGAGAAGGACAGGAGGATGGATAATCCTTATTATGGACAGAAGATAACAGGTAAGGTCTGCACTTCCTGCAGGAAAATCCCTGAAAGGAGTATCTTTGTGGGGAATAAAAGGACCTATACCCACCATATCCGGCTTGAAACTTTCAATGAATTTAAGGTCTTTGGCAAGAGTGTCACTTGTCTGATAAGGTGAGCCTACCATAAAACCGCAACCTACCTGAAAGCCGACTTCTTTGAGGTTATAAAGACATTCTCTTCTTTTTTCAAGGGTGAGACTTTCGGGATGAAGTCGGGAGTAGTGCTTTTCGTCTGCTGTTTCGTGGCGGAGAAGATAGCGGTCTGCTCCTGCCTTATAAAGTCTTTCATAGGACTCACGTCTTCTCTCGCCTAAGGAGAGAGTAACTGCACAGTCGGGGTAAAGAGATTTGATTTCACTTATCACTTCACAGAGAAAACTGTCAGTGAAAAATCCGTCTTCACCGCCCTGCATTACGAAGGTGCGGAAACCGAGAGCATAGCCGTCCTTACAGCAGGAAAGGATTTCTTCCTTTCCGAGACGGTATCTGTCGCAATTACGGTTGCTCTTTCTTATTCCGCAGTAGTAGCAGTCATTTTTGCAGATGTTACTTACTTCAATAAGACCTCTTATAAAAACAGAGTCTCCGTAAATTTCTTTTCTTATTCTGACAGCCTCTTTCTGCAGCATGAGGGCACTTTCTTCGTCGCGGTGGTCGATAAGTTCTTTATATTCCTTTTCTTCGAGGCTATGAGTTGTAATGAGTTTACTGATAAGATGCTCCATAGTTTTATTCATTTGAAATCACACCCGAATAAGCCGTTTTGACACTTATGCCGTCTAATCTTCCTATCTGTCCCGAAAGGGCAGAAATGGTGTTCTGGGGCGCGTCAATGGCTATGCTTATTATATTTATATTCTTCTGTCTGTAAGGAATACCCATTCTGCCTATAATGTATTCTCCGTAGTTGTGGAGAAGGCTGTTGAGTTTTTCCGCAGTTTCGCTTTTTTCCACGATGATGCTCATAACCGCTACTCTTGTTTCCATAAATACCTCCAATAAAAAATGCCACACCCGATGAAGGGTATGGCAACATGAAATTGCTTAATGTAACAAATATTGGTGGAGACACAATAAATGCAAAATGCAAAGTGCAGAATGCAAAATTGTGGTCGGAACGTACCAATTCGCAGTATTTTACCTTCTTTTCTCAAAGAACACCGTGCAGTAAATGGGAAAGGACAATTATATTCATTCATTACTTTGGCGGTGTATGGATAAAGTTGCAGAAAATCTTCGCACGGATATACTCGGAACGAAGTGACCCTTGATTTTGAATTCTGCATTTTGAATTCAAACAGGTTTCTGAGTTATACTGCCGTTACATATTGATTGTTGCCTTATCTTCAGAGGGAAAACCGTCTTCATGTCAGGTTACATATATTATACTATATTCTGTTACGAAAATCAACACCTTGATGCTTTACTTGTAAGGAAAAATTATCAATAAATTAAAGTGGAAAAAACGAGTATTTTTCGTCAATATAATCATTGACTTTGAACTTCGGTAAAACTATAATAATTCCTTGGATTTTATAAAAAAAGAAGGAATAAAAATGGAAACTCTTTTATCAATCGCAATCGCTTTAAGTGCAGGTCTTTTTATGTCAAGAGTGGTAAAGCCTCTTAAACTTCCTGCCGTTACGGGTTATCTTATGGCGGGTATACTTATCGGTCCATACTGTCTTGGACGATTAGGCATCGACGGCTTCGGTTTTACTACAACAGAGCAAGTAAGTGCCATGAGCATAATCAATGACGTTGCTCTGGGATTTATTGCATTTGCCATCGGTGACGAATTCCGTATCGAACAACTTAAAAAGACAGGTAAAGCGGCTACCATTATCGGTATTTTGCAGGCAGTATTTACCACGGTTTTGGTTGACGTAGCTCTGGTGGGACTTCATTTCGCTTTGGGTGAAAATAAGTTTCCTCTTTCGTCGGCTATCATTTTAGGTGCAATCGCTTCGGCAACGGCTCCTGCGGCAACTCTTATGGTTGTAAGACAGTATAAGGCAAAGGGTAAACTTACCAATCTTCTGCTTCCCATTGTTGCTCTCGACGATGCGGTCGGTCTTATTATATTTGCCGTATCTTTCGGATTTGCAAAAACTTTGGTAAGCGGTGAATTCAATATTTATTCCGTGCTTGTTGATCCTGTTGTGGAGATAATTTTTTCTCTCGTTTTAGGTGCGATTTTAGGTTATGTACTCGCCTGGGCAGAGAAGTACTTCTTCTCCCGTTCAAAGAGACAGGCTATCGTTGTTACGGCAATTTTCCTTGCCGTTGCTCTTTCAAAACTCAAATTTCATCTCGGTCCCGTTGAGTTCGGTTTAAGTCCTCTTCTTGTGTGTATGATGCTCGGCACGATTTTCTGTAATGTCTGTGATTTTTCTGCTAACCTTATGGAAAAGACTGACCGTTGGACAGCACCTCTCTTTATTCTCTTTTTTGTTTTAAGCGGTGCAGAACTTGAGTTTTCCGTGTTCACTGACTTTGCGGTGGTGGGTATCGGAATAGTTTATATTATTGTCCGTTCCTTTGGTAAATGGTTCGGTGCAAGACTTGGTGCAAATCTTTCCAAATGTGAGCCCAATATTAAAAAATATCTCGGCATAACCCTTCTTCCCCAGGCAGGTGTTGCTCTCGGTATGTCCATAAGCGCTCTGGAAATCGGTGAAACAGGTATTGTAATCAGAAACATCGTTCTTTTCGGCGTTCTCGTTTATGAACTTTTCGGACCTTTGATGACAAAGATTGCCCTTACCAAGGCAGGCGACATCAAGCCTAAAGAAGATAAACCCAAAATTGCCGCCGAAAAGGGCAGAGGTGAATGAGTTAATTCGGAATTATGAATTATGAATCGGGGCGAACTTCAAGAATCAGACAGTGATATTACGCATGGCAAAAGTGTGACTATTATCGGTTTGAAAGATTTTCTATATGATCAAAATGACACATAAGATATGCTTCTTGTGTGTCATTTTTTTGTTTAAATATTGATTTTTAAATTAAAATATGGTAAATTGTTCTTGCAACGTAATTTAATATTTGTTTACTCAAAAAGGGTCACACTACTTTGGTAAAAGTGTGTCTCAATTTTGATATTCCTTTTTGAGTGATATTAAATTGCGTTGCGGCTATGAGATGCATTTTTCGGTGCGTCTCAATGGCGCACTTTTTTTATTTTTATCAAAGCGAAGGAAGTAAACAAAATGAAGAAGATAAAAAATGTATGTTTAATTGTTGTATTATTTTTATCGCTCATATGCAACGGATTTTTGATTTATTATCTTTATGAAACCGATAAACCTTCTCTTTCGATAGTGAAATTCGGATTCAGTGAACATAACATCGAAATATACTGTGAAAAAGCGGAAAATGTTGAAGCTGTAAAAATTGATTTTAATAATGATTCGTATTAGATTGGCGATGCTGAGATTGTGAATAAAGAAGATCTTTATCTTGTTTCACCTGAGGAAAAAATTAATCTTTCACAGAAAGGTTCAGATGCTTTTGTTATAAACAGTAACGGAAAACTTATATACCAACTTACGAAACCTGAAAAAATAATTCATGAAAAGGTATTTGTCACTCCGTACGGCAGAAAGTATCATAGCGATACTCTTTGCACAGGAAGAACAGCTTTTGAAACCGATTTGGAAACGGCAAAACTTTTTGGCAGAGAACCTTGCAGCATTTGTTTGCATTGAATAAAAAATCCCACAGAGATTTTCCATTTCAACTCTGTGGGATAATTTTATGCTGTTCAGTTTAAGTTTCTCCTGAAAGGAATGGTTTGAAATACTTACCGCACATAATTCAGCGGATTAACCTTTCTGCCGTTTACCATCACCTCAAAATGAAGGTGAGGACCTGTAGAGTTACCGGTAGAACCGATTCTGCCTATCTGCTGTCCCTGATACACATACTGACCTGCTCTTACACAGATGGAGCCGGGCTGCATATGGGCATACCTTGTTGTGATACCGTTTCCGTGGTTGATAACTACTGTGTGACCGTAACCTGACCAGCCGCTGTATGCTGTGACAACAGTACCGGACGCGGAAGCAACAACAGGAATGCCGGCAGAGCCTCCGTAACGGATAATGTCAATACCGCCGTGGAAACCCCAGCCTGAAATACTTGCGCTTCTGTAACCGTAACGGGAAGAAATACTGTAGGCTCCTCTTGTGGGCCAGGTAAATCCTCTTGAGGTAACAGAGCCGGAATAGACAGGCGAGGAGTAGGTTTTTGTTCCTATAAGAACAATTTTGTTGGTGGGTGATTTGGTGATTTTTTCGGAAACGAATGAGGTATAAGAAATTTCACCGTTAATATAGGTAACAAGTTCCGTAATGGCCTTTTCTCCGTAAGCACCGTTCTGAATGGTTTTCTTTGTGCCTTTGGCAAGAGTGGAACTTTGCCTTTCAATCGTTTCATATCCCACGGCAACTGTTCTTGTACGGGTTTTCATAACTTTGATTCTTACGTAATTTTCTTCTTCGGCAACAAGAAGTTTTTTTATGGAAGAAAAGTCATCGAAATCCTTGTCGGGATTAAGGGAGCGAAGTTGTTTACGTGTAAGACCGTGCTGTTTTGCAACAGAAGCGAGAGTGTCGCCTTTTTTTATCTTATGGAACTTCTTTTCTGATTTTGGTTTGTTGAGAATTTCCTGAAGTTTTGTGGTGTCCCATATAAGTTTGCTGTCCTGTTTATAGTATCCCTGAACATACTCTATTTCTTCAACAAAACTTACAATGGTGCCTTCATCAGTATTTTTTTCATAGGGGGCAAGTAATTTTGAAAATACTGCAACGGCATCAGACTCATTTTTTACCGCGCAGATAAATTCTCCGTCAATATAAACACCGCAAGCGCGCATATAATTTTCACCGCTGCCCGAAATGATACCTTCACTTATCATCTGCGAATTGCTCAGTTCATTTATTTTTACTCTGCTGAGTTTATAAACAGGCTGAACATTAAAAGCGGCATCTGAATTTTCTTCAGAAGAAGAAAGAAGAGCCATAGCCTGAGTTTTACCTTTTTCAAAGGTGTCGGTATTTTCTATATATCCCAGGGAGTTTCCGTTATATATTACCTCTAAAGCAAAGGTGCTGTCCTTGGAAGTTGTACTTCCGACAAGAAAAATCACAAAGCAAGTTGCAAGGGGGAGAGATATATTGAAAAGAGTTTTCCAGAAATGACTGTGTCGCTGAAAGGACATAAGGAAGTATTTTCCCATTGCCTTTGCGAAAACGGAAAATCTTTTCTTTTTTACGGCTTTTGCCGCTTTGACAATTGCTCTGAGTTCAAGAATAATTCGTTTGACGTCATCGGTGAGACTAAGGTGAATCTTTCCGGGAACGGATTTAATCTTTTTGAACAGATGAACAAAAAGGTTGAATATAAGAAGAGACGGTATAACGAAAACCGGTGAAACTTTACGGAAAATATATTTAAAAAGATTGACGGTTTCTTGTCCGACATACTCTATTTTTTCTTCTGCCGTGTAGAGTAAATAAGTCAGGTCATAATCGGAAAAACTTCTTTTCTGAGAAGGAACCGTAATATTCTGAATGGGTTGGTCATCGTTAAGAATGTCTTTAACGTCGGCATAATGTTCTTCCGTGGGTATGATTATTTCTGTTGCTTCTTCACCGTTGAAAGAGGCGTAGGGAACATCGTCGTCAAGAAAATAGGTATCATTAAGATTGAAAGAAACCGTATCAGACAGTTCTCTTTTGAAGCGTTCTTTGTTATATTCCATTATTTCACCTGCCTTTCTTATCGTTTCTCTTCTGAGAATTTTATCATAAAAGTGTTATTTTTTCAATAGTAAACTCATTTAGCGGGATAGACAAGATTTTCCTCTTTCCAGTTTTCGAGAACCTTTACCATTTCTGCCGCTTCATTTTTTGCAAGGGGAAGGTTGTGGTCACGGTAATTTCCGCATTCTTCGGCAGAAACACCGGGCACTTCACCTTCAAATTTCGCACAGAAAGAGAGAGCCTTTTTTGTAAGGGTGATAGCATCTTCTTTTGAAAGACTGTCAGCGGTAATGAAATAAAATCCCGTTCTGCAGCCCATAGGACCGAAATAAATGATTTTATCCGAGAAACTGCTGTTTCTTACAAAGGTAGCAAAAAGATGCTCGAGAGTGTGAATGGCGCCGTTTTCCATAACTTCTTCCACATTGGGACGGCGGCATCGTATATCGTAAGTAACGGTATTCATATCTGTTCTTGAAAGATACATTCCTTTGGGAAGTATAGTATGGTCAATTGTGAAACTTGCAATCTTTTTCATTTGTTATGTTCCTTTCGGTTTTAGTTAAAAGTTATAAATTTTTCTGAAGAGAAAAGCCTTTGGATGCCTTGTCTGACACCTTTGTTTTCTTCTTTTTTCAGTTGGGGATCTTCTTTGAAAAGATTCTCGCAGGCTTTTCTGCTTTCTCTTACTATATCCATATTTTCAGTAAGGTCGGCAATTTTAAGGTCGGGCAGACCGTGCTGTCTGGAACCGAAAAAGTCACCGGGTCCTCTGAGTTCAAGGTCTTTATCGGCAATTTTAAAGCCATCGCTTGTTTTGCACATTATTTCAAGTCTTGCATTGGCTGTTTCTGACTGAGCATCGCTTACGAGTACACAGTAGGATTTTTCTGTGCCTCTGCCCACTCTTCCTCTTAACTGATGAAGTTGAGAAAGGCCGAAGCGTTCTGCATTTTCAATTACCATTATTACTGCGTTGGGTACATCTACACCTACTTCAATTACCGTTGTGGCAACAAGCAGTCCTGTTTCTCCCTTTGAAAAACTTTCCATAACTTTTTCTTTCTCGGTGGCTTTCATTTTTCCGTGGAGAAGACCTACCTTGTAATCCTTGAAAACTTCATTTTTCAGTTGTTCCGCATATTCCGTTGCGGCGGTAAGGTCGGACTCTCCCTCTTCGACAGCGGGACAGACTATATATGCCTGAAGTCCCGTATCAAGATGCTTTTTTATAAAAGCGTAAAGTCGCTGACGGTATGATGTGTCAACACAATAGGTGGAAATTTTCTGCCTGCCTTTCGGTAATTCGTCAATTATTGATAGGTCAAGGTCTCCGTAAATGATAAGAGATAGTGTGCGGGGGATGGGCGTGGCGCTCATAACAAGGGTGTGTGGTGAATCACCTTTAGCCGAAAGAGTACCTCTCTGGCTGACACCGAAACGGTGCTGTTCGTCGGTAACAATAAGTCCGAGACGTTTGAACAGTGTGTCGGGAGTAATAAGAGCGTGGGTGCCTATTATTATATCCGTTTCCCCCAGTGCGAGTTTTTCTTTTACTTCCTTTTTCTTTTTTGCTGTAAGAGAGCCGACGAGAAGGTCAACGGTTATATCTGTGTCAGCCGTAAGTTTTTTGACGGTCTCATAGTGCTGCCTTGCCAATATTTCCGTAGGTGCCATAAAAGCACTCTGTAAGCCGTTTCTTGCAGCAACATAGGTAAGACAGCATGCGATAACGGTTTTGCCCGAACCTACATCACCCTGTACAAGGCGGTTCATAGGGCTGTCTTTCTGCATATCGCTTATGGCTTCATCGATAACTCTTTGCTGTGCCCCCGTAAGGGTAAAGGGTAAGGAAGAGATAAATTCGGTGCTGTAATCTTTTTCGATTATGCCGGAAGTTTTCTTATTGTTTCTGTTGCGAAGCATTTTCATTCCTGCTTGAAGAATGAAAAGTTCTTCAAAAATAAGTCGGTGTTTTGCTATTTCAAATTCTTTTACGCTTTTGGGAAAGTGAATATTTTTAAGAGCAAAACTCTCGTGACAAAGGGAATGTTCCCTTCTTATCTTGTCGGGAATATAATCGGTTGTTTTTTTCTCCATATAAAGGGGAAGGGCATTGGATATGATTTTTAAAAGGATATTTGAGGTAAGCCCTGCTGTAAGAGGATAAACAGGCATCATAGAAGTTTCTTCCTGAACAGGCTCAATAACAGGGTTTGTCATTTCAAAACTGCCTCGGTTTACGGTAACCTTGCCGTAAAAGATATATTCTTCACCCTGTTTAAATTTTTCCGCAAGAAATCTGTTATTGAAAATTGTTATATGAACACCTGCCGCGCCGTCAGTAACGAGAGTTTTATAAACGGTCATACCTTTTCTTATCTGATGCTCAGTAGGGTTATAACCGACAACGGCGCTGAAGCAACCGATGCTGTCAGGGATAAGTTTACTTATAGGGGTAAGGGAAGTGAAGTCAAGATGTGCACGGGGATAAAAATGCACAAGGTCATAAAGGGTTTCAATGCCGAGTTTTTCCAGCAAAGAGGCTCTTTTTTCGCCTACACCTTTTATGTATTGAATAGGTATCATTTTTATCACCTCCGGTAAGTTATGTTTACTCCAAAAAGTTCTCCTGAAAGGATAGGTGTCACGGCTACGCCGTGACGGAGAGGTCACTTAAGTTTCCCAAGTATAAATATTTTTAAAGGGCTCGTATTCGTTGACATTGCCCTCATAACTCAATTCTCTTGAATAGTAAGCCATTCCGTCGCGGTAACAAAGAGGTATGAAGGGGAGATTACTGTCGAACACCTGAACAAAGGTTGAAATATCAATGGCACCCTTGGAAAAATCGGAATATGCCTTGGCTGCTACGCTTTTCGTATCAATGCCGTAGCATACATTTCCGCCTTCTGTAAAGAAGGGAGACAGAGACATATTTGCTCCTAATTTTATCTCTCCCACATAAAGGTCATAATCGCCTTTGTTGAGGGTGTCAATATAGTCGCCGTATTCTTTTTCCATAAGTTCAACGGCAATGCCTATGCTTTCGAGGGAGTCTTTTATTTCATTAGCAAGAGAAACTTTTGCTTTGGTATCACTACAGACAAGCAGTTTTATTTTCAGAAACTCAAAATCTTTTGAACGGTATGCGTTGTGGCTGTATGCATAAATGTATCCGTTTTCTTCAAGAATTGATTCTGCTTTTTTCAGGTCAAAGGGATTTTCATTGACGGCAACGGAAGAGGCGAGATGCCAGTCGGGATTAAATACACTTTTAGGTGTGCGGTACATTCCTTCATAAACCTTATCGCAGACGCCTGTTCTGTCTACAGCAAAATTAACAGTCTTTATAAGATTTTCATTCCCGAAAGCACCGTTACGGTTAAAGGAAAGGAAAACAAGATTATTAAGGGGCATTTTGACCATATTTGCACCGATTTTTGTGTATTCTCCGTCGCTGAGGTCATCGAAGAAATAAGTCAGGTCGCCTGTCTGAAGAAGATAAAGTTCGCCTTCTTCGGCACTGACGGGCACAAGATTAATTGTTGCCGTTGTCATTTCTTCTTTGCGTGAAGTGGTTTCGTTGGCTTTGAGATAATAATTGTCTCCTTTTTTCCTGAGAATATATCTTCCGCTTCCTACGGGGATTTTTTCTTCACCGTCACCTGCTTTTATTATGGGAAAAGTCAGACAACTTTCTGCAAAAATATCTTCTTCACCAAGAGTGAAAATAACCGATGACGAGGATGCGGTTGCGGATTTTATGTTATCGAGTCTCTTACTGTAAAAAGAATTGTTTTTTGCCAGATTGAAAGAATAAACAACATCCGAAGAATCGATAAGACTTCCGTCGGAAAAATAGAGTTCATCCTTGATTGTAACCGTAAATTTGGTGTCTTCGCGGGTAAAGGAATCTGCAATAAGAGCAGATACAGCATAACCGTCTTCGATAAGGAAGAGGCTGTCGTAAACCAAAGTGAGTAAACTTCGGTTAAGAGGGCTGTTGGTTTTATAGGGGTTAAAGCCCTTGCCGCTGAAATAACCGAGGCTTATTTCTTTTTTTGCCGCAGAGATGTCCGTGGGCTGTTGTCCGGTTGTGGTTTCTTCGGTCTGCTGAGCAGGGTTATCGTCCTTACAGGCGGAAAACAGACAGAAAACAGTTATAATGCAAAGAAAAACACAAATGAGTTTTTTCATATCAATTCACCTTATTCAAAACATACTCTTTCGGCTGAAAGGCATTTGCCGGTTTTTTCGTCTACTGAAAAAATACAGCCGTTAATCATACAACTTCCCTCAGCACCGTCAAAGCGTGCAGGCATACCCGTGAGAAATTTTCCTATCACTATATCTTTATCAACACCAAGAACGCTGTCTTTTACTCCGCACATACCGATATCCGTGATATAACCCGTTCCCTTGGGCAGAACTCTTTCGTCGGCGGTGAGAACATGGGTGTGAGTGCCGAAAAGGGCGGTTATTCTTCCGTCAAGATAATAGCCGAGGGCTTTCTTTTCACTTGTGGCTTCAGCGTGGAAATCGAGGAGAATAATGTTTGTTTTTTCCTCTGCTTCCTTAATCGCCTTATCTGCGGCACGGAAAGCATTGTCACAGCAGTCGCTGTACATATTTCCCATAAGATTGATAACAGCCACGGAATATCTGCCCATATCAACTACGGCACAGCCTCTGCCCGGCGCCGAACAGTCAAAGTTATAGGGCCTTATGATAAATTCATTTTCGTCGAGAAAGGGGTATATCTCTTTTCTTCTGAAAACGTGGTTGCCCGTTGTTATGAAATCGACACCGCTTTTGAAAAGATGGTCGGCAGAATCGGGAGTTATACCGTTACCTGTAGCAGAGTTTTCACCGTTGGCGATACACAAATCAATTCCTTTAAGTTTTTTAAAAGAGGGGAGTTTTTTTCTTATGAAGTCGCAACCGATACCGTTTACGACATCACCTAAAACAAGAATATTCATCAGAAAATCATCCTATCAATCATTAAGATATTCACTAATATCAAAGTCGTCATCATTGGGATAATAGTCCCAGCCGTCATAATAGTTGCCCTGTTTTTGTTCTTCGGCACTTTCGGGTATTTCTTTTATAACTTCAACTTTTTTGCCACTCATCCATAAAAAGTGGGAAACCAGAAGTGTATATCCGCAGCAGGAGGGGGTGAGCCATTGGCTTACACTTGCTTCGGGTATGCCGAAATTTGAAAGTATTGTGGAAATAACCCCGCCGTGAGTTATAACGGCTGTTCTTTCGGTGCCTGTTTTTATAATACCGTCAACCATCTTTTCAAAGCAGGAGCAAACGCGGTTTGCAAAGTCGGCATTACTTTCGCCAAAGGGAGGCTTGATACCTTCTTCGCCTCTTATCCAGCGATCAAAAAGGGGTTGCTTTTCGTGGAGAACTTCAGCGGTCTGACCTTCAAATTCACCAAAGTTATATTCTGTGAGCCCGTCCATAACAATAGGGTTAAGATCAGGATAAAGGATTTTTGCTGTTTCCGTACATCGTCTGAGAGGTGAAGTGAAAAGGAAATCAACTTCGGGATAGATATACTTTTCTTTGGCATCTTTTAACTGTTCAATGCCTTCGGCACACAGGGGAGAATCTGTTCTGCCTGCATACACGCCGTCAAGGTTGTCCTGTGTCAGAGCATGTCTTATAAGATGTATACGGTAAGTTTTCATAATTTCATCTCCTGAATATAATACATTTCATTATAACTCATCTTACGGAAAAATTCAATATAATGTAATAATATATATTTATTTAGTGACTATTTAAAGATTTTTGAGTTGACAAAGCATTATCTTGTGGTAAAATATCATTAAATAAAGGCGGTGTAAAAAATGAAAGAGAAAACCTTATCTTCCTTACCTTATAACAGTCCGTTGGTCAGAATACCCCTTGGCGGACTGAAAAAAGAAATGCTACAGGTAATTGCTGTGATTCTTATGCTCAGTGACCATATATGGGCAACCTATATGTCCTTCGGAAACTGGATGACCTATATCGGCAGAATGGCATTCCCGATTTTTGCTTTCTTTATAGCAGAGGGCTTCTGCCGTACTTCGAATGTAAAAAAATATGCTTTAAGACTTCTGGGCTTTGCATTGATTTCCGAGTTTCCTTTCAATCTCTTTTACAGCAGCAGATGGTTTAATCCCTACCATCAGAATGTTATGTTCACTCTTTTGCTAGGACTTCTTGCCATCATATTAATTGACAGGCTTAAAAAGGATAAAAGTGCAAAAAATATCGCCCTTTCTTTCCTGTGGCTTTTACTTATTACTGTCGCTTCCGTTATCGGATTTGTAGATTACGGATTCTTAGGTGTGCTGACGGTGGTTATGTTTTATCTTTTCAGAGATTTTCCCTTTGCATGGGTTTTGCAACTTGTGGGTATGGTGCTTATCAATATCGTATTTTTTGAAGGTCAGGTTATTCCTTTTGAACTTGCAGGGAAAAGTTTCGAAATACCCACTCAGGCATTTGCCGTATTCTCTCTTATTCCTATCTGGCTTTACGGTGGAAAAAAAGGCAAAAAGAATAAAGTGATTCAGTATGGCTTCTATGCATTTTATCCAGTACACATGCTTATCCTTTATCTCATCAGATACTTTGCATAAATTTGTTTTAATGCAGAATTGTGGTCGCGCATTGGCTTACAATTTTGCATTTCTTTATTTTTACAGTCCGCATATTGTCTCTCAGCCATTTTCCTCACTTGAAAAAAGAGGTAGGTTATTGTATAATGTCTTTATCAAATTCAGGAGAGTTGACTATGCTTAATTTTATCATCGGCAGAAAAAACAGCGGAAAAACAACTGCTGCTCATAAAATCCTCGGCGAAAAAGCAAGAGAAGGCAAGGAAACTATGCTCATTGTACCAAGACAATACACCTTTGAAAGCGATAAAAGCATTCTTTCACTTCTCGGTCCAAAACTTGCATCACAGGTTGAGGTGCTTAGTTTTACCCGTCTGTCACATGTGGTACTTTCTTCTTTCGGCGGGATAAAAAAGCCTATGGCAACCAACGCTGCAAGGCTTATTTATATGTCTGTTGCTATTGATAATTTAAGTGACCGACTTAAAGTTTTTGCAAAACATAAAAATGATATTGCTCTTGTAACCAAATTTCTCGGTTTTGTTGACGAGATGAAAAACGAAGGAATAACTGCCGATGAACTTGAAAAAAGTGCCGAAGAGATTAGAGATAGTATGCTCAAAGAAAAAATGAGTGAAGCAGCTCTTATTTACCGTACTTACGAGGCAGTTGTTTCTCAGAGTGCTTTTGACGATGCGGATTTGCTTTCTAAGGTTTATGACATCCTTTGCGGCGAGACTTTCTTTTTGGGTAAGACCGTAGTAATTGACGGCTTTCCTTCTTTTACCCACGATGAACTCAGGCTTATCTCTCTTATGATGAGACAGGCGGAGAATGTGTATATTACCCTTTGTCTTGATAAAATT
This sequence comes from Acutalibacteraceae bacterium, assembly GCA_045537395.1. Lineage (GTDB taxonomy): Bacteria > Bacillota > Clostridia > Oscillospirales > Acutalibacteraceae > UBA6857. The sequence continues at coordinate 17,125 of JAZSPI010000075.1, read as the reverse complement.
GACATTACTGCAAAGACAGGTCCTTTCCCTTATATTCAGCGTACAGCACGAAAACTGATGCGACTTGCGGGAGAGTATGATGTTGAGGTTAGTGAGACGATAGTTTGCACGGCAGAGAAGGATTCGTTCCGTGAAGATATTGCTTTTTTAGAAGAAAATCTCTTTAAACCGGATTTCCTGACCTATGACAGGGAAAGCGAAAATATTACTGTTATCACAGCAGGGGACTTTTATGATGAGTGTGATGCTGTGGCAAGAAGAATCAAACGCCTTATGAGAAAAGGTGAATACCGTTGCAGAGAAATCGCAGTTGTTTACAGGAACGATGAAAATTATGAAAGACAACTTCGCAATTCCTTCAAAACCTACGGTATACCTTTCTTTGAGGATAAAAGACAACAGATTATAAATCAGCCTCTGATAAATCTGGTAAGAAGCCTTTTGGCAATATGCGGAGACGGTTTTGACAGTGATAATGTTTTCCGTTATATGAAAACTTATCTTGCAGGGATTACCGACGAGGAAAGCGCAAAGATTGAGAACTACTGTTTTATGTGGAATATAAACGGCAGAAAATGGCTCAGTGAATGGACTTATAATCCGGGTGGCTTCGGTGAAAGTCTGAATGAAAAGAGGATCGCCGAACTTGCTGAACTCAACAGAGTACGGGAGAAAACCGTTACTCCCATTATAAAACTTAAAGAAAAAATCGACTGTTGTAATGCGCGTCAGGCAGTTAAGGCAGTATATGATTTCTTAAGGGAAAATCACATTGACGAAAACTTAAAAGAATATGCCCTTACTCTTGAAAAAGAGGGAGATACTTCTCTTGCCGCCGAGCAGGAGCAGGTCTGGGATATTCTTATGGAAGGATTTGACGATATAGTCGGAGCGCTTGGCGAAAGAAAAGTGAGTGCCAAGAGACTGAGCGAAATATTTGAACTTGTAATAAATGAAAAAACTTTGGGTAAACTTCCTGACGGCTTTGATGAGGTCAGCGTAGTAAACGCAGAAAGAATGCTTACGAAAAAGGCAAAAGTTGTATTTGTCGTAGGTCTTAACAGCGGACTGTTTCCTGAAATTCCCACAGAAAAAGGTCTCTTTTCTGCTTTCGAAAAAGGCAGAATTGAAAGCACGGGGGTTTCTTTCGGTGACGGAGTAAAGGAAAAAAGCCTCAAGGAACGCTTTATCCTTTATAATGCTCTTGCTTCGGCAACAGAAAAACTTTATCTTTCCTACTGTGTGTCGGGAAAAGGTGATGAAAAAAGGACAAAAAGCGAAGGTGTGACTGTTTGTGAAAGGATAATTCCCGGATTAAAGGTTGAGATAACAACCGATGAACAGTTTATCGACCTTATAGAAAGTGAAAAATCCGCTTTCAGACTTATGGCAGAAAAATATCGCAGTGAAGACAGGAAAAGCAATACTCTTTATTCTTACTTTGAAAGCAAAACGGAGTACAGCGGTGTTCTGTCCTCTATGAGTAAGGCTGTTTATAAAGAGCCTTATGAAATCGAAAACAAGGAAACTGCCCTTGCTCTTTTCGGGAAAGACCTTTATTTCTCTGCTTCACAAATGGAAACCTACAGCAAGTGTCCCTTTATGTATTACTGCCGTTACGGTATCGGTGCAACTCCGAGAGTTAAGGCTGAACTTGATGCCTCTCAGAGCGGTACCGTAGTTCATCACGTTCTTGAAATAATACTGAAAAAATATAAAGGAAAAGATTTCCTTTCTCTTTCCGATGAACAGATGAGAGAAGAACTGCGCCTTTGCCTTCAGGAATATCTCAATGAAAAAATGGGCGGAAGTGACACGAAGGATTCACGCTTCAATTATATCTATTCCCGACTTATTAAAGTTCTCGGTGACATTATGGACAGGCTTCGCAGTGAATTTATGTCGAGTGATTTTGAACCCTGCGATTTTGAACTTACTATAAGAAAAGACGGAGACGTGAGACCTTTTACTCTTGAACTTGAAAAGGGTACTGTGCAGATAAGAGGCGTTATAGACCGTGTTGACAAAATGGACCTTGACGGAAAGCGCTTCATAAGAGTTGTTGACTATAAAACGGGCGGAAAAACCTTTGAACTTTCCGATGTGCTTGAGGGACTTAATATGCAGATGCTCCTTTATCTTATTTCAATATGGAGAAAAGGTGACGGAGAGTATAAGGATATTATCCCTGCGGGTATACTCTATTTTCCTGCAAAAATGAGCACGGTAAATGTTGAGTCAAGATTTGACGGTGAGGAACTTCGTAAGGAGAACCGCTACCGGGCAGGAAAAATGAACGGCATGATTGTTGAAGATTTTGATATGGTAAGCCATATGGATAAAGAGGGGAAAGGTCTGTTTATTCCCGTGACAACAGACAAGAGAAACGGCAAGATAAAAGGCAAATTCATTTCTCTTTATTACCTTGAAAAACTCGGCAGAAAGATGGATGAAGTTATCATAGGTATGGGTAACGGTATACAGCAAGGTATTATTCCTGCAAGACCTGTTTGCGGCAGTTCATATACGGATGTATGTGACTATTGCGATTACAGGGAAGTCTGCCTTGAGGAAGAACCGGAAAAGCGATACATCAAAAAAATTCCTCATGACGAATGCTTTGAAATGCTTACAGAGAAGGAGGAGACAGAATGAGCAGAAACTGGACAGAAAATCAGAAAGATGCGATAAATTCCCGCAAGGGGAATATAGTTGTCTCCGCCGCTGCGGGTTCGGGTAAGACAGCCGTTCTTGTTGAAAGAGTAATACAGCGTCTGACAGATAAGGAAAACCCCACTTCTGCCGACAGACTGCTTATCGTTACCTTCACCAAAGCCGCCGCAAATGAAATGCTCGAAAGAATAACTGCCGCTGTAGAAAATCTTCTCAGAGAAAATCCCGGTGATACAAATCTGATAAAACAGCAGATGCTTCTGCCTGCGGCAAAAATATGCACAATTGACAGCTTTTGTGCTTCTTTAGTCAAGGAAAACTTTGAACTTCTCGATTTTTCTCCCGACACGGTAAACGCCGAAGAAGGCGAACTTGAAATTATAAAAAACGACAGCGTAGACGAAGCACTTTGTTTTATGTACGATGAGGGTGGAGAAGATTTCCGCAACCTTTCCGAACTTCTTTTCAGAGGCAGAGACGATTCCTATCTTGCCGAAACTGTAAAGAGCCTTTATGAAAATTCACGTTCTTTTCCTTTTCCTGAAAGTTGGATTGATTCTCTCGGTGAAGAATTTATAAAAGGAGAAAGTGTAAGCGAAAGCGTTTACGGAAAAATCATTATACCCTATGTAGGGGAATGTCTTGAATATGCCGCAGGTATTGCGGACTATATCCTTTCCGAATGTGAGCATAATGCGGATTACAGCGGAGTGTTTTATGAGGCTGTATCCGAAGACAGACGGCAATACTCAGTCTGTCTTGAATATCTTAACAAAGGGAAATGGGACGAGGCGAGAGAGAAGATTCTCTCCTTTGCCCCTGCAAGAAGAGGCAGAGCGCCGAAAGGTCTTAAGGAAGATGCTTTCTTTGATTCTCTTGTCTATAAGAGGGATGCCTGTAATAAAAAGGTAAAAGGGCTAAAAAACTACTTCTTTTCTTCCGAAGAGAATTTCAGCGATGATATGGAGTTTTTTGCACCTTTGGTTAAATCTCTTTGTCGCACGGTTAAACTTTACGGTGAGATTTATACGAGGAATAAGAGGGAGAAGAAACTTGCCGATTTCAGTGATATTGCCCACGGAGCCTTAAGCCTTCTTGTCAGAAAAACCGAAGACGGATACGAAAAAACCGAAAAGGCAAAGGCAATAGCCGAAAACTTTGACGAAATACTTATTGACGAATACCAGGATACCAACGAAGCGCAGGATATGCTCTTTACGGCAATATCGAGAAACAACCTTTTCAGAGTAGGTGATGTCAAGCAGAGTATCTACGGCTTCCGTCAGGCTATGCCCGAAATATTCATATCACTTAAGGAAAAATATCCTGTTTATGAAAGAGAAAAAGATAATTATCCCGCAAAGATTATTCTCGGAAACAACTTCCGTAGCCGTAAGGGCGTAACGGATATAATTAATTTTATATTTAATGCTCTTATGAGTAAAGCTTGCGGAGCCGTCGATTATAATGAAGAAGAAAGACTTGTACCCTCTGCAAAGTATGATGACGAAAACCGTCTCGGTGCAGAAATTCACTTCGTTGAAACGGACGGCCTTGTATTTGAAAGCAGTGATGAAAATCAGGCAAGATATGTAGCCAAGACAATTAAAGGAATGATAGACTCCGGCTTTACCGTCAAAGGTGAAGAGGGAGAAAGAAAAGCCACCTACGGAGATTTTGCCGTGCTTTTGCGTTCTGCGAAAAGTCGCAGTAACATATATGCCGACGCTTTCCGTAAAATGGGTGTGCCTTCCTTTACGGAACCGACAGGCTCTTTTCTTGATTCGACGGAAATAAGTCTGGCACTGAACCTTTTGCGTGTTATCGATAATCCCGAGCAGGATGTTCCTCTTTTAAGCGTTATGCTTTCACCGCTGTTTTCATTTACGGCTGATGATATTAGTGAATACCGTATAGATTCCCGCAAAGGTAATATTTATTCCTGTCTGCTTGTTCAGGAAGATAAGGGTAACGAAAAGGTAAAGACTTTTAATGAAAAGATAAGGCACTGGCGCAGAATCAGTCTTTGCCGCTGTGTGAAAGATTTTATTGAGGAAGTATTTGAAGATACGGCTATTCTTAATATCTATGATGCCGTGGATCCGACGGGAATGAAAAGATCTAATCTGATGCTTCTCGAGGATTATGCCGATACTTATGAAAAAACAGGCTCAGGCGGCATATCGGGCTTTGTACGCTTTATTGACCGATTGAAAAAGAATAAAAAAGACCTTACTGCCTGTCTCGGTCAGGTTCAGAGTACGGATGTTGTAAAGATAATGTCTATACACAAATCCAAGGGTCTTGAATTTCCGGTATGTATTATCGGCTCCTGTGCAAGTAAGTTCAATAAGAGAGACGAGACAGAAAATCTGCTTATCAGTTTAAAACACGGTCTCGGACTTATAAGAAGAGATATTGATACTTTTGAACAGTACGGAACCATATGCCATTCGGCTGTAAAACTTTCAAAAAGTCTTGAAGGTTTAAGCGAAGAACTCCGTGTTCTTTATGTTGCTCTCACCCGTGCAAGGGAAAGGCTGATAATGGTTTACGGAACAAAAAATATTGAAACTACATTGAAAAAGTGTTTTGATAACATAAATCCTGTTTCGGATAAAATTTCTCCTTTTCTTGTATCGTCCGCTACGGGTATGGGCGAATGGATAGTAACTGCTCTTATGCGTCATAAGGATTCGGTACAATTGAGAGAACTTGTGGGCTGCAGGGAGCATATAGTTCTGGACTGTGATTCATCTTTAAAGGTAGTTATTTCTTCTATGGAAGAAGAAATTGCACCTTCTTACGGTAAGGGCAGAAATGAGAATACCGAAGTTGATGAGGCATTAATCAGGGCGATAGATGAAAAAGTGAACTTCAGATACAGGTACGAAACTCTTTCCAATATCCTTATGAAAAGAGCCGCTTCAGAGGTTGATAAAGACTTTGTTGACAGAGAGTACTTTGCCTCATCTATGCCGTCATTTTTATCTGAGGGTGGTCTTACGGGTGCACAGAAGGGTATAGCAACTCATACTTTTATGCAGTTTGCCGATTATGAAAGAGCCTCCCGTGATGTAATAGGGGAAATCGAAAGGCTGTGCGAAAAGGGTATTATTACCGACATTCAGGCAAAAGGAATCAATATCCCTGCTGTAGAGACCTTCTTTAAAAGTGAACTTGCCGAAAGAATACTCAGAAGTGATAATGTAATGCGTGAAAAGAAATTCACCATCGAGGTTCCCATAAATGAAGTATATGATGGCACGGAAGAGTTTTCCGATGAAAGAGTAATGATACAGGGTATTGCTGACTGCGCCTTTGTCGAAAAGGGTGAACTTGTGGTCGTCGACTATAAGACAGATAAACTTAAAACCGAAGAGGAATTTATTGAAAAGTATTCTTCTCAGGTAAAACTTTACAGAAAAGCCCTTTCAATGTGTACCGATTATACCGTAAAGGAAACGGTGTTGTATTCTTTTTATCTTGGTAAGGCGATAGTGGTGAAATGAGAAAAGATTTTCTAACGAAATCGTGAGAAATATTGATTTTATAGCCGCAATATGATATAATTCTAACAACCCATTTTTGTGTAGTGGATTTGTTAAATTTGGAGGTAAAATAGTGGCTGTTTGTTATAATAATCTTTGGAAACTTCTTATTGATAGAAACATGAATAAAACTGATCTCAAGGAAGCGGCAGGAATTAGTTTTAATGTTATGGCAAGAATGGGAAAAAATGAAACTATTTCATTTGAGAGCATAGAAAAAATTTGTGCAGCACTTGACTGCAACATTGGGGATATTATCGAAGTGATTCAGGAAAAACCGATTGCTGTCGAGCGTAAGCCATTTACTACTATTGAACTTTTTGCAGGAGCAGGTGGATTAGCTTTAGGTATTGAAAGAGCTGGATTTCATACCATTGGACTTATAGAGTTTGATAAAGATGCATCAGACACCCTTAAATGTAATCGTCCAAATTGGAGGGTCATAAATGATGATATTGCAAATATTTCGTGTCTTAATTTGAAAGAATACTTTGGAGTTGCTGAGGGAGAATTAGATTTGTTATCCGGTGGAGCTCCTTGCCAAAGTTTTTCATATGCAGGTAAACGGCTTGGGCTTGAAGATGCTCGAGGAACGCTTTTTTATCACTATGCAAAGTTTTTAGAACAACTTCAACCTAAAATGTTTTTATTTGAAAATGTAAAAGGTTTGCTTACTCTTGATAAAGGGCGTACATATAAGACTATAAGTGACATTTTTGAAAAGACTGGTTATACAATTCAAAAACAGGTTTTAAATGCTTGGGATTACGGTGTAGCACAAAAAAGAGAACGCTTAATTACCATTGGTGTTAGAAGTGATTTAGCAAAAAAAATTTCGTTTGATTTTCCTGCGCCTCATAAGTATAAACCAGTTTTAAGAGATATTTTGCTGGATTGTCCTAAAAGTGAAGGCACACCATATTCAGCATATAAAAGAAAAATATTTGAATTGGTTCCTCCGGGAGGATACTGGAGAGACATACCTGAAGATATTGCAAAAGAATATATGAAAAGTTGTTGGTATATGGAAGGTGGTAGAACAGGTATATTGAGGAGATTGAGCCTTGATGAACCTTCCCTTACAGTATTGACTTCACCTAGTCAAAAACAAACAGACCGTTGTCATCCTTTGGAGGCTCGTCCGTTTACAATACGAGAAAATGCTCGCTGCCAAAGTTTTCCTGACGAGTGGAGGTTTTGCGGAAGTGTAGGTCAACAGTACAAGCAAGTTGGAAATGCTGTACCTGTAAATTTAGCTTATGATATAGCATTAAAAATAAAAGAAGCATTGGAGAGTTTATGATGTGGAAATTATCTTTCATAAGTGAAGAGGACTTTACAAATCATGTTAAAGCTACTATTGAAAAGTACGGAGAAAAATTAGAGTCCTTTGATCTTAAACGATTTAACAAGAATATTATTGATCCCATAAAATTAATTTTTGACAAAACTGTTTATCAATCCTCTTGGGCAGAGATTGTAAGCAATGAGATTTTTCGTCAAAGAGATAAATCCAACAATAATGATATTGGATATTTCCATCAGCGGATTTTTCAATATATTGCCAATTGCCATGTTCCACCTAACGGTGAAGAAGGTGGTTGGGATGTTATTTATGAAAATGTTGATGGCATTCAGATTCCTGATGTTGGTAGTGTTCGCACCATATATGTTGAAATGAAAAACAAACACAACACTATGAACTCTGCTTCAGCCGGAAAGACATTTATTAAGATGCAAAACCAGTTATTAAATGACGATGATTGTGCTTGTTTTTTAGTAGAAGCAATTGCACAGCGCTCCCAAAACATAAAATGGGAAACAACCGTAGATAAGAGAAAAGTTGGTCATAAACTGATTCGCAGAGTAAGCCTTGACCAATTCTATGCTTTAGTAACGGGTCAAGAGGACGCTTTTTATGAGATGTGCATGATTCTTCCTACTGTTATTGAAAAGGCAGTTAAAGAACTTGAGGGTTCAATTGTTCCTTATGATACAGTTATAAATGAATTAAAAATTTTGGCTTCCAAATATGATGTAGAATCGGAAGATTTGGCTATTTCAATGGCCACATATATGCTTGGATTTGGAACATATAAGGGCTTCGACAAGCAAGAAAACTAATTATGCCAGAAGGTATATTTCATCAGGAAATAAGTTTGGTGAAAAATAAAATAAATTATTTTCAAAAAAATGTTGATTTTTCAATTATCTTGTGTTACAATACCATTCGTTAAATAATGCAAAGAGCCGAAAGAGGTGAACAAGAATGAAAAAGGAACTTCATCCCAACTACGAACAGACAGAAGTAAGATGTGCTTGCGGTGCTAAGATTACTACAGGTTCAACTAAAAAGGATATGCGTGTTGATATTTGTTCAAACTGCCACCCCTTCTTCACAGGTAAGCAGAAACTTGTTGATACAGGCGGACGTGTTGACAGATTCAATAAGCGTTTCAACCTCAGCAAATAATATTTCGAAAGTAAATCAGACGGTGCAATTTTATTGTATCGTCTTATTTTCATTTAATAAGTTAAGGAGGACTCCCGTGGCTGAATACAGGACAATAAAAAATGAAAATTCAGATGAGTTCATCGTTAAAAAATCCAGCTTCATCGGTTATGTAAAACCTGTAAAAACCCAGCAGGAAGCATTGGATTTTATAAGCAGCATAAAAACAAAGCACTGGGATGCTACTCATAATGTTTATGCCTATGTTCTTCGTGAGGGGGGGATACGTCGTTTCAGCGATGACGGAGAGCCGCAGGGTACGGCAGGTATTCCCTGTCTTGATGTGCTTTTAAAAGAGGATGTAACTGACTGCTGTGTGGTTGTCACCCGTTATTTCGGCGGTATAATGCTCGGTGCAGGCGGTCTTGTGCGTGCCTATTCCCACGGCGCAAAGATTGCTCTTGATTCGGGCGGAATTATCACAATGTCTCTTTGCAAGATTGTTACGGCCACGGCAGATTATAATTTTTACGGCAGACTTGTGCCTCTTATCTGTGAGTGCGGCGGCATAGTGGAGGATACGGAGTTTACCGATAATGTCACCGTAACATTCCGTATTCCCGAAGGCTTACTGTCTTCCTTCAGAGTCAAACTCATCGATGTTTCCAACGGCAGATTTGACTGTCAGGTTGTTGATGAAAAATACTGTGAAATTTAATTTTAAAAAAATAGGGGAAAAAAGAAAAATTCCGCGTATATATATTTAAAGAATTTTGAAATCAGGGGGTGTTTTTGATGTCTCATATCAGAATGAGATCCTTGGAAAATGAAAGAAAAACTATTTCTCAGTACGGTTTCCTTTGCGAAAATACCAGGGGAAGACAGACATTTGAAGAGGAATGTCCCGTAAGAACTGCCTTTCAGAGGGACAGAGACAGAATAATACATTGTCCTGCTTTCAGACGCCTCAAGCATAAAACGCAGGTTTTTCTTGCTCCCGACAGCGCTCATTACAGAACACGTCTTACCCATACACTTGAGGTTTCACAGATTGCCCGTACAATTGCCATGGGACTTTCCCTTAATGAAACGCTTACGGAGGCAGTTGCCTTAGGTCATGACCTTGGACATACACCTTTCGGCCACGCGGGAGAAAGAGCCCTAAATGAAGTTCATCCCGGTGGGTTCAAGCATTTTGAACAAAGTCTTCGAGTAGTGGATTGTCTTGAAAATAAGGGTGCAGGACTTAATCTTACCTATGAAGTAAGAAACGGCATACTTTGTCATACAAGGGGAGAGGAAGCGTCAACTCTTGAAGGCAAAATAGTAAAACTTGCCGACAGAATTGCATACATTAATCACGATATTGACGATGCCGTAAGAGGCGGTATAATTACCGAGGGAAACATTCCTCCCGATGCAAGAAAAGTCCTGGGCGAGACAAAAAGTCAGAGAATAAATACCCTTGTAATGTCAGCGATTGAAAATACAGAGGATCAAATAGTTTTGGACAGTGATGTGCAGGCTGCCTTTGATATGCTTCACGAATTTATGTTTGACAGGGTTTATACAAATCCTGCCTGCAAAAGTGAAGAGGGTAAGGCGATAAAACTTATTCAGTCTCTTTATGAGTTCTTTGTTTCAAATCCAAATGAACTGCCAAACGAATACATAACAATAGCCTGGAAGGAAGGCGCCGAAAGAGCAGCCTGTGATTATATAGCAGGCATGACTGATGATTATGTGCTGAAAGTTTACGGTGATTACTTTATTCCGAAAGGCTGGAACTATTAAAAATGCAAAATGAAGGGTTACTTCGTTCCGATTATATCCGGGCAAATGTATTCTGTTATTCTATCTTTACACCGCCACGCTAATAAAGCGTAATTAATGGAGGCTGTTATTGTGTATAATGCAATAGAAGAAAAAAGTTTTGATTTTGCCGTAAGGATCGTTAATGTTTATAAATATTTGATTTGTGAAAAAATGAGCATGTTTTATCAAAGCAACTTCTTAGAAGCGGGACAAGCATAGGCGCCAATGTAGCCGAAGCGCAGAAAGGTCAGACAAGGCCTGACTTCAACTCAAAAATGAATATAGCCTTAAAAGAAGCAAATGAAACTTATTATTGGTTGAAGTTATTATACAAAACAGAATATCTGACAGAAAAAGAATTTTCAAGTATGTCGGAAGATGTTAAAGAAATAATTGCAATTCGTGTATCAATTTGTAAGAAAACAAACATATAAATTAATCTTTACTTTTTATCTCTAATTGTTTTTGCGGGGAAGAATGTAAAATATATTTCGTGGTAACCCCGCGACCACAATTTTGCATTCTGAATTTTGCATTTATAAAGAAGGACGGTGTAAAAAATGGCACAGAGATTTTCTGATGAATTTCTTGCGGAACTTCGTATGAGATGCGATATTGAGCAGATAATATCATCGTATACTCCTTTGAAACGCCGAGGAAAAAATCTTGTGGGACTTTGTCCTTTCCATAATGAAAAAACACCGTCTTTTACAGTGTATCCCGAAAATCAGAGTTTTTTCTGTTTCGGTTGCGGTGCAGGCGGAGAGGTAATATCTTTTATACGCCGTGCAGAAAATCTTGATTTCACGGAAGCGGTACGGCTTTTGTGTGACCGATGCGGTATGGTAATGCCAAGCGAAGGTTATGACAATTCTCTTGCCGAAAAGAGAAAACGTATGTACGAAATTAACAAAGAGGCGGCAAGATTTTTTAATTCCTGTCTTTTTGAGGAACAGGGCAAGGCAGGTCTCGATTATTATAAAGAAAGAGGTCTGAAAAAAGGAACGATTATCCGTTTCGGTCTCGGCTATGCTCCCGAGGGTTGGCGTAATCTTCTCACTTATATGAAAGGTAAAGGTTATTCCTACGAAGAACTTTATGAAGCCAATCTTGCCAATAAAAGTGAAAAAAACGGTAAGATAAGTTTTTACGATTCTTTCCGTAACAGAGTTATGGTACCCATAATAGATGTCAGAGGTAATGTGGTCGCTTTCGGCGGCAGAGTTTTGGACGACAGCAAACCTAAATATATCAACTCCTCGGATACTCTTGTCTATAAAAAGAGTCTCGGTGTTTTCGGATTGAATCTTGCCAAAAGTACCAAGGAGAAAAATCTTATTCTCGTTGAAGGGTATATGGATGCCATATCTCTTCATCAGGCAGGTTTCGATAATGTAATTGCCTGTCTCGGTACGGCGCTTACAAGTGAAATGGCGCATCTGCTTGCAAGATATACCGACGAAATAATTCTTTCCTATGATGCTGATGATGCAGGACAGAAAGCCACCGACAGAGCAATCGGAATTTTTTCTTCGATAGGTATGAAGGTAAGAGTTGTTCATCTTACTGGAGGCAAGGACCCGGACGAAATATTAAAAAAATACGGTCCCGAACGTTACAGAAGTCTTATTGACGGAGCAGCCAACGATATTGAGTTTGAACTGCTCAGGCTCAGAAAGGATTTTGATCTTGAAACAAGTGACGGAAAAATGAAATACCTTGAAAGAGCCGCCGAAACTTTATCGAAAACGAGCGTAATAGCACAGGATATATATACTTCGCGTCTTGCTGAGGAACTGCAGGTGGACAAGGCTGTAATCGCTATCCGCATTGAACAGTTCCGACGACGGGTACAGAAAAGGGAACAGGGACAGAAATACAAAAAGATTCAGCAGGAATCAATGAGTCGCAACTCAAAAATTGCTATAAAAAATTCTACAAATATAAGGGCGGTAAAAGCGGAAGAACAACTCATCGGTGCTCTTTACAGAAACCCCGATTATTACAGAGGAATAAAAGGTGCAATCACTTCCGAAGATTTTTCCGTAAGCGTTCACGCAAGAATTTTTACTCTTATTGAGGAAAGAATAAATGAGCACAGAAGTCTTGAACTGACAACTTTTTCTCAGGAATTAGCCGCAGATGAAATGGATGCTTTTGTGCAGATAATTAAGAAAAACGAAAATCTCAATCATTCTTTTAAAGTCTGTACCGATTGTGTACAGGTAATGAAAGAGGAAAAACTCAGAAGACAACAGAATGTTTCTGCAGGCAGTTTAAGTGATGAAGATTTTTTGGCTTTAATAAATCAGAAGAAACAAGGTAATTAACAGAAAGGATATATAAAATATGTTAAACCAGGAAAAAAATACACTGATTAAAGAACTCATTGACAGAGGTATTGCAGCAGGCAAACTCAATTCTACAGACATTGATACAGTTCTCGTTGAGGCTGATGTTGATGTTGACGAAATGGAAAAGGTATATTCAAAACTTGAAAACGCAGGTGTAGAGATCGTTGATGACCTGAGCGATGAAATACTTGAAAATATTTCCATTGATATTGATCTGCCCAAGGATTATGATAATGCTTCTATTGCTGCATCTGACCCGAAGAGTGTTATTGATGACCCTGTAAAGGTATATCTTAAGGATATAGGCAGGGTGCCTCTTCTTACTCCTGAAGAGGAAATTGATCTTGCAATCCGTATTTCAAATGATGACAAAGAGGCAAAGGAGATTCTCACCAAGGCAAATCTCCGTCTTGTAGTTTCAATTGCAAAAAGATATGTGGGCAGAGGTATGATGTTCCTCGACCTTATTCAGGAGGGTAACTTAGGTCTTATCAAGGCTGTTGATAAGTTCGACCATACTAAGGGTTTCAAGTTCTCTACTTATGCAACATGGTGGATAAGACAGGCTATTACCCGTGCTATTGCCGACCAGGGCAGAACTATCCGTATTCCTGTTCATATGGTTGAAACTATCAATAAGGTAAAGAAGACAAGCAACATGCTCCTTCATCGTGACGGCAAGGATCCTTCTCCTGAGGATATAGCAAAAGAACTGGGTATGCAGACAGAAAAGGTACGCGATATTCTGCGTATTTCGCAGGAACCCGTTTCTCTTGAAACTCCCATCGGTGAAGAGGAAGACAGCCATCTTGGTGACTTTATTCCCGACGAGGATGCGCTTTCTCCTGCTGACGCAGCAGCCATGACCTTCCTCAGATCAAAAGTAAATGAGGTTCTTGAAACTCTGACACCGAGAGAGGCTGAAGTTTTGCGCCTTCGTTTCGGTCTTCGTGACGGCACACCTCAGACACTTGAAGAAGTAGGTAAGGCTTTCAATGTTACAAGAGAAAGAATCAGACAGATTGAAGCAAAGGCTCTTCGTAAACTCCGTCATCCTTCAAGAAGTAAGCACCTTAAGGATTTATAATAATATTTACACACTAATCCGTGTGTTTATGCAGTGAAATGATTCAAATACAGAAAAATACACTCCCTTGTCTTTACTTGAGGCAGGGGAGTGTTCTTTTATTTTTTTAGCAACAGAAGGGGAAAGATTATGTTTTAAAAGAAAAAAACTGCCATTTCAGGCAGTTAAAAGCATATTATATGCAAAAAAATCCCAAAAATATAAAAAAATAAAGAAAAAAACCTTGACAATAAAAACACAAATATGTTATCATAGCAAAACATATAATGTGTAATTATGCCTTAATGCCTTTTCCCTTAAGTGAATATTACCATTAATGAAAGAAAATGTCAATACATTTTTGAAAAAATCTATGCAGGTCAATTCCTCACACGAGGAAAATAATAAAGATATGGAGTGATAAGCCAATGGTAAACGTAACCGACGTAAAACTCGGAACAAACGTAAGAAAGAGCTTCGGTAAAATCAAAGAAGTTATGCCGATGCCCAATCTTATCCAGGTTCAGAAGGATTCTTACAAATGGTTCATCGACATCGGTCTTAAAGAAGTTCTTAAGGATATGTCGGACATTACCGATTACAGCGGTAATTTAGTCCTTTCCTTCGTTGACTACCGAATGGATGACAAACCCAAGTACACCGTTAAGGAATGTAAAGAGAGAGACACCACATACTCTGCTCCCATGAGACTTACCGTACGCCTTTATAATAAGGAAACAGGTGAAGTGAAGGAAAGCGAAGTTTATATGGGTGACTTCCCCCTTATGACCGAAAGCGGTACCTTCATCATCAACGGCGCAGAACGTGCCATAGTTTCTCAGCTTGTCCGTTCACCCGGTGCATATTTCGGAATGACACACAATGTTACAGGTAAAAAGCTTTTCACTTCAACTATCATTCCCGGTCGCGGTGCATGGCTCGAATACGAAACTGACCAAAACGATCTCTTCTTCGTAAGAATCGACAAAAACAGAAAAATCCCCATCACCACACTTATCCGTGCTTTGGGCGTTTCCACAGATACAGATATCCGTGAGTTCTTCGGTTATGATGACAGAATCGAAGCAACTCTTGAAAAGGACAACTCCAAAAACAGCGACGAAGCACTTATTGAGATTTATAAGAAACTCCGTCCCGGTGAACCTCCCACGCTCCAGAGCGCACAGAGTCACATCGAAGGTATGTTCTTCGACGAAAGAAGATATGACCTTTCCAGAGTAGGACGTTATAAGTACAATAAGAAACTCGGTATTTCCGACAGAATCCGCGGTTTCAGACTTGCACAGCCCATCATCAACGAACTTACAGGTGAGATTATCGCTGAAGAAGGCGAACTTATAACAAAAGCACGTGCCCTTGAAATTGAACAGGCAGGTGTAAAGGTTGCTTATGTTTCTGTTGAAGGTCTTGAAGAACCCGTTAAGGTTATTTCAAACCAGATGGTTGACATCAAGGGTTATCTTCCCGAATACACAGATGAAGAACTTAAGTCTGCTGGCATCAATGAAAACGTAAGATATACAGTTCTTATGGATGTTCTTACAGAAATTGAAGATATGAGCAAGGAAGAAGTTCTTGCTTATCTTGAATCAAAGGCTGACGAACTTATCCCCAAAACTATCATCGTTGATGATATTCTCGCTTCAATCAACTACCTCAACTGCCTTGCAAACGGTGTAGGTAATGCTGATGACATCGACCATCTCGGCAACCGCCGTATCAGATGTGTAGGCGAACTTTTACAGAATCAGTTCCGCGTCGGCTTCTCCCGTATGGAAAGAGTTATCAAGGAAAGAATGACTCTTCAGGCTCAGGAAAGCGAAAAGGTTACGCCTCAGGCTCTTATCAATACAAGACCTGTTATTGCTGCCGTAAGAGAGTTCTTCGGTTCATCACCCCTTTCACAGTTCATGGACCAGAATAACCCCCTTGCCGAACTTACACATAAGAGAAGACTTTTAGCCCTCGGTCCCGGCGGTCTTTCCCGTGACCGTGCAGGTTTCGACGTTCGTGACGTTCATTACTCACACTACGGACGTATGTGTCCCATCGAAACTCCTGAAGGTCCCAACATCGGTCTTATATCTTATCTTGCTACTTTCGCAAGAATTAACGAATACGGCTTTATTGAAGCTCCCTTCCGTCCTATTGACAAGGAAACGGGCGAGGTTCTTGAAACCTTCGAATATATGACAGCTGACGTTGAAGATGAATACACTGTTGTTCAGGCTAACGAACAGCTCGACGAAGAAAACCGTTTCGTAAGAAATAAGGTTAATGCCCGTCACCGTGACGAGTTCCTTGAAATTGACCCCTCCAGAGCAGACTATATGGACGTTTCACCGAAGATGGTTGTTTCTGTTGCTACGGCTCTCATTCCCTTCCTCGAAAACGATGATGCTAACCGTGCTCTCATGGGTTCAAACATGCAGCGTCAGGCAGTTCCTCTTCTTACCTGTGATTCACCTATGGTCGGTACAGGTATGGAGTATAAAGCAGCCACAGACTCAGGTGTATGCGTTCTTGCAAAAGCAGCAGGTACCGTTACCTATGTAAGTGCAGACAGAGTTGACGTTATGACCGACGATAACCGCGTTGATACTTATAATCTTATCAAGTTTATGCGTTCTAACCAGGGTACTTGTATCAACCAGAAGCCCGTTGTTACTGTTGGTGAACGCGTGGAAGAAAAGCAGGTTATTGCTGACGGCCCCGCAACAGACCACGGTGAAATCTCCCTTGGTAAGAATGCTCTTATCGGCTTTATGACATGGGAAGGCTATAACTACGAAGACGCCGTTCTCATTAACGAAAAACTTGTTCGCGATGATGTTTACACATCTATCCATATTGAAAAATACAAACTCGAGGCAAGAGATACAAAACTCGGTCCCGAAGAAATCACAAACGATATTCCCAACGTGGGTGATGCACTCAAAGACCTTGACGAAAGAGGTATCATCCGTGTAGGTGCAGAAGTACACGCAGGTGACATTCTTGTCGGTAAGGTTACTCCTAAGGGTGAAACCGAACTCACCGCTGAAGAAAGACTTCTCCGTGCCATCTTCGGCGAAAAGGCAAGAGAAGTAAGAGACACATCTCTTCGTGTTCAACACGGTGAAGGTGGTGTTGTAGTAGATGTTAAAGTGTTCTCACGTGAAAATAAAGATGAAATGGGAACAGGTGTAAATAA
>JAZSPI010000030.1:0-16844 GCA_045537395.1 Acutalibacteraceae bacterium | reverse complement strand
CTTGGCTCACAGAACGACATGGCTACGATCCGACTTATAGGGGTGAGCAAACCACCGGTTAAACCGGTGGTTATGATTTTTATGTTCAGTTTTTCGCCCTTTTGTAAATTGCCTTAAGCCCGTCAAGAACAAGGTTTTCATCATAGATTAACTTTTCTTCGCAGCAGGGAATAATTCCTGTGCTGTAACCGCCTGTAGCAACAAGTGTGCAGTTATCATAACCGAGTTCTGCACGGATTCTTTTAATCATGCCGTCAAGCATAGCAGCCGTACCGAAAACGATACCGCTTTGCATACATTCAGTAGTATTTTCGCCGATGGCTTTTTGGGGCGTTGAGAAACTTATTGAGGGGAGAAGTGCCGCATTTTTTGCAAGAGCGTCCAAAGAAATCTTGACACCGGGAGCAATGGTACACCCTCTGAAGGTGCCGTCTTTATCAATAACCAGTATTTTCGTCGCAGTTCCAAGGTCACAGACAAGGCAGGGGAGAGTATATTTTTCTCTTGCCGCAACAGCACCTGCGATAAGGTCAGCACCAAGATAGGAAACAGGCAGAATATCCACTTTAAGATCTCCGTAATTTTCTCCGCCCACGATAACGGGCTCGATTCCCACAGTATGCTTTACGGCAAGGCTTACAGCCTGAGTGAGTTCGGGCACAACGGAAGCGAAAACACAGCCGGAAAAATCCGAGGGAGAAACATTATATAAATTAAAAATATCTAAAAGGTCGATAGCATATTCGTCGCTTGATTTATGTCTTGAGGTGTAAAGTCGGGAAACAAAGATAAGTTCATCGTCCCTGTAAGCACCGAGGGTGATGTTGGTGTTACCCATATCGATTGCTAAAAGCATAAAACCACTCCTTTGTATAAAAAAGTATATACAATATTGTGGCAAAAGTCAAATGAATATGATACAATAAAGTTAAAATAAAAAAAGAAAGTGATAAATTGTGAAATGTACAATATGTCCCCGTGAATGTGGGGCAGACAGAAAAAAAGAAATGGGCTGCTGCGGTGTGGGTGAAGATTTTACTTTAGCACGTGCGGCAAAGCATTTTTGGGAAGAGCCGCCCATTAGCGGAAGCAGGGGAAGCGGAACGGTCTTTTTTTCCGGATGTAATTTAGGCTGTGTCTTCTGTCAGAATTATGAAATCAGTCATACTTGTAAGGGCAAAAAAGTAACGGATGAAAGACTTCGTGAAATATGCGAGGCTCTTATAAATGACGGCGCACATAACATTAATTTTGTAAACCCGACTCATTATGCTCTTGCCCTTTCGGACTTTCTGGAAAAGAATAATTTTTCTGTGCCTGTGGTCTATAACAGCGGCGGCTATGAGAAGGTTGAAACACTTAAAAGTTTAGAAGGTAAGATTGATATCTATCTCCCCGACCTAAAATACATTAGCGACGAAAGAAGCAGTAAATATTCTTCTGCTTCCGATTACTTTTTCTTTGCCTCAAAGGCTCTTGCGGAAATGAAAAAGCAGCGCCCCGAAAACATTTTCGATGAAGAAGGGATTATGCAGGTGGGTATGATAGTAAGGCACCTCATACTGCCGAAAAACACAAATCAGTCCTTGAAAATTCTTGATTGGATTAAGGAAAATCTCGGCACGGATACAATAATAAGTCTTATGTCCCAATACACTCCCTACGGAAAAATTGAAGCATTTCCGGAACTTCAGAGAAAAATCACCGAGAGGGAATATTTAAAGGTTATCGATTATGCAGAAAGCCTTGGCTTTGAAAACATTTTTACACAAAGTCCACTTTCTGCCGACGAGGGATTTATCCCTGATTTTGATTTTACGGGAATATAAATTGAAAAAGACTTTATTTTTAAGGAAATATATGTTAAAATCATAAGGTAAAAAATTACGGAGGTTTTTAAAATGAAAGGATTTATGAGTGAATTTAAAAAATTTATTATGCGCGGTAACGTTATTGACCTTGCTGTCGGTGTTATCATCGGCGGTGCTTTTCAGGCAATCGTCAATTCTTTGGTAAATGACTTCGTTTCACCAGTGCTTTCTCTTCTTACGAAGGGCATCAATTTTGCCGACAAGTTTATCGTGCTTGCCTCTACCGATGAAGTTTTTGCCACAGCCGAGGCCGCCAAGGAAGCAGGCTATGCTACTCTTAACTACGGCGCTTTTATTACAGCCGTTATCAATTTCCTTATTATGGCTTTTGTTATTTTTCTTCTTGTGAAGGCTATCAATAAGATTTCCGAAATCGGCAAAAAGAAGGAAGAGGAAGCAGAACCTACCACAAAAGAATGTCCTTTCTGTAAGAGCGAAATAAGTATCAGCGCTGTTAAATGTCCTAACTGTACATCAGACCTTCCCGAAGAGGAGGAAGCAGAATGATAGGTTTTATCGGTGCAGGTAATATGGCATCAGCCATTATTGCAGGTATGTGCAAAGCCGAATTTATAAAGAGTGAGGATATTGCAGTTTTTGATACGGACGAAAGCAAAACTCAATCCCTTAAAAAGGCTTTCGGCGTCACAGTTAAAACCTCGGCAAAAGAGATCGCCGAAAACTGCAGTATTATAGTTCTTGCCGTAAAACCCAATGTAATTGCTTCGGTGCTTTCAGATATTGACAGCACTGTAAAGGAAAGAAATCCTCTTTTCATTTCCATCGCCGCAGGCAAGACAACGGAATACCTTCTTTCCTGTGTAAGTTTTACGGGAAGATTTATTCGCATAATGCCAAACATAAATGCTCTTGTGGGTGCGGCTGTTTCGGGTTATTGCGGTACGGAAAATGTAACGGATGAGGATATGGACTTTGCCGAAAGTTTCTGCAACTGCTTCGGTAGCGCGGTGAAGATTGATGAAAAACTCTTCCCCATATTCAGTGCTATCGGTGGCTGTTCACCTGCCTTTACTTATATGTATATTGATGCTCTTGCCAGAGCAGCAGTTAAAAACGGTATGCCGAAATCACAGGCACTTGCTGTTGCAGCACAGTCGGTTTTAGGCAGCGCAAAGACCGTTCTTGAAGCCTCTGACCACCCTTGGGCACTCGTTGACAGAGTATGCTCTCCCGGTGGTACAACTATTGAGGGTGTGGCTTCTTTACAGAATGACGGCTTTGCGGCGGCGGTAATGAATGCTGTTCAGGCGAGTTTTGATAAGGACAGGAAAGTATAATGTCTTGCAGGAACAGATTTTCGCTGTTCCTGTTTTCTTTTATTTAATATTGTTTACAAAAAGTTTAATTTCTTAAAGATAATTTAAAGTTGCTTCCGTATTATATGTATAAAGAGAATCACATCTCTTAAAACAACACAGAAAGGTGGACTTGTAATGAAAAAATTATTGAATGTTTTATTGGCTATTGTTCTTGGTACTTTCGTCCTTTCAACGGCAACCTATACCGTTTCGGCGGCAACTCTTTCGAGAGTAACCTCACTGAAAAGTTATAATATTGACGACGATGAAATCAATCTCAAGTGGAAAAAGGTAAAGGGCGCAGATGGTTATCAGGTAAAGGTTTACAGTAATAAAAAATGGAAAAACCTTGGTCTTACAAAGAAAACCTCCTTTGAGGCTGATGATTTAACAAGTGCAAAGACCTATAAGTTCAAGGTAAGAGCATATGAGGTTAAAAAAGGAAAAAGAGTTTACGGAAAATATTCCTCCGTTCTTACAGCCGCAACAGACCCCGATGAGGTAGAAAATGTGAAGACATCCTCAAAGGCGAAAACAACAGTTACTCTTAAATGGTCAAAGGTGCCCAGAGCCACAAGGTATCAGGTTTATCTTTACGATTCAGCCAAGGGTAAGTATGTGAGAAAAGTTACTGTAAAATCAAATAAGGCTACTGTCAAAGGTCTTAAGGCAGGCAAAACTTATAAATTCAAGGTAAGAGCATACTTCAAAAGCGGGGATAAAAAGTATTACGGTGATTTCTCGGATGTGATCTCTGTTAAAACCAAAGGCACCTCATCATCATCTTCTTCAAGCAGTATCATCAGTAAATCAAAGGCCGAATCTGTAGCCCTTAATCATGCAGGACTTAAAAAGAGTCAGGTAAGAGCATTTAAGTGCAAACTCGACAGAGAAGACGGTGTTCAGGTTTATGAGGTAGAATTTGAATACGGCAGATATGATTATGATTACTGCATCAGCGCTAAAACAGGCAAAATCTTAGAATGGGAAAAAGATAGAGATTAATATATAAATACATAAAAAATAATCTGGTTATATAAAATTGTAACATTTTGGTTATTTTAATATAGTCAAAAGGGTATATAATCTGTACTGTAATTTAAATTAATCAAGAGGTGTTACCTATGAAAAGAATAGTTACAGTACAGGATATCTCCTGCGTGGGCAAATGCTCCCTTACGGTTGCTCTCCCCATTATTTCCGCTATGGGTGTGGAAACAGCGATTATCCCCACAGCAGTTTTATCCACACACACTATGTTCAGTGAGTTTACCGTCAAAGATTTAACTGACCAGATTCAGCCCATTTCCGACCATTGGAGCAGAGAAAATTTCAAATTCGATGCTGTCTATACAGGTTATCTCGGCTCTTTTGAACAGATTGACCTTATGAAGGCTTTCTTTGAAAGATATAAGACGGATGATAATATCATCTTCGTGGACCCGGCTATGGCAGACAACGGAAAACTTTATCCCGCTTTTAACGAGGAGTTTGCGAAATATATGGCTACACTTTGCGCTAAGGCAGACATCATCGTGCCTAACATTACCGAAGCATCATTTATGACAGGTATTGAATATAAGGCAGAGTATGACGAAGAGTACGCAAAGAAAATGCTCAAGGCTCTTTCCGACCTTGGTGCCAAAATCTCCATTCTTACAGGTGTAAGTTTTGAAGAGGGTAAGACAGGCGTTATGGGTTATGATAAGGCAAAGGATGAATACTATTATTACTGCCACAAAAAACACAGCCGTTCCTACCACGGCACGGGAGACATTTTCTCCAGCACCTGTATCGGTGCAATAATGAACGGCCTTGACTGGAAAGAGGCTGTGAAAGTTGCAGCCGACTATACAAGTGAATGTATCCGTATTACTGCCGAAGACCCCACATCAAATGATTACGGCGTAAACTTCGAAACAGTAATTCCCGATTTAATCAGAATGCTCGGCAAATAAAGATCAAGACTGTGCAGAAAAGAAAAAACTGCACAGTCTTTTTGTTATTCTGTCTTTTGTGAAGAAGGTGTCTGTCCGGAAGTTTCTTCCTCTTCTTGTGCGCTTACATCAGCAATTACTGAAGAAAGGTAAGCATCATCAATCCATCCGTAAACGTCTTTTTCAGGTACATAAACATAAACCCAGTTTCCGTCCACACTTGCACCGCCGACAATATGAACATCAGAGCCGACAGGCAGAACGTCTATCTGACCGTAGGAACCGTCGGGACCTTTTCTGAGGGCTTGTCCTTTTTGACCGGTGATATACGCCACGGCAGTTCTGTAATTTACCTGGGGTGCTACTACACCAGAATCAGGCTTATAGTCTGTAACGGCAGTGGTCGGTACAGTGGTCTCTTCGGGTATAGAGGCGGAAAAAAGAGAGGCGATGGCGGGGGTGAATCCTAATATCTCCGTTCCTGCCACAGCAAATAATCCAACCATTACCGCACAAAGTACTATAACAAGATAGAGACCTGCTTTTGATTTTTTCTCCTTCGGCTGTTCGCGTCGGTATTTCGGTGGCATTTCATCGGCAAAAATGTTTGACGAGACATCCCTGTCCGAAGAAAAAATAACCGAGGGTGCTTCCGCTTCTTTATATACTTCCTTTTCTTTATTGCAGGGACTTCCGCAATCGGGGCAGAAACTTTCACTTCCTTTTAAAATGTGATTACATTTCTGGCAAATCATAAAAACACTCCTTTTCTTTTTAGGTAAAAAAGAGTGTACCACCGCTTAATGAAAAAGTTTGTTGAAATTTGAAAAGAAAAAACAATAAAGAAGTCAAGCTAAGGAGATGCTTGACTTCTTTACGTATATTTGAAAGGAGAGGGGAGTGCGGTGGGAAGGAGGGTAGATAAGTGAAAAATCGGAAAAAACACTTATCTGTTCCCATCGCACAATTAAAGTATAACGATGATACTTTAAATCAAATTAAAGCGGGGATTAAAAAGTATTAAGGCACGATTAACCGATTTCTTTGATTATATCTTCGCCGTTTATGTTGTAATTACGGTATTCCAGGATGGCTTTATCCAGCAGATTATCAGTAAACCACAACTGAAGAAAAATATTTCTTTCGTTCAGTATACTCTCTTCATCCAAATCTGACAGTCTGCCTTTGCAGTTTATGCGGTAATATTCTTTGATTACATCGTCGGATGTTTCGGTAAAGAAAGAATATACGCGTCCGTTTTCTTCACCGAGGTTTTTGAGTACAGTTTGTTTATCCTGTCCTTTTTCGGTACTTTCAAAATTCTTTATGAATTTTTCTGTATCATAATAACCTGAAAGAGGGTAGTGGTAGTGACTGCCGTATTTATCTTTGTATTCCGAGCCTGCACCGATGCCTTTGCCTGAAACTTTTCCGTTAATGTCCGATTTTATGAATATAAAATCATTTCCTTCTGTGGCAGAATACTTTTTGTCTTCTTTGAAGAAAACCGTATACTCTTCGCCAAAGAAAAACTTCATTTCACTAAGGTTATGACGGAACATTTTACTTTCGTTTCTGTCTAATGTTTTGAGATAATCGTCTGTGCTGATATATCCGTTACAAGCAAGAAAAAATTCAACCTCATCAAAATCTGCACCTATTTCTACAGGATTAAATATTTCCAGGGCTTCTTGGTTTATTATGTTGTTTTTTCCGAACCAGGTACGATAAGAGTTGAAATGCTTTTTTGACGTGGGATATAACATGCCGCTGAAAACGGACACACAGCACATTATAGCAGCAAGAACAACCACAGGCTTCAGAGTTTTCTTTTTAACTTTTCCTCTAGACTTGATTCTTTTAGCGGAAATAAAGGAAAATAAAACTGTACCGATGAGAAAAATGTATGTGCCTGCAGTACAGACATGATCATAAAGGTCAGCCACATTTTTCATAATCAGGGGAGTGGACATCTCCAGTATATAGGAAATGTTTATGGGTACTGCGAAAAAAGCCGACTGAGGATAACAGATTGCAAGAACAGAACAGAGAATCAGCAGATTTGAAATCCCGGTGGCTATAAGGCTTTTACGGTAACATTTTCTATGGCAGAAAATTATCTGCAAAGTGATGAAACTTATGCACAGAGAACTTGTTAATACTCCGTTGCCTGAGGGAGAGCCCATATAGTCGGCAGTGAAAACGAAGTTACCTGTAAGCATGGTAACAGTATTAAAAATCAGAGGAATTAAGCCTGCAATAAGGGCATAGTACCATCTTTCGTGATAAAGTTCTTCGAAATCGGCTTTGATGCTTTCTTTCATTTCGCTGTCTTCGCCGAAACATTCCATACTTTTTAAGAGGGCGGTTTCCCTGTCATAACCAATATCCATATAAAAATCTGCTCTGTCTAAAATGTGGCTTTCCAATTCCTCATATAATTCTTTCTTTTTCTTTGCGGGAATGTTTTTCGGTAAAAAGGAACTGATAAATTCATTGATGTTATTCATATTAACACCTCCCGTAAGGGCGTCAGGTCAGCACTGCCTTTGCGGTGATAACCTTTTTTACTGCATAGGAGTAGGCTTCCCATTCCTCTTTGCTTTCTTTGAGAGTGTCGATGCCTTTTTTAGTTATGTGGTAGTATTTTCTTCTTCTGCCCTGTTCGCTTTCTGTCCAGTATGCCTTTACATAGCCGTCATTTTCGAAGGAATGGAGGATGGGATAAAGGGTACCTTCTTTCAGAGTGAATACAAATTCGGAGCGCATTTCGATTTCCTTTACAATCTGATAGCCGTACATATCTTTGTTTTCAAGGACAGATAAAACTAAAAGGGAACTGCTGCCCTTGGTGAGTTCTTTTTTTATATTCATACTAAAACCTCCTTTTTGATTACATAGAACTTATATACATCTGTGTTCTATGTATAATATATCACATTTCAATATATATGTCAAGATTTTTTATTATTTGCAACATTTAGCCATCTTCTTGAAACTGAATAATATCAAAAGGCTGTCCATGGTGAACAGCCTTTTCACTATATCAAATTTACTCGGAGGACTGATGCTTTATTTTAAGTAAAGCGATTCCGAATCAGAACAGTCCTGTAATCTTTCCGTCTGCATCAACATCAATTTTTTCCGCTGCGGGAACTTTGGGAAGACCGGGCATAGTCATAATGTCACCGGTGAGTACAACGATAAAGCCTGCACCTGCTGAAACCTTAACATTTCGTACGGTTACGGTAAAGTCCTCGGGAGCGCCGAGTTTGGTCGGGTCATCGGAGAAACTGTACTGTGTCTTTGCCACACAGATGGGAAGTTTATCAAGTCCCATATCGCAGAGTTTTTTGATCTGCTTTTGTGCAGAGGGGAGAATGGCTACATCCTTGCCGCCGTAAACCTTGGTAACGATATCCTTAATCTTGCCTTCGATGGTATCGTTCACATCATAGGAGAAACTGAAAGCGGAGTTGTCTTCCTCTTCGCAGAGACGGACAACTTCTTTTGCGAGTTCTTCGCCGCCTTTACCGCCGTCAGCCCATACTGTTGAAAGGCAGACGTTAACGCCTAATTCTTTACACTTTGCGATAACGAAATCGATTTCCTTGTCTGTATCAGTGGGGAAACGGTTAACTGCAACAACGCAGGGGAGTTTATATACATTCTTGATGTTTGAAACGTGACGGAGAAGATTGGGGATGCCCTTTTCGAGAGCCTCGATGTTTTCTTCGCCGAGAGCAGTTTTGGGAAGACCGCCGTGCATTTTAAGAGCACGGATAGTTGCAACCATAACAACGGCAGAGGGGGTAAGACCTGCCATACGGCATTTGATGTCGAGGAATTTTTCTGCGCCGAGGTCTGCGCCGAAGCCTGCTTCCGTAATAGCATAGTCACCCATTTTAAGAGCAGTCTTGGTAGCGATAACAGAGTTACAGCCGTGAGCGATGTTTGCGAATGGACCGCCGTGAACGAATGCGGGTGTGCCTTCGAGAGTCTGGACGAGATTAGGCTTGAGTGCGTCCTTGAGAAGAGCAGTCATAGCACCTGCCGCATTGAGTTGACCGCAGGTAACGGGCTCGTCCTTGAAGTTGTAGCCGACGATGATACGGGAAAGTCTTTCCTTAAGGTCGGTAACAGAGGAAGCAAGACAGAGAACAGCCATAACTTCACTTGCAACGGTGATATCAAAGCCGTCTTCACGGGGAGTGCCGTTGATTCTTCCGCCAAGACCGTCAGTGATGAAACGGAGTTGTCTGTCATTCATATCAACACAGCGCTTCCAGGTAATTCTTCTTACATCAATACCGAGGGCATTGCCCTGCTGAATGTGGTTGTCGAGCATAGCGGCAAGAAGGTTATTAGCACTTGTGATGGCGTGGAAGTCGCCTGTGAAATGGAGATTGATGTCTTCCATGGGTACTACCTGAGCATAGCCGCCGCCTGCAGCACCGCCTTTGACACCGAACACGGGACCGAGAGAGGGTTCGCGAAGAGCCACGGTAACCTTTTTACCGATACGGCTCATACCGTCAGCAAGACCGATTGTTGTAGTTGTCTTACCTTCACCTGCGGGGGTGGGGGTGATAGCAGTAACAAGAACGAGTTTGCCGTCTTTTTTGTCTTTACTGTCATTTAAAAGTGAAAGGTCAATCTTTGCTTTGTAGTTGCCGTACTGTTCGATGTACTTTTCGTCAACTTCTGCTTTCTTTGCTATTTCTGTGATGTGCTTCATTTTGCACTGCTGGGCAATTTCAATATCGCTTAAATAAGCCATTTTTTCTTCCTCCTTATTATCTGCACCGGGCAGATATACATTATCAATAGTATACATAATTAGAGAGAACAAGTCAATAGAAAATTTCAACACGTACCTTAACTAAAAGCAGTAAGTTTGTTTTCCGGTGTGGGATATTCATTTTTTTGCATACAGTAAAATAAATATAAAAACTGAATGCATAAAAAACAAAAACAGCACATAAAAAATGTATAAAAATAAAACAAACTATTGATTTATTTTATCAATAGTGATACAATAAGTCTACAAAATTTGTTTTTCTTTAAGGAGGAAGAAAAAATGAAAAACGCAATGAAGAAAATTGCTTTGCTGATAGCGGTTGTTGCCACAGCGGTACTGTGCCTCGCTTTTTCAGCAAGCGCTGAAGAATGGAAGGGTTTTCAGTACTGGTTAGAAAGCGATAAGACGGTTTCTGTATATGAGTACTCAGGTAAAGCCGAAAAACTTGAACTTCCCACCAAAATCAATGATAAAAAAGTTTCAAGTATTACAAAATTCACGTACAGCCCCGGCACATTTGCAAACTGTAAAAAACTCAAGGCTGTTACCGTTCCCGAAGGTCTTAACGAGATCGGTGCCAATGTATTTGATTCTTGCAGCAGTTTGAAAAGTATATCTGTAAGTTCAAAGAATAAGAATTATTCAAGTGATGATAAAGGTGTATTTTTCAATAAAGATAAGACTACACTCATCAAATATCCTGAAGGTAAGACAGAGAAATCTTATAAGGTTCCCGATAGCGTTACGGAAATTAAGTCCTCTGCTTTTTCGAATGCTAAAAAACTCAAGAAAATTACATTGCCCGACAGCGTAACAAGCATTGGTAAGTATGCATTCGATGGCACTGCATACTATAAAGATAAGGGCAATTGGGAAAAGGGTGCACTTTATGTAGGTAATCACCTCATTAAGGTAAAAGAAGATACTAAAGGTGCCTTCACAGTTAAAAAGGGTACATTGACTATTGCTGATTCTGCTTTTGAAGGCTGTGTAAAAATCACAAGCATAAAAATCCCCGACAGCGTTACTAACATAGGTAACCGTGCCTTTACAATGTGTTATGCTCTTAAGAGCATAACAATGCCCAAAAAACTTGCATCCCTCGGTAATTATGCATTCTATAACTGTACAGCTCTTTCAACTGTAACAATTCCCAAGGGTATTACAAGTATCGGCTCCTACGCTTTTGCATCCTGTGCAAGTCTTACAAGTGTAACAATACCTGACGGTGTTACATATATAGGCGACAGAGCCTTCAACGGCTGCCGCGCACTTACAAGCGTAAAAATTCCTGCCAGTGTAACAAGCATAGGCAAGAGTGCATTCTATTATTGCGAAAAACTTGCAAGCGTAAAATTACCCGGAAAGATTACAACCATAGGTGATTATGCATTCAGCAGCTGCCGAAGCCTTAAGAGCATAAAACTCCCCGAAACCGTAACAAGCATAGGCCGTTCGATATTTGACGACTGTGCTAAACTTACAAGTGTAAATATTCCAAAAGGCATAACGGTTATACCTTCTCATGCCTTTGCCAACTGTGTAAGCCTCAAAAGCATAACCATCCCGAAGGGTGTAAAGGTTATTGAGAATTACGCATTCTATAACTGTAAAAAAATCGCAAGTGTAACGATACCTGACGGTGTTACCGAGATAGGTGAAGCAGTCTTTAATAACTGTAAAGCTCTTGCAAGCATAAAGTTACCTACCAGCATAAGAAAAATAGGTTATCTGGCATTTTCTGATACCGCATATTATAATAACAATGACAAGTGGGCAAACGGAGCGCTGTATATAGGCAAGCATCTTGTCGGTGTATATGAGCCTTCCAGTACATTCAAAGTAAAGAAAGGAACTTTAACAATCTGTGCTTATGCCTTCAGTTATTGCGGAGAACTTACAAACGTAACAATCCCCGACAGTGTAGTAAGTATAGGTGACTATGCGTTTGAAAGTTGTTATAACCTCGAAAAAATAACAATCCCCGACAGTGTCAGATATATAGGTTCGAATATATTAGGTGACTCTGATTATTATGAAAACGAAGACAATTGGGAAGATAAGGTTCTGTATGTAGGTAAGCATCTTGTTGCTACAAACTATGATCTTTCCGGTGCATATACTGTCAAAAAAGGAACCTTAACAATTGCAAACAGAGCTTTCTCATACCGTGACATTAAGAGCATAACAATCCCTGACAGTGTAAAATATATTGGTGACAGTGCGTTTGAAGACTGCTACAATCTTAAAAGCATAACAATTCCTAAGGGTGTTACAAGTATAGGCGATTCTACATTCGCATGGTGTTCAGGTCTTAAAACCGTAACTCTCCCCAAAACTTTAAAAACCATAGGTGACTCGGCATTCAGTTACTGTTCAAATATTAAGAGCATAACTATTCCTGACGGAGTTACAAGTATAGGAGATTATGCTTTCCATTGGTGTTCAAGTCTTGCAAGTATGACAATTCCCGACAGTGTTAAAACTATAGGTGATGGAGTATTTGAATCTTGTACAAATCTTAAAACCGTAACCATACCCAACAGTGTAAAAACTATGGGAAGCGATGTTTTCCTTGAAAGCGGTGTGAAGACCATTAACTTCATTGGTACAGAAAAACAGTGGAATAACTTAAACAAAAAGGCTCTCGACGGTATCAAGGTTAATTTCTGTGCTCATGATGACAGTAAAGATACTACCACAAAGGCAACGCTGAAAAAGAACGGTAAGGTTGTAAGTGTATGTAAGGACTGCGGTGCCAAGATAACCACAAAGGTTTACTATCCCAAGTCAATCAAACTTTCCGCAACTGAATTTACATATAACGGAAAAGAAAAAACACCTTCCGTAACCGTTAAGGACAGCAGCGGTAAAAAATTAAAGAAGGATAAAGACTATACGGTCAAGTATTCAAAGGGCAGAAAGTCCATAGGTAAATACACCGTAACAGTTACTTTCAAAGGTAAGTACAGCGGTACAAAGAAACTCACCTTTACAATTGTTCCTGCAAAAGTAACTCTTTCAAAAGTAACAGCAGGAAGCAAGCAGTTAACTGCTACATGGAAACCGGTAAGCAGTGCAACAGGTTATGAAGTAGTATACTCAACCTCAAAGAAGTTCGCTAAGAAGTCAACCAAAAAGGTTACAGTTAAGAAGGCTAAGGCAAAGAAGACCACAATCAAAAAACTTTCAAAGGGCAAAAAGTATTTTGTAAAGGTCAGAGCATACAAGACTGTAAATAAAAAGCCTGTTTACGGTGCATACAGTTCAGTAAAGAATGTAAAGGTTAAATAATTAATGTTAGGGGCGGAGATTTTCCGCCTCTGCTTTTTTATCGGATATATCAAGTGGTATATCGATGAAGTACTTAAAGGTATAAAAGCCTCGCCTAAAAGGGTAGGTGGTGGCGAAGCCGACATAGAGGTTTGTGCATTACTACTGAATAACTTGTGCATTATTAGTCAAAAATACCTACAAAATCGGCTACAGATAATATAAAAATAGACAAGTATACAATCTTTTCTTCTGAAGTCGCTCTTTCGAAAAAAATCTTGACAAAAAAATCTTTTTATTGTATATTATTAGGGCATGCGATTATGCAAAATTTTCTAGAAAGGAGATGCTACATTTGCCTACCTTTAACCAGTTAGTTCGTAACGGTAGAGAAACACTTGTTAAAAAGCCGAAGGCTCCTGCTCTTCTCAAAGGCCTCAACTCAAAGAGAAATGTTATGACAGACCATAACTCTCCTCAGAAGCGTGGCGTTTGCACAGCAGTTAAGACAGCAACACCGAAAAAGCCTAACTCTGCTCTTCGTAAGATCGCCAGAGTTCGTCTTACAAACGGAATCGAAGTTTCAGCTTATATTCCCGGTGTAGGTCACAACCTTCAGGAACACAGCGTTGTTCTTATCCGTGGCGGCCGTGTTAAGGACCTTCCCGGTGTGCGTTACCACATCGTTCGCGGTACACTCGATACTCAGGGTGTTAACGGAAGAATGCAGAGCCGTTCAAAGTACGGTGCAAAGCGTCCTAAGGCTGCAAAAAAATAATTCGGTGAAATTCCGGATAAATCTTAATTAATTCCGTAGTCAGACGGAAAACTATGAATTGACAAATCTTCTTGCAGGCAGACTCTTATGAGTCTAAGCGAGAGTGTATATATATGTATATGCCTCTCATTTGGTGCCGACGGGAATTTGTCACTCGAGTACCTATGATATCATTACTATGAAGGAGGGAAGCGCAGTGCCAAGAAGAGGCCAGATTGCAAAACGTGATGTTTTGCCCGATCCGCTTTACAATTCAAAACTCGTAACACGTCTTATCAACAGCGTTATGTATGATGGTAAGAAGGGTGTTGCACAGAAAATTGTTTATGATGCATTTGACATCATAAAGGAAAAGACAGGCAAGGAACCCCTTGAAGTTTTTGAAGCTGCCATGGAAAACGTAATGCCTTTACTCGAAGTTAAGGCTCGCCGTGTTGGTGGTTCAACTTATCAGGTTCCCATGGATGTCCGTCCCGAAAGAAGACAGACACTCGGTCTTCGTTGGATTACTCTTTACAGCCGTCAGCGTTCAGAAAGAACAATGAAGGAAAGACTTGCCAACGAAATCATTGATGCTACCAACGAAACAGGTTCAGCATTCAAGAAGCGTGAAGATACCCATAAGATGGCAGAAGCCAACAAGGCTTTCGCACATTTCAGATGGTAATAATCTTATTTGCTTAAATTCTAATAGGAGGATAAAATTATGGCCAGAAAGGTATCTCTTGAAAAAACAAGAAACATTGGTATTATGGCTCATATCGACGCCGGTAAGACTACAACGTCAGAGAGAATTCTCTACTATACAGGCGTTAACCATAAGATTGGTGAAACCCACGACGGTTCAGCAACTATGGACTGGATGGAACAGGAACAGGAAAGAGGTATTACAATTACTTCTGCTGCTACAACCTGCTTCTGGAAGGACCATCGTATCAATATCATCGACACTCCGGGCCACGTTGACTTTACTGTTGAAGTTCAGCGTTCACTCCGCGTACTTGACGGTTCCGTAACTGTTCTTTGCGCTAAGGGTGGTGTTGAACCTCAGAGTGAAACAGTTTGGCGTCAGGCTGACGAGTATAAAGTTCCCAGAATGATCTATGTTAATAAGATGGACATTATGGGTGCAGACTTCTACCGCGTTCTCGAAATGATCAAAGAGCGTTTCAACTGCAATGCAGTTCCCATTCAGCTCCCCATCGGTTCAGAAAGCACCTTCAAGGGTATTGTTGACCTTGTTAACAACAATGCTATCGTTTACTACGATGACCTTGGCAAGGATGTAAGAGTAGAAGAAATTCCTGAAGAAATGACTGAACTTGCAGCCGAATACCGTCAGAAACTCATCGACTCTGTTGTTGAGATGGATGACGAACTCATGGAAAAATACTTCGAGGGTATTGAACCCACAGTTGAAGAGATGAAGAAGGTAATCAGAAAGGCTACAATTGCCAACGATATGGTTCCCGTTTGCTGCGGTACTTCCTACCGTAACAAGGGCGTTCAGCCCCTTCTCGACAACATCGTTGACTATATGCCGGCTCCCACAGATATCGAAGCTATCAAGGGTGTAAACCCCGACACCGAAGAAGAGGAAGTAAGACATTCTTCCGACGAAGAACCCTTTGCAGCTCTTGCATTCAAGATTGCAACTGACCCGTTCATGGGTAAACTTTGCTTCTTCCGTGTATATTCAGGTACTGTTGAAGCAGGTACTACAGTTTATAACTCAGTGAAGGACAGCAGAGAAAGACTCGGTCGTATCCTTCAGATGCACGCTAACCACCGTGAAGACATTGATATCGTTTATTCAGGTGATATCGCTGCTACAGTCGGTCTTAAGAACACCACAACAGGTGACACCCTCTGTGACGCTAAGAATCCCATCATTCTCGAATCAATGAACTTCCCCGAACCCGTTATCCGTGTAGCTATCGAACCCAAGACTAAAGCAGGTCAGGAAAAGATGGGTATCGCTCTTCAGAAACTTGCTGAAGAAGATCCCACATTCCGTTGCTATACAGACGAAGAAACAGGTCAGACCATCATCGCAGGTATGGGCGAACTTCACCTTGAAATCATCGTAGACAGACTTCTCCGTGAATTTAAAGTTGAAGCCAACGTAGGTAAGCCTCAGGTTGCTTACAGAGAAACCATCCGCGCTGCTGCTTCTTCAGACACCAAGTATGCCCGTCAGTCAGGCGGTAAGGGTCAGTACGGTCACGTTAAGATCAACATCGAACCCAACCCCGACAAAGGCTACGAATTTGTTAACAACATCGTTGGTGGTGCTATTCCCAAAGAATACATCGCTCCCGTTGATGCAGGTATCCAGGGCGCTATGCAGTCAGGTGTTATTGCCGGTTACAGCATGGTTGACGTTAAGGTTACTCTTTACGACGGTTCTTATCATGAAGTTGACTCATCAGAAATGGCATTCAAGATTGCCGGTTCTATGGCATTCAAGGATGCTGCTAAGAAGGCAAATCCTGTTCTTCTTGAGCCTATCATGAAGGTTGTTGTTATCACTCCCGAAGAGTATATGGGTGACGTTATCGGTGACCTTAACTCTCGCCGTGGTGAAATCCAGGGCTTCGAAGACCGTACAGGTGTTAAGCAGATTAACTCCAGAGTTCCCCTTGCAGAAATGTTCGGTTATGCTACCGACCTTCGTTCAAAGACACAGGGTCGTGGTCAGTATGTAATGGAACCCGACGGTTACAAGGAAGTTCCCAAGAGCATTTCTGAAAAGATTATCTCTGCAAGAACTAAGAAAGACTAATCGTTTAGTTATTTTTTAAATAATACTTGAAATTTTGAGAAGTCGGATCGTAGCCATGTCGTTCTGTGAGCCAAGGAGTT
>JAZSPI010000031.1:0-2080 GCA_045537395.1 Acutalibacteraceae bacterium | reverse complement strand
AGAACTGTATTAAACCCATCCTCTTGCTGATACCTGAGAATTGCAAAATTACAAAGGTGCTTTCTGCCGATGGAGAGAAGTGTTTCCGTATCGTTATTAAGTTCATCAAGAGAATCTGCCACATGAACGAGAGTGACGGTTACAAACATCATTCTTTGGTCACGAGTAGTTAAGTCATCTAAGAACTCTTTGATTTCTTTTCGCATCTGTTCCATTTCATACGGAATGTTTGCAGAAAAGTTGTTATTCATGTTCTGTTTTTGTTGCCATTTTGTGATGTCAGTTTCAATAGCAAGGAGCTTTTTCTGAACCTGCTTAACTGCATCATCTGTTGCGATTGGCTGAATGTCAACAGACAACATCATACTGCGTGAAAAATCCGTCAGTTCTGAAAGCATACTGTCTTTCAAAAATGACGGATATTCTTTTAAGAATATAACTCTTGCAAACTTTTCTCCCATACGGATATGGTCGCTTTTGAACTCGATACTGTCCGGGCAAATCTTATCTTTGAAATGCTTGCCTTTGGCAATAGCTTTTTTCATATCAAACTCAAATTCGCCCGCATCACCATTACGGAAGAAATCATAAAAAATACGAAGCCTTTCTTTATATCCAAGCTCCGTAGTTTTAGAAGATAATTTTGCATAGTCCGCAGTTAAGTCATTACCTACACGTGTAAAGAAAGTTCGTGATTCTTCGACATTCTTCTTTTCAGACGATATAGTGATAAACTTATCGTGAACTATGTTGTTACTGTCTGCCATTTTATCGCTAAAAATCTCAGCAAGCTCGTTTGCATACACACTACAATTTTCTTCATCATTAGGTGTTACAAGGTTTGATAAAACCTCTTTACTTAACTGTCTATTAAACACACTTATCTTTGCCATTGCATCAGTAGGCAGACCGTTAATAAGTGCAGAATGGGCAAGAAACATAGAGAGTTGGTCATCATCCGAAGCTACGGCATAATTTATATCAGAAAATCTCCATGTTTTAGAATAAGTGTGTCCGCATTTGAAGATTCCGTCCTTATACAATCTGTCAATCGGTATTGATTGCTGAACTGTTTTCGGGATTCTTCTTTTTTCCTTTTTTGGTTTTTTCTTTCCGAACAGAAACATCTTTTAATACCTCCTTGTAAGCTTCATAAATATAGTTTTCAGATTGATATGTGCGAACTCCCGAACAGAGAAATTCGCTATAAATATATGCCACTACAAACTGTTCAAAGTTCATTCCGTTGTAGTTGAAGAACCCTGCTGCAGCAAGAGGTGCCGCACATACAATACAAAGCCAAGACACGGTTTCCTTATCTAAAACACCTTTGAGTCCAAAATAGATACCAACTGCTGCTCCTACTGCTCCGAGAGAGCACATAAACTGTCGCATTGAAAGTCCCATAAACAGACTTTCGTGGTAATCTTTAATTTCTTTGTTTATACGAATTTCCAAAGTTCGTTACCTCCTTATCTTTCAGGCTCGTTTTTTTGCGGAGCTTTCGGCTGAATATCCGTAGGCTTTCTACCGTCCTTTGGCTTAATAAAATCAATCTTGTCGCATACCGCCATTGTTTGATGTGTAAGAGGTCTTTGCCAAGATTTATGAGTCGGTGCCCACTTAAATCCGTTTTTCTTGAGAACTTCAATCTGTTCGTCCGTTGGCTTTTCAGGGAAGTTGAGCTGAAGTCTGTTGTTTGCAAGGTTGACTACTGCTTCGCCACCGTTAAATTCCCAACTCTTAAAAACAGTTTCAGGTTTTGTCTGTATTCTTTCAATAACTGCTTTTAATCTGTCGATCTCCTTGCGGTTTTCCGTAAAGAACTGACCGGGATATGGTGTAGCCTGACCGTCTTTAACTCTTTTATCAAGCTCCATAGCCGTTTCATTCGGCACTTCGGGATGACCAAGAGTTGTATTGTTTTCTTTGTAATAATCATTTACCGACTGCATATAGGCAAGTCTGCTTTCAAGCATTTCAATATTATCCTGAAGCTTTATTACCGTATCAAATTCATTACTTTTAATTACATTGTTAAACATAGATTTTATCCTCCTTATGTTCCAAGCATTTCTTT
>JAZSPI010000088.1:0-9791 GCA_045537395.1 Acutalibacteraceae bacterium | reverse complement strand
GAGCAAAGTAAGAGCCTTTACTCTTGCGGTTCCTAAAGTTCATTACGGCTTGTAGTATCAGGCTCCCTCTTTGAGGGAACTGTCAGCAAAACTGACTGAGGGAGTACTTGGACCGCTGTGCCATCCTCCCTCGCTTCATCGCCCACCGGGCGCGCTTCGGTGACGATTCGATTGAAACATAAATTATAAAGCAGAACTTGACGGTTAGGAAAAAAGGTTTTGTAATTTTATTTTTTAATCTTTTTTAATCAAATGTTTTTTTACCTTCTTACCTAAAACTCTTGATTATTTTTCTTTTGAGAGTTATACTTAAATAAGTATACTCTGAAAAGGGGATGTCAAAATGAAAGTTGTTAAAAAGTATTTCAAACGTTATTTTGTTGATGCCATGAGTTATATGGCTCTCGGTCTTTTCTCTTCTCTTATAGTTGGTCTTATTATAAGTCAGATTGCGAAAATTCCGCATCTTGAAATTCTCGCTTCCTTTTCAGGTGTCCTTTCCGCTTCATCTCCCGTTGTAGGCGGTGCTATCGGCGCTGCAATCGCTTACGGTCTTAAAAGTAAGCCTCTGGTTGTTTTTTCTTGTATAGCAGTCGGTGCATTCGGCTATGAACTCGGCGGCCCTGTAGGTGCTTATGTATCTGCTCTTGTGGCTAACGAAATCGCTTCTCTGGTGGCAGGCAAGACTAAAATCGACATCGTTGTCACTCCCATTGTAACCATAGTTGCAGGCGGTTTTGTCAGCACCTTTGTCGGTCCTTATCTTTCACAGTTTATGACAGGTCTTGGTGACATTATAAACAGCGCAACTCAACTTCATCCTTTCCCCATGGGAATAAGCGTGTCGGTTCTCGTCGGACTTGCCCTGACGGCTCCAATTTCCTCTGCGGCTCTGTGTATAATGCTCGGTATAGAGGGCGTTGCGGCGGGTGCTGCGGCGGTAGGCTGTGCGGCACAGATGGTAGGCTTTGCCGTGACCTCATTCAAGGCTAACGGCGTGGGCGGTTTTGTTTCTCAGGGACTTGGTACAAGTATGCTTCAGTTCGGAAACATAATGCGACATCCTCAGATTATTCTTGCTCCCACTTTGGCAGGTGCGATTTTAGGCCCTGTATCTACCTGTGTGTTTGAAATGACAAATACCCCCTCGGGTGCAGGTATGGGTACAAGCGGTCTTGTGGGACAGTTCGGCGCTTATTCTGCAATGAGCGAGAGTTTCGGTTCCGTAAAAGCAATACTTATAATAGTATTTATGCATTTTATTGCGCCTGCGATACTGTCTCTTGTTTTTCATCTTATGTTCAAAAAACTCGGAATTGTTAAGGATGAATATCTTTCACTGAAAAAGCCGGAATAAAGAAATTAATTATACTCACGCCTTAAGAAAGGGATTTGTATGAACGTTTACGATTTTGATGATACTATATATAAGGGAGATTCCTCTCTTCATTTCTTTCTGTTTTACCTGAAAAAAGAACCTTCACTCGTTAAGTATCTGCCTTATGTGCTTAAAACACTCAGTGATTATCACAAGGAAAAGATACAGTTCAACGATATTATTGATTCATTCGGCCATGTGTTTGAAAGTTATTTTACTACTCATGATGTGGATTTTGATGCGGTGGTTAAAGAGTTCTGGGACAAGCACGAGCACAGAGTGAAGCCTTTTTATAAAGAGATACAGAAGGAAGATGATGTTATCATTACTGCCTGTCCTAATTTTATGGCGCAGGAAATATGTCGCAGACTCGGTATAAAGTATTGTCTCGGTACGGAATTTGATCTTGAGACGGGCAAATTTATAAGAGGTTGCTTCCGCGAAAAGAAGATAGATTTTTTCCGTGAGGCATTCCCTGACGGAGTAATCGACGATTTTTATACTGACTCAATGAACGACAAGTTCCTTTTCCCTTATGCGAAGAGAGTGTTTTTCGTTAAAGGCGAAAAAATTACAAGGATAAAATAATATGGATAGACTTGATAAAATCATAGCCTCACAGGGAAAACATTCCCGTTCCGGGGTGAAAAAATTAGTTAAGGCAGGTCTTGTCACTCTTAACGGTGAAAAAGTAAAAAGTGCCGATGTAAAAGTTGATGCGCAAAAGGACACTATCACCGTTGACGGGGAGAGCATATTTTATAAAAAACATATTTATATTATGCTTAACAAACCGAAAGGTGTGGTATCGGCTACGGATGATGCCGTGCACAAAACCGTAATTGACCTTGTTCCGCCTTCTCTTTTCAGACAGGGGCTTTTTCCGGCGGGCAGGCTTGACGGAGATACAACGGGTTTTGTTCTTATTACTGATGACGGAGATTTTGCTCATAGGATTCTTTCTCCGAAAAATCATATAATGAAAACTTATCATGCCACTGTTGACCACTCCCTTACGGATGAAGATATAAGAAAATTCAAAGAGGGTATTGAACTCGGAGACGGCACACTTTGTCTCGAGGCTCAGATAAAAATGATAAGCGATGAGCCCGGTGTGGCTGAAGTTAAAATTCATGAGGGCAAGTACCATCAGGTCAAAAGAATGTTTGCCGCCCTGGGTAACAGAGTGATTGAACTTAAA
The DNA here is from genome assembly GCA_045537395.1 of Acutalibacteraceae bacterium. Lineage (GTDB taxonomy): Bacteria > Bacillota > Clostridia > Oscillospirales > Acutalibacteraceae > UBA6857. The sequence goes on along the minus strand of JAZSPI010000088.1, from coordinate 7,212 downwards.
AGAGTAAAAATGGGCGGACTCGTTCTTGACGAAAGTCTTGCCGAAGGGCAATGCAGAGAAATAACGGATGAAGAACTTGAAAGAATAGTTTCAGGTTAAAGATTATTTAAAGTAATTATTGATATAATATGCAAATAACTTATAAGGCGGTAATTTTTCATGATGAATAAAATCAGAGAGTTTATGTACGGCAGATACGGCGGAAATGATATGCTGAATGTTTTTTTAATTATTTCCGGTGCTATAGTTACACTGATTCTTTCACTTTTCTTTTACAGAGCACCTTTTGTAAGGCTTATAGGTGTTATTCCTTACGGCTTTGCCATATTCAGAGCGCTTTCCAAAAACTATGAGGCGAGGATAAAAGAAAACAGCAAATTCCTTGAAATCTCTGCTCCCTGGCGTAATTTCATAAGTAAAAAAATCAGTCAGCACAAAGATAAGGATCATAAATACTATGCCTGTCCAAAATGCCACAGAACTCTCAGAGTTCCCAAAGGAAGAGGAAAAATAAAGATAAGTTGTCCCCATTGTTCGAAGGAATTTATAAAAAAGACTTAAAATCGGTAATATCTCTGTTTCTTTGTTGAAAATAACCAAAGAGAGCAGAGATATTTTGTTTTTACTTTTCTTTTGGTTTCTATTGCAAAATCTGTCACATTTTGCTAAAATATCTGTGTTGATTGGTTTTGAAGGAGAGTAAAAGAAAATGAAACTTCTTGAAGAAAGAATTGCAAAAGACGGAAAGGTTTTCCCCGGTAATATTCTTAAGGTTGATTCATTTCTTAATCATCAGATTGATGTATCACTCCTTTGTGAAATGGGAAAAGAAATCAAAAAATTATACAGCGACTGCGAAATAAACAAGGTTCTTACCATCGAAGCCTCAGGCATCGGTGTGGCTTGTATTATTGCGCAGTTTTTTGATTGCCCCGTTCTTTTTGCAAAAAAGACCAAAACAAAAAACATAGCAAACGCCGTTTATAAAACGCAGGTTGCTTCCTTTACCCACGGCACCACCTACGATGTCATCGTATCAAAGGACTTCCTTTCCGACAAGGATAAAGTGCTTATAGTCGACGATTTTCTTGCTGAAGGTAATGCCCTCATAGGTCTTATCGACCTTTGTAATCAGGCAGGAGCCGAAGTGAAGGGCTGTGCCATCGCTGTTGAAAAAGGCTTTCAGCAGGGCGGTAAAAGAATCCGTGATATGGGAATAAGAGTGGAATCCTTAGCCATAGTTGAATCAATGAGTGACGATTCTCTCACTTTCCGCAGTCAGGAATAAAAAGGAATTTACCGAGGAATCGGTAAAAATAAAATTTTCCCAAAGGGAGGACGAAAAATATGAAAAAATTTCTTGCAGTTCTTCTTGCAGCAGTTATGCTCTTTGCTCTTGCAGCATGTGGCGGCAACGGCGACGCAGAAGAAACAACAGGCGCAGCCGAAGAAACAACAGAAGCTGTTCAGGCAGCTACCGGTATGAGTGAATCTCCTATCGCAGCAGTTGAACTTAAGGTTGACTATGAAGTTCCCGAAGACTTCAAAATCGGTTTTATCTGTCTTCACGATGAAAACTCCACTTATGACCTTAACTTCCTCAATGCTGTTGATAAGATTCAGGAAACTCTTAAACTTACCGACGAACAGGTTATCGTAAAGGTAAACGTTCCCGAAGGTAACGAATGCTATGTGGCAGCCAAGGATCTTGTAGGCGAAGGTTGTAAGATTGTCTTTGCTAACTCCTTCGGTCATGAAGACTTTATGATTCAGGCCGCTAAGGAATTCCCTGAAGTTGAGTTCTGCCATGCTACAGGTACGAAGGCTCACACCGAAGGTCTTGACAACTACCACAACGCTTTTGCTTCTATCTATGAAGGCCGTTTCCTTGCAGGTATCGCTGCAGGTCTCAAACTTAACGAAATGATCGAAGCAGGTAAGTTCACAGCCGAAGAAGCAAAGATGGGTTACGTAGGTGCTTACACTTATGCTGAAGTTATCTCCGGTTACACATCATTCTATCTTGGCGCAAAGAGCGTATGCCCCACAGTTACTATGGACGTTCAGTTCACAGGTTCATGGTATGATGCAACAGAAGAAAAGAATGCTGCTGAAGCACTTATCGCCGCTGACTGCAAACTCATCAGCCAGCACGCTGACTCAATGGGTGCTCCCGGTGCTTGCGAAGCCAAGGGTATTCCTAACGTTTCTTACAACGGTTCAACTTATGAATCCTGCTATGAAACATTCATCGTTTCTTCCGCTATCAACTGGGCTCCGTACTACAACTACATCATCGGTCAGTACATCAAGGGCGAAAAGATCGCTGCTGACTGGTGCGGCGGTATCGCTGAAGGTTCTGTAGTTCTTACAGGTATCAACCAGGATGTTGCTGCAGAAGGCACATTCGACAAGATTCAGGCTGCTGTTGAAGATATCAAGGCAGGCAAGATCAAGGTATTTGACGCCGCTACTTTCACAAAGGACGGTGCTGCTCTTGAATCTTACAAGGCTGACGTTGATACAGATGCTGCTTTCGAGGCTGACACAGAAGTTATCGCAGACGGTTTCTTCCACGAATCAGAATACCATTCAGCTCCCTACTTCGATCTCAGAATCGACGGTATCAACCTTCTCAACGAAAAGTTCTAATCTTTTTAAACTGAATAAGCGGGGCACTCGTTGTCCCGCTTAATATTCTTTTTAAGTTATGAAAAGACCGCCTTGAAAAAGGTTGTGTTTTGATAATTTAAACCTTATTATTAACACAAAAAGGAGGAATGAGGTTTGGAAAATCCTGCAGCAATTGAACTGAAAAATATAAGCAAGTCCTTTGCAGGTAAGGTAGCCAATAAAAATGTCAACCTTACGGTAAACAGGGGAGAGATTCTGTCCGTTCTCGGTGAAAACGGAAGCGGTAAAACAACCCTTATGAATATGATTGCCGGCATCTATTTCCCCGACGAGGGACAGATATTCATTGACGGCAAAGAGGTAGTTATCCGTTCTCCCAAGGACGCTTTCAAATACAAAATCGGTATGATACATCAGCATTTCAAACTGGTTGATGTTTTTTCTGCTAGTGAAAATATCATTCTGGGTCTGAAAGACCAGGGTGGATTCAACCTTAAAGAGGCAGTAAAAAAGGTTAAGGAAATCAGCGATAAGTACGGTTTCGAAATCGACCCGCTGAAAAAAATCCACGAAATGTCTGTTTCCGAAAAGCAGACCGTTGAAATCATCAAGGTTCTTTACAGAGGTGCAGACATTCTTATTCTTGACGAGCCTACGGCTGTTCTTACACCTCAGGAAACCCGGAAACTTTTTGCAGTTCTTCGCAGAATGAGAGAACACGGCAAATCAATTATCATCATCACCCATAAACTTCACGAGGTTCTTTCTCTTTCCGATAAGGTTGCCGTTTTGCGTAAAGGTGAATATGTCGGCACGGTTGAAACAGCAAAAACCGATGAAGCGGAACTTACTGAAATGATGGTGGGAAAAAAGATAAGTCTTAATATTGACCGCAGTGAACCGAAAGACTGTACTGAAAGATTGGTGGTAAAGGGCCTTAACTGTGTTGATCGTGAGGGTGTGAAGGTACTTAAGGATATCTCTTTTACCGCTTATTCGGGCGAGATTCTGGGTATAGCAGGTATCGCAGGTTCGGGACAGAGAGAACTTCTCGAATCTATCGCAGGTCTGCAGAAGGTAAACGAGGGTGAAATCGTTTACAATAATCCGAAAACAGGCACACAGGATAATCTCCGCGACAAAACACCCATGCAGATAAGAGAACTGGGTGTCCGTCTTTCCTTTGTTCCCGAAGACCGTCTGGGTATGGGACTTGTAGGAAATATGGATATTATCGATAATATGATGCTGCGTTCTTACCGTAAAGGTAAGTCAGTATTCCTTGAAAGAAAGGCTCCCAAGGATCTTGCGGAAAAAATCATCAAAGATCTTGAGGTTGTTACACCTGATGCCCATACTCCTGTCAGACGTCTTTCCGGCGGTAACATACAGAAAATTCTTGTCGGCAGAGAAATTGCCGCTTCACCCACAGTTCTTATGGCGGCTTATCCCGTAAGAGGTCTTGACATTGGTGCTTCTTATACAATATATAATCTTCTCAATAAGCAAAAAGAGAAGGGAGTTGCCGTTATTTTTGTCGGCGAAGACCTTGACGTACTTATTGAACTTTGTGACAGAATTCTTGTTATCGGCTCAGGCAGCATAACAGGAGTTGTAGATGCCCGAACAACCACAAAGGAAGAAATCGGTCTTCTTATGACCAAAGTAAAAGATTCACAGGGAGGTGCAAAGGATGAATAAAAGAAATATTCACATTGTCAAGCGCGATGCCGTTGTATGGTATAAAGGTGTCCTTGTCCGTGCCGCAGCAATAATTGCTTCTCTTTTGGTTTCCGCTGTGGTAATAACACTTCTGACAAAGAAAAATCCCATTCAGATTTATTCTTCCATGATTGCAGGTGCCTTCGGTTCGGAACTTAGAATATGGTCTCTTTTACAGAATGTGGCAGTTCTTTTGTGTATTGCCCTTGCCCTTACTCCTGCGTTCAAGATGAAGTTCTGGAACTGCGGCGGTGAAGGACAGGTTCTTGTGGGCGGACTTGCCACGGTTTCGGTTATGATGTTCCTTGGCGACAGTCTCCCTTATCCGATGCTTCTTATTGTAATGATTGCCGCATCTGTTCTTGCCGGTATTATCTGGGCAATTATTCCCGCTTTCTTTAAGGCAATGTGGAACACCAATGAAACACTATTTACGCTTATGATGAACTATGTGGCAATTCAACTTGTGGCATTCTTCCTCAAATATTTCGTTAAAAGCGGATCGGGTATCCTTACTCCTATGCCTGAACACGGTTTGCCGGTTATTTTCAATCAGCCCTATCTTCTTAATATAATTACCGTGGCAGTTCTTACTGTTTTGGTATATATCTATCTTAAAAAGACAAAACACGGCTATGAAATCTCCGTAGTAGGTGAAAGTGAAAACACGGCGAGATACATAGGTATCAACGTGCGCAAGGTAATAATGAGAACGCTTGTGGTTTCCGGTGCTCTCTGCGGTATAGCAGGTCTTATTCTTGTCGGCGGTACAAACCATACAATAAGTACAACTACTGCAGGAGGCAGAGGATTTACGGCGATTATGGTTTCCTGGCTTGCAAAGTTCAATCCTGTTTATATGGTTATGACGTCTTTCCTTATCGTATTCCTAGAAAAGGGTGCAGGTCAGATTTCCACGGACTTCCGTCTTCCTGTGGCTATTTCCGATATTGTTACGGGCATAATCCTCTTCTTTATAATCGGATGTGAATTTTTCCTTCAGTATAAAATACTTGTTTCCAAAGGCAGAAAGGAGAATGACTGATGTTAGCGTTTCTTGTAAGTTCAATAAGACTCGGCATGACCTTCCTTTTCGGCTCTACAGGTGAAACAATTACCGAAAAATCGGGACATCTTAACCTTGGTATTCCCGGAGTTATGTGCGTAGGTGCTTCCTGCGGATGTTTTGCCGAATATCTTTATCTCACAGCGGCAAAACAAAATGCGAATTATCTTCTTGCAGTTTTCATTCCGATTTTTGCAACTCTTATCGGTGGTGCGATTATGGGATTTATTTTCAGTTTTCTCACCGTTACTCTCCGCGCAAATCAGAATGTCACAGGTCTTGCTTTGACAACTTTCGGTGTGGGCATTTCCGATTATATGATTGCTGAAACAGGAGCAATTTACAGCAAAGGCAGCCGTTATTTCACAACTTCACTTCCCTTTGCAGATGATCTTGGTGCTTTCGGGGAAATCTTTTTCTCACACGGTATACTTATTTATCTTGCTATAATCATTGCACTGGTTTCCGCCTTTGTTCTTAATAAGACAAGAATAGGTCTTAATCTTCGTGCCGTAGGTGAAAACCCTGCTACGGCTGATGCGGCAGGTATAAATGTTTCGCGATACAGATATGCTTCCACCTGCATCGGTTGTGCTGTCGCAGGTCTCGGCGGACTGTCATTTATAATGGACTACCTTAACGGTAACTGGGAATATTGCATTGATGCTATCGGCTGGCTGACAATTGCCCTTGTTATCTTTACAGTCTGGAAACCTCACCTTGCTGTCTTCGGTTCTGTAATTTTCGGTGCTCTTTATATCGCCAGCAGTTATATCACAGGTGTAAGTTTCGCGAGTAAAGAAATTTTTAAAATGCTTCCCTATGTGGTAACGGTTATAGTGCTTATTTTCACAAGTATCCGCGACCGTAAGGAAAACCAGCCGCCACAGGCTCTCGGTCTTCCTTATTTCAGAGAAGAAAGATAAAATCTCTTTGTGCAAAATAGATACAAATTCTTCTGCTTTTTCGGCAAAAAGAACAAAGTGGCAGATTTGTTTAAATCTTTAAATTAAAAAGGTTAAAAAAGACTTGACTTTTTTACAAAAATAATGTAACTTTATAGAGTAAATGACTACGTGTTGATTTGACCAAGACGAGCCATTATTACTTAAAACAAGCGTGTAAACGCAATTTTTGAAAGGGGTTTAATAACCATGAAAAAAGAAATTAAGGTTGTTGCTATCGTTCTTGTAGCCCTTATCGTTTTCTTAGCAGGCTTCGGACTTGGCGCAACAAAAGGCATCAACATCAACATCGGTTCCGAAAGCGGCATCAACGTTAATGTTAACGGTGGCAGCGCCGGTTCAGCTCAGGTAGTTGCTCCTGCTCCCACACAGGCACCTACAGCTGCTCCTACACAGGCTCCCACAGCTGCTCCCACAGAAGCACCCACAGCTGCTCCTACAGAAGCACCTGCTACTGATGCTCCTGCAACAGATGCTCCTGCAACAACAGTTGCAGATCCTATTGCTACACAGGCCCCTGCAACAACTCCTGCAGCGCCTATTGCTACACAGGCTCCCGCAACAACAGTTGCTCCTGTAGTTACAGAACCCACAGAGGCTCCCGCAACAACAGTTGCTCCTGTAGTTACAGAGCCCACAGAGGCTCCTGCTACATCTGCTCCTGCAGCAACAGAGCCCACAGAGGCTCCTGCTACAACAGTAGCTCCCACAACTCCCGACGAGACTCCTGCTACATCTCAGGCTCCCTCTGTTCCTGTAATTCTTCCTCCCGGATTCACAACTCCCACAGAGACAGCAGGCAACACTGATGAAGTCGGATCGTAG
>JAZSPI010000049.1:0-10505 GCA_045537395.1 Acutalibacteraceae bacterium | reverse complement strand
TAGTAAGCGTCTAAGAATTTACCTGCATCGTCACGGGAGAAGCCGTATGTCATCTGTGTTAAGTCGTTAGTACCGAAGCAGAAGAATTCAGCTTCCTTAGCGATATCGTCAGATGTAAGAGCAGCTCTGGGGATTTCAATCATTGTACCAACTTCGTACTTGAGGTCTGAACCTGCTGCTGCGATTTCTGCGTCAGCTGTTTCAACAACAACCTTCTTTACGAACTTGAGGTCCTTAACGTCGCCGATAAGGGGAATCATGATTTCGGGAACGATGTTCCAGTCGGGATGTGCCTTGCTTACGTTGATAGCTGCACGGATAACTGCTGCTGTCTGCATCTTTGCAATTTCAGGATATGTTACTGCAAGACGGCAACCACGGTGACCCATCATGGGGTTGAATTCGTGGAGAGAAGCGATGATGTTCTTGATTGTTTCAACACTCTTGCCCTGTGCTGCTGCAAGTGCTTCGATGTCTGCTTCCTCTGTAGGAACGAATTCGTGGAGAGGAGGATCAAGGAAACGGATGGTAACGGGGTTACCTTCAAGTGCTTCGTAGAGTGCTTCGAAGTCGCCCTGCTGCATGGGAAGAATCTTAGCAAGAGCTTCTTCTCTTTCTTCAACTGTATCGGAGCAGATCATTTCACGGAATGCTGCGATTCTGTCTGCTTCAAAGAACATGTGCTCTGTACGGCAAAGGCCGATACCTTCTGCACCGAGTTCAACTGCCTTCTTAGCGTCAGCAGGTGTATCTGCGTTTGTTCTTACCTTAAGTGTTCTGTATTTGTCAGCCCAAGCCATGATGCGGCCGAATTCACCTGCGATCTGAGCATCTACTGTGGGAATGATACCGTCGTAGATGTTACCTGTTGAGCCGTCGATTGAAATTTCTGAGCCTTCAACGAAAGTCTTGCCTGCAAGAACGAACTTCTTGTTTTCTTCGTCCATAGCAATTTCCTGGCAACCTGATACACAGCAAGTACCCATACCACGTGCAACAACGGCTGCGTGTGATGTCATACCGCCACGAACAGTGAGGATACCCTGAGAAGCCTTCATACCTGTGATATCTTCGGGAGATGTTTCAAGACGAACAAGAATAACCTTTTCGCCTCTTGCGTTCCAACTTTCTGCATCTTCAGCTGTGAATACTACCTTACCGCAAGCAGCACCGGGAGATGCACCGAGACCCTTACCGATGGGAGTAGCAGGCTTAAGGGCTTTCTGGTCGAACTGGGGAAGAAGAAGAGTATCAAGGTATCTGGGATCGATCATTGCAACTGCTTCTTCTTCTGTCTTCATGCCTTCGTCAACAAGGTCGCAAGCGATCTTGAGAGCAGCCTGAGCAGTTCTCTTACCGTTACGGGTCTGGAGCATATAGAGTTTTTCGTTTTCAACGGTAAATTCCATATCCTGCATATCGTGGTAGTGGTTTTCGAGAAGCTGACAAACTTCTGTGAACTGCTTGTAAGCAGCGGGGAACTTTTCAGCCATCTGTGCGATGGGCATCGGTGTTCTTACGCCGGCAACAACGTCTTCACCCTGTGCGTTTGTAAGGAATTCACCCATAAGTTTCTTTTCACCTGTTGCGGGGTCACGTGTGAAAGCAACACCTGTACCGCAATCTTCACCCATGTTACCGAATGCCATTGCCTGAACGTTAACGGCAGTACCCCATGAGTAGGGAATATCGTTGTCACGGCGATAAACGTTTGCACGGGGGTTGTCCCATGAACGGAAAACTGCCTTAACAGCGCCCATAAGCTGTTCTTTGGGATCTGTGGGGAAATCTTCGCCGATCTTTGCTTTGTATTCAGCCTTGAACTGTTCTGCGAGTTCTTTAAGGTCAGCAGCTGTGAGTTCTGTATCCTGTGTCACACCTCTGTCAGCCTTCATTTCGTCGATAAGTTCTTCGAAGTATTTCTTACCAACTTCCATAACAACGTCAGAATACATCTGAATGAATCTTCTGTAGCAGTCATATGCCCATCTTTCGTTGCCTGACTTTTCAGCCATAACCTTAACAACGTCTTCGTTAAGACCGAGGTTAAGAATTGTATCCATCATACCGGGCATTGAAGCACGTGCGCCTGAACGAACTGATACAAGAAGGGGCTTTTCGAGGTCGCCGAACTTTTTGCCTGTGATTTCTTCCATCTTTTCGATGTTTTCCATAATTTCAGCAACGATTTCGTCGTTGATCTTACGGCCATCTTCATAATACTGTGTGCAGGCTTCTGTTGTGATTGTGAAGCCCTGAGGAACGGGAAGGCCAAGGTTTGTCATCTCAGCAAGGTTAGCACCTTTACCGCCGAGAAGTTCTCTCATGCTGCCGTTACCTTCTTTGAAAAGGTATACCCATTTTTTGCTCATTGGAATCTCCTCCTAAAAAATAATTTGTTGGTTTAAGTTTACAGCGAAAAAGAATAGAATATCCCTTTCCCTGTTTCAACAATAGATTTTAACAGATTTTTTCTCAAAAGTCTATTGTTTTTTTACATATAGATTGCACTTTTTTATCGTCAATTTTGTCGAATTTTACAGAGAGTGCTCTTTCCTCTTATTTTCGACATAAATATTGTGTTAATTTTTATCTGTAAATATGGAATTTAAGGTATGTTTGTGTTACAATAATATATTGATAAAGACAAACTGTTTATATAGTGCGGTATAATACAATAAAATTCCGCCGTGCAGTTAACAGCATTATTCATGACAATCCAAAAGGAGAATACATAAATGAAAAAGAAAATCATTGCAATCGCAGCCGTTATCGTCGTTGTTTTGATCTGCGTTTTTACGTTCACAGGAAAAGACAAAACCGATGCGCCTTCTCAGAAAGAACCTATAACCGTTAACCTTGAACCCGAAACCACAAAGAAGCCCTTTTTCTCTCCTTCTTTTGACAAAACCGTAAAAGTAACTCTGCCCATAGAATTTGTAGGCAAAGATTATGAAAACAACCTTGAGGCTTTTGCTGAAAAAAACGGGTATTACTCAATAGAGAAAAAAGGCGAAAATTTTGTAAAAATAGAAATGCGTGAGTATTCCTACAAACTTATTCTCACCACGATCGGAATGGAAACCGTAAGTGGTATCGGTCATATACTGGATTCGGGCGAATATCCTTTCCTGCTTGACCTTGCCAAATACAACAGCGATTTCAGCGAAGTTATTTTTACAGTAGATAAGGAAAAATATGACGAAGAAGAAAACAAAGACGAATTTTTCAAAGCCATAGGTCTTTACTGTCTGTATTATCAGCAATATGACAACAACAGCAAAAACAAATGCACAATTACAATTTGCGAAAAAGACACAAATATACTCATTGAATCAAGAGATGTTTCAGAAAAGTCTCTCAAATAAAATCTTATATAAAAATACAACGCTCCTAAAAATCAGGAACAGGAAAGAATTCAGGTGATAAAAATGAGTTTCATAGAATTTGAAAACGTTTACAGAAGATATCAGACAGGTGAAATTGTCATCCCCGCCGTTAACGGTGTGAGTTTTTCCATCGAAAAAGGCGAGTTCTGTCTTATCGTAGGTACCAGCGGTGCCGGTAAATCTACCATACTTAATATTCTGGGTGGTATGGACAGTTGCGACGACGGAAAAGTGCGTGTAGCAGGCAAACCCATCACTTCTCTTTCAAAAAGCGAACTTGTTGATTACCGCCGTTATGAAGTGGGATTCATCTTTCAGTTTTATAACCTTGTTCCCAATCTCACGGCTCTTGAAAATGTTGAACTTGCAACCCAGATGTGTAAAAAGCCCGTAAAACCGGAAAAAATTCTTGCAAAAGTGGGACTTAAAGAAAGACTTGACAATTTCCCGTCTCAGCTTTCAGGCGGTGAACAGCAAAGAGTTTCCATCGCCCGGGCTCTTGCAAAGAATCCGAAAATCCTTCTTTGCGACGAACCTACAGGTGCTCTCGACTACCGCACAAGCAAACAGATTCTTTCTCTTATACACAGACAGTGTAAAGAAACAGGGACAACCGTTGTTGTAATTTCTCATAACCAGGCTCTTGCAGCAATGGCAGACAGAATTATAACCATGCGTTCGGGCAAAGTTATACAAATAGCAGTCAACGACCGCCCCATCCCCGTTGAAAAGCTTGAATGGTAAGGAAAGATAAACAAGATGAAAAAGAAGATAAATACAGTTCTTATAACCGACACACGTCGGACTATTGAAAGATCTTATTCAAGATTCATTTCAATTATCTCCATAGTTGCTCTGGGTGTCAGTTTCTTCGCCGGCATGAATGCAATTGCTCCGAACATGTATGATACGGCAAGAAAATACGTGGAAGACTGCAACACTATGGATATTCAGATTGTTTCCACGGCAGGCCTGACAGAAAATGACCTTGCAATCATCGGTTCTGTCACAGGAGTCGAAAGTGTTGCCGGGGAAAAATTTGTTGACGGCATTGTAAAAGTAAACGGTGAACCTGTAAATGATATCGACGGTTCGGAAATGACAGTACGCGCATACAGCCTTGACATAAACAAAGTCTATGCTAATGCAAACGGTACAGATGACCCTCTCTATATGAACCGTCCTCAACTTGTAGACGGAAGTTGGCCAACTTCTTCTAACCAATGTCTGGTCGACAGCAGTATTCTTTCCACTCCGGAAGAATTTAAAATAGGTTCCGTTGTCACCATCGAAGGTGCCTCTACGGATATCTCATCTTCCCTTCAGAGCAAAGAATACACCATAGTAGGAATCATCCGTTCACCTCTTTATATTTCCTACGACAGAGGCAACACCACCGTTGGTACAGGTAAACTCGGAACTTTCATTTATCTGCCTTCGGAAAACTTCCTCAATGAATACTATTCTTCAATCTCTATAAAGGTCGCAGGCAGCGAAAAATACGATCCTTTCTCAGAAGAGTACACTGATTTTATAACACCGTACAAGGATTATATCCAAAAAATCTCCTCTGAACTTTTAGAGCCGAGAATCGCTTCGCTTAAATCCGAATACACTTCCCTTGTTACCGAAAGTGAAACCGAATACGCTCAGACTAAAGCAGATATAGAGCAGCAACTTTCCAATGCAGAAGAACAGGTAAATCAGATTCTTGATATGGCACAGAACGGCGATGCTCTTCTTCTTCAATATAAACAGGAATACAACGCCAAGGCAACCGAAGCAAAAAACGCTCTTGACTCGGGTAAACTTGAACACTCCACCCAATATACACTATGGGAAAACAAACGTGACGAGTATAATGAAGCCAAGAAAACCATTGACAAGTTTGCCAATGCAGACATAAACCTCACGACGTCAAAAACCGAATATAATACTGCAAAATTGCAGGTTGACACTATGCTTGCTACTGTAGAATACCTTGAACAGCTTGTTGTCACCACCCGTTCTGCCATGGATCAGTTCGATGCCACCCAGGCGGATACCGTAGGTGACATTATAAACCGCTTTGAGCAGTCGGGGCTTGTAGGCCAGGAGGTAGACAACATTCTCTCTTCCATCAATTCTCTTACCGCTGTAGGTACTGCCGAGGAAATGATGGCGTATATGGAACCGCAACTTCAGTCTTTTGAAGCCAGACTTTCCGCTTCAAAGCAGGAACTCAGTGCAGCACAGACCACCCTTGCCGAAAAGAAAGCACAACTTGACAAGGCAGAAGAACTGGTAGTTAAACTTCAGCAGGCACAGGCAAAATTAGAACAGGCACAGATTCAACTTCAGGAAGCCGAAAACCAACTTACTGCCGCAGGTTACGACATACAACTGAGTGAACTTGAGGTTCTCTCTCAGCTGAGCGATATGAAGAATCAGATTAACACCTTTGAAACCAACCTTATTATTGCAAAAGACAAGGCACCTACGGCAAAAGAAGAGTTTGAACAAGCAAAACTTCAGGCAAACTCAGAACTGGAAAGCGCAAAGAACCAACTTGATGCTGCAAAAGATTTCCTTTTAGGTCTCGACAATGCAAAATGGTATGTAAATGACAGAAACACCTGCCTTTTAGGTTTTGATGAATACGGTCAAACAGCAAACCGTACCGCTGCTATTGCAATCGTTTTCCCCTGGTTCTTTTTCATTGTTGCGGCTCTTATGTGTCTTAACACTATGGCACGAATGATAGAAGAAGACAGAACAAGACTCGGCACCTTCAAAGCCCTTGGCTTTACCGATACTGAGATTATAGTAAAATATCTTGTCTACGCTGCTCTTGCTTCAACTGTAGGCAGTGTGGCGGGTTCGTTTATGGGCTTCGCGTTGTTCCCGACTCTTGCCCATACCGCTTTCGGCATTCTTTACGATTTACCCGAAATGGTCATTAAATATCGTTTTTCTTTCGCGGTACCTGCAATTCTCATTTCAATTATATCAACCGTCGGCGTTACTTACTATACCTGCTATAACAGCCTTAAGGTTGTCCCCTCAACACTTATGAGGCCCAAGGCACCTAAAGGCGGCAAAAGAGTTCTTCTTGAAAAAATCCCCGCCATATGGTCAAGACTTAATTTCACATGGAAAGTTACATTCAGAAATGTTTTCCGTAACCTTAAAAGGTTCATTATGGCTACAGGCGGTGTTCTCGGATGCACAGCACTGCTGCTTGCCGCTTTCGGTCTTAACGACTCGATTCATCAGATTATGAACCGTCAGTTTAACGATGCGGATAAAATCTGGAGATATGATATGCAAGTGGTTCTTAACGGCTCCTACGATACAACGGTTGCACCCTGTGAAGGTTATGAGTTTATCAAAAATCAACCGGCTATAAATTCGGCTATGCTTGAATATATGGAAGTATTCGATGCCACAAGTGAAAAGAAAGACACTCCGATGGAAGTTTATATGCTTGTCCCCGAAGATGCTTCCGCAATAAGCAGTTATATCGCTCTCAACGACGCCAAAACCGGAGAACCTTTACGCTTACAGTCAACAGGCGCCGTTATAACCGATAAACTTGCAAAAGACCTTGACATTTCTCCCGGAGACAACATCGATATAATGTTAAAAGACGGTTACACTCTTAAGGTTCCCGTAGCCGCAATTGCAGAAAATTATTGTTTCCATTATGTCTATCTTACCAAGGACCTTTACAAGGCTGTCTTCGGCATCAATCCTCTCTATAACTATGTCTCAGCTAACCTTGCTTTTGACGATATGGAACAGGAACAAAAAAATCTTCTTGCAAAAGATCTTATGAGCGAGTATGATATCAGTGCAGTCGCTTATACAAACCAGATACAGAATTCCTTCCAGAACATTATGAATTCAATAAACTATATTGTTATCATTCTTATCGTCTGTGCGGGGCTTCTGGCTTTCATAGTTCTTTATAACCTTTCTGTAATCAATATAACTGAAAGAATACGTGAAATTGCCACAATAAAAGTTCTCGGCTTTGACGACCTGGAAGTTTCCGCTTATATTTTCAGAGAGAATGTTATTCTGACAATCATCGGCACACTTGAAGGCCTTTTCTGGGGAGTAATTGTTCACAGGCTTATTCTGAATGTTGCCGAAGTAGATATCATCACCTTCGTAAGAAACATATCATTTATGAGTTTCGTCTACGCGATTGCTTTGTCCTTTGCTTTCTCGATGATGGTAAACTTTGTCCTTCATCACAAACTCAAGAAAGTCGATATGGTAGAATCGCTCAAATCCATAGAATAAGGAGATTTAATATATGCTTGTAAATATGAAAACTCTTTTGAAAAGCGCACAGGAAGGTTCCTACGCAGTAGGTTCGTTCTCCATTGCTAATATGGAAATGATTCTTGGGGTAGTCAAAGCCGCCGAAGAAATGCGTTCGCCAATCATTCTGCAGATTGCAGAAGTAAGACTGAATCATTCGCCTCTTGAAATAATAGGTCCCTGTATGATTGCAGCAGCAAAAAATGCTACTGTTCCCGTTGCCGTTCACCTTGACCACGGCACCACCGTTTCCTGCATAAAGAAAGCACTCGACCTCGGCTTCACCTCCGTAATGTTTGACGGCTCACACCTCCCCTTTGAAGAGAATGTGGCAAAAACAAAAGATGTAGTTGCCCTGGCAGAAAAATACGGTGCCGCAACGGAAGCGGAAATCGGTTGTGTCGGCGGCAGTGAGGACGGAAGTGTTGATATTGCCATGCGCTGCACTTCACCTGCACAGGCAAAAGAATTTTACGAAAAGACAAACGTTGATGCTCTTGCCATTGCCATAGGTAACGCCCACGGTTTTTACAAAGAAGCCCCTGAACTTCGTTTTGATATTCTCGAACAGGTAGCACAGACAGTTGATGTTCCTCTTGTTCTCCACGGCGGAACGGGAATTGAACCCGAAGACTTTATAAAGTGTCATCAAAAAGGAATAAAGAAAATCAACATCGCAACTGCAACCTTCGCTTCTTGCGAAACAAAAGTCAGAGAAGCCTACAAAAAAGGCGAAATCAAAGGCTACTATGACCTTCATCAGAAAGAAATTGAAGGTGCTTATGAAAATGCAAAGAAGCACATAGAAATTTTTCACTCGCAAAATAAAGCATAATAAAAAGTCGAAAGGAAGTACTTTTATGAAATATGTTGAATTTGACCAGAGCAAACCCCTTGATGTTATCCCCATAGGAAGAGTTGCCATTGACTTCAACCCTACCGATATGAACAGACCTCTTTCTGAAAGTTGTAACTTCAACAAATATGTCGGCGGTTCACCTGCAAACATTGCCGTAGGTCTTGCAAGACTTGGCAAAAAAGTAGGTTTCATCGGAAAGGTTTCCGACGACCAGCACGGTGATTTTGTTATCGACTATTTCAACAAAGACGGCATTGATACCTCAAATATTTACAGAGCAAAAAACGGCGAAAAATTAGGCCTCACTTTCACGGAAATCAAAAGTCCCACCGAAAGTTCAATCCTTATGTACCGCGACTCTATTGCCGATCTTATGCTTGAACCCGAAGAAGTAAAAGAGGAATATGTCGCTTCCGCAAAAGCAATTGTTATTTCCGGTACTGCACTTTCCAAGAGTCCTTCCAGAGATGCGGCGCTCAAAGCGATGATGCTTGCAAAGAAAAACGGCGTTGTTGTTATCTTTGACATTGACTACCGTGCATACACCTGGCAAAACAAGGATGAAATTTCTGTCTACTACCAGATGGTGGCACGCAACGCAGATATTATCCTTGGCTCAAGAGAAGAATATGACCTTACCGAAGCCATCACGGGTGTTTGCTCTTCAGACGAAGAAAGCGCAAAACTCTGGCACTCTTACGGTGCAAAGATTGTAATTATCAAACACGGCAAAGACGGCTCAACTGCATACACCAATGACGGTAAGAGTTATTCCATCAAACCCTTCCCTGTAAAGGCTATGAAAGGCTTCGGCGGCGGTGACGGCTATGCAAGTGCATTTATACGTTGCCTTCTTGACGGATACGAAATGATTGATGCCCTTGAGTTCGGAACAGCATCAGCATCCATGCTTATTTCTGCTCACTCCTGCAGTGCGGCTATGCCCACCGTTGAAGCAATCGAGCAGTTCATAAAAGAAGAAAAAGAACTTTACGGAGAAATGGTTGCAAGAGCATAAATCTTATACATAATAAAATAGGGATGTGTAAAAGTTTAACATCCCCAAAAAAAGATTTTGAACAAAAGCATTGTAAAAGACGGTAATATTCTCTTTTGCAATGCTTTTATTTTGTTTGTGCTTTTCCGATTAAACCAAAAGGTAGCGGGCAATCGTCTCTACGCCGATTGCTTTTTATGTTTAAAGGAAAAAGAAAGGTAGATACGCTTCGCTGAGTGACTTTTGTGCTTGGCAAAAGTCACCAAAACCGCTTTTCGGATACTGTGAATATATGACTCATCGGATGCGAAAGTACGAATTTTTCGGAACTAGATTTGATATATTGATTTATAGTTCAACCTTAGTTGCCGTATTGATATTCTATACAGACAGCATTACCGAAAAATTAGATTTCGCACCGTAGGTACAAATAGTTTAACTTCATTTTCCATTGGGCTTTCCCGTAGTTCCGTTTTATGTCCACGTCGTTCCCGCGTCCTGCAAATAGATGAGTATTCCTACAAAAACAAATCGGATAACGTGGGGGAAAGCGTGATAAGGAAAGCAACTCCGTGCTTTTGATTATATGAACATAAAAAGATAACCTTTCAATAAAGATAAAATCTTACCGGCTGTCTTTGCCCCTGCCACGGGGCAACCCCTTGTAGGACGTTTTGTAAGGAGGTACTGAAAGGTAAAAAGACAGAAACACTGCTAAAGAAGGCAAGTTAAATATATAAATACATTAATGTAGAACGGCAGTTTCCTGTCTGCGACCCTGCCACGGGTCGCCCCAAAGGGAAAGTACTTGTTTTAGAACTGTCCAATAAAAACTAACTCTTATTGTAGGCAGTACTTAACCGAAATGCACTATCTTTTCCCGTCAAAAAAAGCGGGGCTTTGCTTACTTTGCCGCCGCGAGAGCAAAGTAAGAGCCCAAGCGGCTCGA
>JAZSPI010000004.1:0-8870 GCA_045537395.1 Acutalibacteraceae bacterium | reverse complement strand
TGAATACAAATTTAAAGATGTTATTACACCGGGAGGAATTCCCGCAATAGTTGATAAGGAGTTGTTTGAATTGGTACAGGAAAAAATGAAGCAGAATAAGAAAGCCCCTGCAAAGCACAAAGCGGAAGATGAATATCTTCTTACTACAAAGCTCTATTGCGGCAAGTGTCAGTGTCTTATGGTAGGTGAAAGCGGCACAAGCAGAACAAAATTTGTACACCGATACTACAAATGTGTAAGTGTGAAGAATCACAAAGGCTGTGACAAGAAAACAGTTAAAAAGGCTTGGATTGAAGATATTGTTGTTGACAGCATCCGCAGGCTCATTATGAATGATGAAACTATTGAATTTTTAACTGACCAAGCTCTTGAAACCTTTAATAAGGAAAGCACTGTTCTCCCCATACTGCAAAAGCAATACGCACTGACTCTGACGGCAATCAACAATCTCATTACTGCTATGGAGAAAGGTATTATCACACCAACTACCAAAGAGCGTATGGAAGAGCTTGAAGCTGAAAAGAGTGAGCTTTCCATCAGGATTATGAAAGAAGAAATGTCAAGACCAAAGCTTACCCGTGAAGAAATTTTATATTGGTTCTACAAGTTCCGTAAGCTCAATCCTAAGAAGCTTGACCACAGAAGAACCTTAATCAATAACTTTGTAAACTCAGTATTCCTATTTGAAGACAAAATGGTAATTACCTTCAACTTTAAAGACGGTACTGAAACCATAACCTTTGCCGACCTCGAAAAGTCGGCATTGGGTTCGGATTTGAAAGTGTCAGGTGCACCATTTCGAGTATTCATAAGGGATTTGACTTGTGAATACTCGATTTTTTTGCTTAAATAGAGTTCTGTATATGTTTTTATTAGTTATTGGTACATTAAGAAATTTATGCCATCCGAAAGGGTGGCATTTTGTTTTTTAATATGGTATAATTAGTTTCGTAAATAAGAATTTATAAAACAGACGATGAGGAATTACGTAACAATATGATTTGGCAACTTCAAGTTGCCAAAGTGCAAATATAAGTTGGTAGATTTTCCCTGCGTTAATAACCTATAATTGGTTATGGATAGGAGGTGAATTGTATGAGTTTTGCAGATAATCTAAAACAACTAAGAAAAGAAAAACAACTATCGCAGGAGGAGTTGGCTGAGATACTTGATGTGAGTCGTCAGGCAATCTCAAAATGGGAACTGGGAATTGGATATCCAGAAGTAGAAAAGTTGCTGTTACTTTCAAGTAAATTGAATATTTCTTTGGATAACTTAATGTCAACAGAAATTGCACAAGAGTCTGATTCCAATAATATGAATGTAACAGGAACAATCATCATAACATCGCCGCACGAGAATGTAATAGTAACTTGCAATAAGGTTTTGTCTTCCGAAAAAATGTCCAATGGCAAATCTTCACCGCAATACGCTCTCTTTGGGGTTAGTAACGGCATATCATCTTTTTGGGGAGAACCAACCACTTTTTTAGGATGGTATGCAGACAAAGAACAGATAGCAAAGGAAGTTTCAGAAATACAAAATGCTATCATTGGTGGTATTGCAACATATACATTGAAATACAGTGCGAAAACAGAAAGAAGATGGACGAGGATAAAAATAATTGAAGGTTAAAATGAAACAGACAACTTTCAATTTGTAGAATTTCTTTAGTAGAAGGTGGTGCAACAATATATGAAAACTGTCGAGTACGGTAAAGGCAATAAGGATGTTATCATTTTACTTCACGGTGGCGGTTTGTCTTGGTGGAATTATAAAGAAGTTGCAGAAAGACTTGCCGACCGTTTTCACATTGTTATGCCAATATTGAACGGGCACTCCGGAAGTGATGCTCCTTTTTCTTCAATAGAAGATAATGCCAAGGAAATCATCACTTATCTCGATGAGAATTTCGCAGGTCATGTTTTATTGATTGGCGGGTTGTCCCTCGGAGGGCAGGTGCTTGTGGAAATGCTTTCACAGAGAAATAATATTTGCGAGTTTGCAATTATTGAAAGTGCTTTGGTATTGCCTATGAGGTTGACTGCGGTGCTAATTAGACCGGCGTATGATATGTGCTATCCGCTTATAAAAAAGATGTGGTTTGCCAAACTGCAATTCAAGGCACTGCACATCAAAGAGGAACTTTTTGAGGACTATTTTGCGGATACGGTCAATATTTCAAAGGAAGATATGATTGCATTTTTGATGGCAAATTCCAATTACAGAGTTAAAGATACACTTGCTGATTGCGAGGCTAAAGCACTTGTCCTGGTAGGAAGCAAGGAACAGTCTGTTATGAAGAAATCAGTTCAAAAGATTACCGATTGTTTACCGACGGCAAGATTGGAAGTAATGAAGAATTATTATCATGGAGATTTCAGCATTAATCATTCCGAACAATATACAGAAAAACTACTAAAGTTTATAAATATGTAAATCCCGATTTTAAGAAGGTGACACTATGTCCGAAAAAGGTAAATGCAACGATGTTTTTAAACAGTACTTTCCCTTTTGGGATAAATTAAGTGATGATGACAAAGAATATCTTTGTCGGCACTCGTCACTTGAGCATTTTGAAAAGGAGCAGCCCGTTCACGATAACACTGAATGTACGGGACTTTACATTGTCAAAAGCGGTAAACTTCGTTTATATATGCTCTCCGACGAGGGTAAGGAAATTACCCTTTACCGTCTCGGCGTGGGTGACATCTGTATGCTTTCTGCGTCTTGTGTTCTGAACAGCATCACCTTCGATATCTATATTGACGCAGAGGTTCCGAGCGACTGTTATATGATAAGCGGTCACGCCTTCAACAATGTCAGCGAAAGGAATCTCGAAGTGAAAAACTTCGCACTTGAAACTGCGGTGCAGAGGTTTTCAGATGTTATGTGGATAATGCAGCAGATAGTTTTTATGAGTATGGATAAGCGCCTTGCGATTTTCTTGCTTGATGAGTGCAATGCCGTGGGGGAAGATTTTATTTCGATGACCCACGAACAGATTGCACGTCATCTCGGTACGGCAAGAGAGGTTGTGACAAGACTGCTTCGCCACCTTGCCTCTGACGGTGTGGTTGAGGTTACACGAAAGGGTATAAACATTCTTGACAAAAAGAAACTACGGGATATTGCCCTTTAACAACATCCCGTAACTAAAGTTATTTAAGTTCGGCAAGAATTTCCTCTTTCGGTTTTACGCCTACAAGTCTTACCTTTTCCTTTCCGTTTTCAAATACTAAGAGCGTAGGGATACTCATTACACCGTATTCTAATGCAAGTTCGCTCTCATCGTCAACATTGACTTTACCTACTGCAATATCGGCTCTTTCATTTGCAATCTCATCAATTACGGGAGAGAGCATCTGACAGGGTCCGCACCAGTCGGCATAAAAGTCGACAAGAGCGACGCCGTTTCTGTCAAGGATTTCGTTTCTGAAGTTATCTGAATTTAATTTCTTTAACAT
This sequence comes from Acutalibacteraceae bacterium, assembly GCA_045537395.1. Lineage (GTDB taxonomy): Bacteria > Bacillota > Clostridia > Oscillospirales > Acutalibacteraceae > UBA6857. The sequence continues at coordinate 5,403 of JAZSPI010000004.1, read as the reverse complement.
AGTTTTCTACCTCTTTTCTTTTTTATTGTGGCTTAATTATAAATGATAATTCATACTTTTTCAGTGACTTTTGTCACTTTAAGGAAAAGCACCCCTGACCGCAAAAGTCAGGGGCATTTTCATGCTTTCGGTTGAAATATCAGTAATCGTTATGACATAATCAACCGGATAAATAAGAATTTGTGAATTTTAATTTTTTTCAAAAAACTATTGACATTTGAAAAATGCAGGAATATAATGCTAACATAAACAGCAATCCAATAGGTAGTTGTTTACACTTAAATGCGTTGAGCAGAAACCAGTAGGTTGGAAAGAATCTGGAGAGAGTTGCCGGTTGGTGCGAGGCAAAGAGGGAGTCCTTCTCGAATTCATTCTGTTAGCAGTGCACTGAATAAGAGAAATCTTTAGTAGGATGCAACGGGAGTTCCCGTCACAGAACTAGGGTATGTCAGTACCTGATAAGGCTGTCACCGTGAGATGATGGCGAACTGAGGTGGTACCACGGGATTATCGATTTTCTCGTCCTCTGTATTCTTTATCGGAATGCGGAGGGCGTTTTTGTTTGCCCTTTTCACACTCCGAAGGTCTTGTACCAAAAAACGTCTGAAAGAAACTCAGACACAAAAAACAGAAAGGGTGATAAAAATGGCACAAAACTACTATCAGAAAGAAATCGAAACAATGTCACACGAGGAGATGAAAGTTCTTCAATCGGAAAAACTGGTAAAGCAGGTAAAACACGTTTATGAAAATGTACCCTATTACCGAAACCTTATGGATGAAAAAGGTGTAACGCCTGACGACATCCGCGGAATCGAAGATTTACACAAACTTCCCTTCCTCACAAAGGCAGATTTACGCGACGCTTATCCCTACGGTCTTCTTGCAAAGCCTCTTGATGACTGTGTGCGTATTCAGTCCACTTCAGGCACAACAGGCCGCCGCGTAGTTGCTTTCTACACACAGAATGATATTGACCTTTGGGAAGACTGCTGTGCCCGTGCAATAGTTGCTGTGGGCGGTACAAAGAAGGATGTTTGTCAGGTCGCTTACGGATACGGACTTTTCACAGGAGGTCCCGGTCTTAACGGTGGCTCTCATAAGGTCGGATGTCTTACACTTCCCATGTCCTCAGGCAACACGGAGCGTCAGATTCAGTTCATGATGGACCTGAATGCAAGCATAATCTGCTGTACACCTTCTTATGCCGCATATATCGGTGAAACATTAAAAGAGCAGGGATACAAGCCGGAGGATATACCTCTTAAGGCGGGAATTTTCGGAGCAGAACCCTGGACGGAAGAAATGCGCAGAGGTATTGAGGCTACACTCGGCATAAAGGCTTACGATATTTACGGTCTTACCGAAACATCAGGCCCCGGCGTTGCGTTCGAATGCTGTGAGCAGACAGGTATGCACATAAACGAAGACCATTTCTATGCCGAAATTATTGACCCGGACACAGGTGAAGTTCTTCCCGAGGGCAGCAAGGGCGAACTTGTTTTCACTTCCCTTGACAAAGAAGCGTTCCCGCTTCTTCGCTACCGCACCCGTGATATCTGTGTTCTCTCCCGTAAAAAATGCTCTTGCGGCCGTACACTTATTAAAATGGCTAAGCCTATGGGCAGAACAGATGATATGCTTATCATCAGAGGTGTTAATGTATTCCCGAGTCAGATTGAGACTGTACTTCTTAAGGAAGGCTATGAGCCTAACTATCAGATTGTTGTTGACAGAAAGAAAAACACCGACACCTTCGATGTCAATGTTGAAATGTCTCCCGAACAGTTCACAGATAAACTCGGAGATGTTCTTGCAATGGAAAAATCACTTGCAAATGCAATGAAAACAATGCTCGGCATCAATCCTTCGGTACATCTTCTTCCGCCCAAGAGCATCGCAAGAAGCGAAGGCAAAGCAGTTCGTGTTATTGATAAGCGTAAGTTAATATAAACCTGAAAGGAGTTCTTAAAAATGGCAATTAAACAGTTAACAGTTTTTGTACAGAACAGAAAAGGCACACTTGTTTCCGTAACAGATACCCTTGCAAAAAACAATGTAAATTTACGGGCACTTTCCATTGCAGAAACGGAAGATCTCGGTATTTTACGACTTATTGTAAATGATGAAATTACTGCAGAAAATGTTCTTAAGGAAGAAGGTTATCTGATTAAAACAATTGATGTGGTAGGTGTTAAAATCGGTGATGCACCCGGTAAACTTACCGAGGCGCTGAAAGTGCTTGACAAGGCAGATATAAATGTGGAGTATCTTTATGCATTTATGACCCGAACGGAAAAACACGCTTATGTTGTATTAAGAGTTAAAGATAATGGTGAGGCCGAAAAAGCGCTTGAAGATGCAGAGTTCCATATTATAACAGAGGCAGATATATCAAAACTGTAAAAATAAAAACTGATAAATTTCAATTTAACGACTTACAAAACATCAGCCTCTGACCGAAGGTGTTATAATGGGTATCATTGCCTGCATACTTACAGTTACCAAAACCCTGACCGGTTGAAATTTTTATCAGAGTCAATGCCATCCGAAAGGGTGGCATTTTGTCTTCAGATGTGTTATAATCAGTATGATAAACAAGAATTTGTAGGTGCAAATAATATGCAAAATAATAAATATAAAAGAGAATTCGTTTTTTGCGTGATATCAATATCTGTATATTTTGCATTAGTTAACCTGGCAAACAAGTTATCTTCTGTAATAAACACACCTAATAGTATTAACGCATTAACGGGAATTGTTTTTTTGATAGGAATAATTCTTTATCTGAAAAAGAAAAAACTCCTGTCATATTACGGTATCAATAATCTGAAAGAACTTGAATATAAAAATTTGATTTTTTGTTTACCTATGATTATTATTGTATTAGGTAATTTGAGATATGGTATACATATCAATAATTCACGGGAACAAATTGTTTATATCTTCTTGGAAATGTTGGGAGTAGGCTTTGCCGAGGAAATATTATTCCGCAGTTTTCTGATGAAAGCGATAATAAATAAAAGCGCAACAGCCGCAATTATAATTTCAAGCACAGTTTTCGGAATAATACATATCTTTAACTTGCTTTATGGTGCGGATACAATAGCGACATTGGCACAGGTTGTTTATGCAACTGCTTTGGGTTTAATGTTCTCAATGTTTTTTTACAAAACGAACAATATCGTACCTTGTGTTATATGTCATAGCATTATAAATATAACTAACACATTTTTACCAAATGATTTATCAAATGAGCAGTTATATATAGGCTGGATTATTATTATAATCCCATCGGTTTTCTATTCCTGGTATTTGTATAAAACTAAAAAGCCTTTAGTAAAAGTTGTTTGTTCAAATTCAGTATAAATCAAAAGTGTTCAGTTAACTTCCAATTTATCTAACACTTTTAACTTTGATATATATCAACATAATGGAGAATAACATGAATAAAATTATAGAGATAACAGATTTTCTTGCTCCCGAACTGGATGTATATGCACGGTTAACCGAAAACCAACTCTTAAACAGAGAGTTTCCTGAAAAAGGCTTGTTTATAGCAGAAAGCCCTAAGGTTATTGAACGTGCTCTTAATGCAGGATATGAACCGGTCTCATGTCTTATGGAAAAAAGGCATATTGAGGGTGAAGGCAAGCAAATTCTCGGGAGAATAAAAGACGTTCCTGTTTTTTGTGCGGAATTTGATATACTGACGCAGTTGACAGGTTTCAAACTCACGAGAGGTATGCTGTGTGCTATGAAACGAAAGCCCCTGCCTGACGTAAGAGAAATATGTGAAAACAAAACAAGAATAGTTATACTGGATAAGGTTATGAACCCGACCAATGTGGGTGCCATAATCCGCTCAGCTGCGGCGCTTGGAATGGATGCAATAATCCTCACTCCCGGCTGTTCCGATCCTCTGTACAGACGTGCCGCAAGAGTCAGTATGGGCACCGTGTTTCAGATTGACTGGACGTTTTTACGGGGCGACAGTCTCCAAGAAATAAAGGCTCTCGGATTTAAAACGGTAGCCATGGCGCTTAAGGATAATTCTCTTTCTGTAGGTGACCCAAGGCTGACAGACGAAAAGAAACTCGCCATCATTATGGGAACAGAGGGCGACGGACTTTCCGCAAAAACCATATCCGAATGCGATTATACCGTGAAAATTCCAATGTATCACGGTGTTGATTCGCTGAACGTTGCTGCCGCTTCCGCAGTAGCATTCTATCAACTTGGTAATAAACAGAACGATGTCTGAGCCGGTGCAAGCATCAGAGAAGCGTAATGCCATCCGAAAGGGTGGCATTTTGTCTTCAGATGTGTTATAATCAGTATTATAAATAAGAATTTACGGAGGAGTCTTATTATGAAGGATATCAATAGTATTTGCAAAGTTGCATTAGTACAGGCAGAACCTGTATTGTTTGATAAAAAAGCATCATTGAAAAAGACACTTGACTATATCGAAAAAGCCGCAACTCAAAAACCGGATTTGATTGTTTTTCCCGAACTTTTTATCCCGGGATATCCGATTGGAATGAACTTTGGTTTCAGTATGGGGAAAAGAACTGAATCAGGCAGAGAAGACTGGAAACGGTATTATGATGCTTCTGTAGTGGCCGGTGAAGAAGAATTTCGCATTCTTGCCGATACTGCAAAAAAGATTGGTGCATACATAAGCATAGGCTTTTCCGAGCGTGATGCAGTTATCGGAACTCTGTACAACAGCAATGTTATTTTTGAACCTGACGGATCATACAAGGTTCACAGAAAACTAAAACCTACCGGTTCTGAACGTGTAGTCTGGGGCGATGCAAATGAGGGATATTTTCCTGTAACGCAGTCTCCCTGGGGTCCGATGGGAAGTCTGATCTGTTGGGAAAGTTATATGCCTCTTGCACGGGTTGCCCTTTATCAGAAAGGTATCACTATCTATATTTCGCCAAACACAAATGATAATCCGGAGTGGCAGGCAACCATACAGCACATTGCAATTGAAGGTAAATGCTATTTCATTAATGCGGACATGATTGTAAGAAAAGACTCCTATCCGACCAACCTTAATGAAAAGGATGCTATTGATCAGTTGCCGGAAATGGTGTGTCGGGGCGGAAGTTGCATAATTGACCCATATGGCCATTATGTAACAGAACCGGTTTGGGACGAAGAAACTGTTATTTATGCACAGCTTGATATGAATCTGACTGCAGCCTGCAAAATGGAGCATGATGCAGTGGGACATTACGCAAGACCGGATGTACTCCGGTTGATCATCAACGACCGATGATTTACCTACGTCGGGCTATTACGGAATAGAAATGTCTATAATCGTTATGACATAATCATCCGGATAATTTTGAATTTGTGAAGGCGTAATGCTTAAGAGATAACATATAA